>CAZNMS010000264.1:0-11845 GCA_964573505.1 uncultured Planctomycetaceae bacterium | reverse complement strand
CGTTCGTCCCGTCCGGGCGAGCCGGACGGAGACGACTCCAATTCAGCGCCGGAGTGCCGGTCACACCCTTTTCGATTCGCACTGTTACTCGAGCCGCCGGTGTTAACCCATTGGCGGCTTGCACGCGCTCGCCTGAGGTTCGCGGTTAAACATCTCACTCTTGACCGCGTGCCGTATAAGTGAAGACCTCATGACTAAACGTGAAAAGACACTGGCAGTGGCGCTCGGCGGGACCTTTGCGGTGCTCGTTGTGATCCCCGCCATTTGGAGCGTGTTGAGCGGGCCGATCGTCGACGAGCGAAAGAAGCTGAATTCGGCTCAGCTCGCATTGAAGCGCGAGACCGACACTTTCGACGCTGCAACCGAGAAGCAACGCAAGATGGTCGCGTTCAAAGAACGCAGCTTGTCGTCGAACGCTTCGCAGGCATCGATTGCTTACAAGCAGTGGTTGTCGGATCTCGTTGAAGTCGTTGTGAAGCTCAACAATCCGCAAGTCACTCCCGAGCGGATCGCTGCAACGCGCGACAACTCGTTCGTGACCGTGCGCGTGAAGGTGACTGGCGAAGGCTCGATGGAGCAGGTTCGAGAACTGCTCTACCGCTTCTATCGCGCGAACGTCCTGCATCAGATCACGACCATCAATGTTGAAACGCTCGATAGCAGTTCGTCTCCGCGACTCGGCATCACGTTGATGGCGGAAGCGATGTCGCTGCGAGATGCGCCCGTCAAAGGGACGACGTTGTTTCCTCGCGCAACGATCGTTGAGGACGTGAAGGCGGGAACGACCGAAATCAAAGTCACAAACGCGAAAGGCTTTCCCGAGAAGGGTTCATTCGAAGTTCGAGTTGGCGATCAATTCGTCGTTGTGAGCAGTGCCGGAGTTGATGTTTGGAAGATCGAGACAAGCAGTGAGCAAGCCGAACGCGGCACCGATTCGAAGCTCGTGTTGAAGGCCGGGACCGTCGTTGAGTTGTCGCCGGTGCATCCCGATTTCGCGAAGAAGACGAAGGCAGATTACGTGTCCCTGATCAAACTGAATCCGTTTGCGAAGCCGGTGCCGTATCGACCGAAGTTCGAACTCATTGGTGATAAGAGCGTGATTCGCGGAGGCAGTCTCTCTGCTGAACCGCGAGCAAGTGGGTTTGATGTTCGCTCGGGGAAGCCGAAGTACGAAGTCATCTCGGAGGTGCCGGAAGGCATGCGTTTCGAAGACGGCAAGCTCAGTTGGAAGCCGACGGCCGATGCGAAAGCAGGGCCGACCAAAGTGAAGTTCAAAGCAACCGCGCCGGGTTTGAAAGAGCCGCTTGTCTCTGAGTTCGAACTGACGCTGAAGGATGTCAACGCCGCGCCGAAGATCACTCCTCCGGGTGAAATTATTGCGACACTCGGTCAACCGGTGACGGTCAAAGTGTCGGCGACTGATGTTGAGACGGAAGCCGACAAGCTGACGTTCAAGCTCGCGGATCCGAAGCCCGAAGGTGCGACGATTGACGAGAAGACCGGCGAAGTTTCATTCACTCCGGCGGCGAACTCTCAGCCGGGAACAGTGACGCTCACGGTCTCTGTGACCGACGCGGGCGAACCGCCTCAGACAGCGACATTGCCGCTGTCGATCACCGTGCAGGACGACACTGCGCTCTTCACGTTCTTGACCGGCTTCGTTGCCGCCGACAACGAGCGACGCGCCTTTCTCTATGACCGCGCCAACAACCGCACGTTGATTTTGGGTGAGGGCAAGCCGCTGAAGTACGCAGGCTTCGATGCGCGAGTCACCTCGATCTCGAAGGACTTCATCCTCTTCGAACAGAAGGAAAAAACATGGCGGCTGAATCTCGGTGAGAATCTGCGAAGCGCCAAAGTCGAAGCGCAAGCCGCCGCCACTGAAAAGCCCGGCGCAGCTCCCGGCGAACCGCCGCTCCCTGAAGATCGAGTTGCAGCGTCGAAGGTGTAGTGGAATCGTTGCTACATCGAGCGGCGAGACTCAGCGAGGCTTTCCGCGCCATGTTTGCTCACCGAGCACGTTGCGTTCGTATTTGCGCATCGCATCAGCAGCGTCATGAGCTTCGCGCTCGGTGATTTCGCTGAGTACCGCGAAGATGTCGCGCACGATCGGGAGCAACCCGGCGATGTCTCCTCGAGTGATCTTCTGTTGGATGTCGTAGTCAGCAACGTTGCGAGCATTGCGCAATTGCTGGAGTAGGTGCCCGGCTTCTGAGGAACACATCCGTTTTGGGGTACGACGGACTTGCAGTCCGTCGCTTCTCACGACGATCGACGGACTACAAGTCCGTCGTACCAGTGTTCCTCACCCATTGTGTCGGCCCGTCCGATGAGGAACTTCTCTCAGCTTCGTATGCCCGCAGTTCTGTAATCGGCGCCACAGGAAGGCGTGCGATTGATCTCCCTTTGGCGGCTCGAAACCGAGATCACGGAAGAGTTCGCGTGCTCGGTGAAACGCGGCGAAATAGGCACGTCCGATGGCCGTTCGCCAATGAACTTCGTTCGCGCCTTGAGCCAATGTCGTTGCAAGTTCGGCAAGGTCTTCGGGGCGGATCATGAGTCCCACTTCATGAAAATCGTGAACGAGCAACTCAGCGGCGCCGGACAGCACTCGAAAATGCGGTGCGCCCAAATGGAGTTGCGCTCGACCTCAGTCTCGAAATTGGCTTCGTCAGGAATCTGCACAACGACCGTGATCCACCATTCGGATTCGCATTCGTAGTCCTGCGTTGCTTCGAGCGAGATCTCGTAATCCGGGAAGACATCGCGGGTCATCTCAACGACGCCATCAAGCTTGTCAGTGACTCCGAGTCGTTCTGCGAGTTGAAGCACGCTTGCCGGAATGGCATCGAATGTTGGCAGCGATTGCGTAGGCATCGAAGGCATCCTTGATCGAAGAGGACTCGCAGACCGCAAGGCAGTCGCTTCGTTTTGAGGGCGTGATTCATACCGGAATTGGAAACTCGGCATAGATGAGATTGAGCGGCAGCTCGCCACTCAGTTCGATCAGCAGTCGCTCTTCAACGCTCCTCAAAGTTCGCCCTTCAGTCGTTGCAGTTGCTCGCGTTCGGGACGTTGTTTGTAGAAGTCGTCGAGCGGGTAGCAGCCTGAGACCATTCCGTTGCGCGGGGCCGTTGTGCAGTCGCTGAAGGTGCGGCAGATGTGCTTTCTCTTCATTGGGCGACCGGCCAATACGTCCGCCGGCAAGTCGGGATAAGACAGCACCATTCGACCGAGACCGATAACGTCCGCCCATCCGGCTTTCAGCACGGCTTGCCCGACGTTCGGCAGCCACTCCTGCAAGTACGAGTACGCCGAGCCGACAACGATCATGTCGGGGTGCCGCTGCTTGAGTTCGCCCGTCGCGATGATCTGCCGCGCGACACCGACTAGTGGATCTTCCGGCGGCAAGTATCCGTCGGATGGAGGAAACGCTGCCGGACGTTGCATGTGCGGGTTGTAATAAGGACTACCTGCCGTCGTGCAGAGCAGCTCAATGTCGAGCTGCTTAAGCAGCTCAACGAAGCGATGCGGTTCGCTCAGTTCATAGCCATAGCCCGTTCCGTCGCCGCCGAATGCGTAGCGATAGGGGCTTGCTGTCGCGCCTTGTCCGACTCGATCCGGTCCCGGTTGAAAGGGCATGAAGTCATAGATGCTGAGCCGCACGCCGATCTCCAGTCCCGGCGCGGCCGCGCGAATGCCCGAGACGATGTCGCGCAGAAAGCGAGTCCGGTTTTCGAACGAACCGCCGAATGCTCCGGGGCGATCAAAGCCGGAGAGGAACTCATGCCCGAGATAGCCGTGACAGTGCTTGATATCCACAAAGTGGAAGCCGGCGTTCGCGGCTTGCTGAGCGGCCCGAATGAAGTCGTCGATCAATCGTTTGATCTCGTCATCGCTCAAGAGCAGGCGGTCGTCATTGATCCCCAATCGGCCATCGAGCACGGGATGTCGATAGACCGTGCGCGGCTCGGCTGTCTTCTTGTCGCGCGGTCGTGCGAAGCGGCCCGAGTGCGTCAGTTGCAAGCCGACGACTAAACCGTCGGTCGAACCGAAGTGCTCTTCGTGCGTGACTTCGAGCAGATCTCGCAACGCTTCAAGATCCGCGAGGTTGTCTTGATTGATGACGAGCTGATTCGGATTCGCGCGGCCATCGGTGCGAACTGCGACGGCTTCTCCGCCCCAAATCAGTTTGGCGCCGCTGAGTCCGAAGTTGCGCCAACGTCGACGCACGAGGTCCGTCGGCTTGCCGTCGCTCGTGCCGTCCCATCCTTCCATTGGCAGGATGCAAAAACGATTACCCAGCGCCGGTCCCATCTGTCGGACCAGTGGCCGAGCAAGCGGCCCCGCTGCGCTGACATCGCGATCGACTGGCAGCTTCAGTGCTAACTCGGCCAATCGTGCAGTGAAATCTTCGAACCGCTTGAGTGACGACACACTCGGAAACTGAGGCATTCAAAACATCCTGAGAAAGTGCTGACCGTTCCGGATCGCAAAGCAGATCTTGCGATCGACTCCGTGCCGATTGAAGCCGGGACGGGATCGCTAAGCAACTTCGCCAACGCACGGTAGGCAAAGCTCTCCTCTGACCCCTCGTCGGAAGAAGCCGCGACTGGTCAGCTCAGACTCATGGGTCAGTCGCGAGTCTTGTTCGTTGAGTGCTCGACTCAGCGAGGCAAGCTACGGCCTCGCGGCTTGCGGCTCTCAAAAGGCTGCCCCGAAAAGTAGCTTGGGATTCCATCCTGAGCCGCAGCGGGACGACGTTCACTTTCACGAGTTGAACTTGCCGTCACGAGCGAACTCGCAGTCTCTTTTTCATATCACCCAACGTCCTTCGGACATTAGGAACTGCCCCGATAAGTGGCCAAATCCGGGGTCAAAACATGAGATTTGGCCACTTATCGAGATGCCGTCGGCGCCCACTGAATTATTGCCGCTGATCGAGGTCTGCATGGCCCGTTGGCGAACGAGCTGCGAGTTTGAAGCAATGCTTGTGCAATCCGGCGAAGCTCCTTTTGTTTTGGAGACTGAGCCGCATAATCCCACCCGCCGAGTGGGCCGAACGATCGCTGTGAGAAGTTGAGCTTGCTCAATTTTTCATGGAGGAAAGTCCGGGCTCCTCAGGACAGGATGGTCGGTAACGCCGACCGGCCGCGAGGCCAGGGAGAGTGCAACAGAAAGCAAACCGCCTGTCGCGATCGCTGTTTATCGCGTTCTCTGTCGCGTTAGGCGGCAGCGCTGTTCGTTAGCGGTTCGCCGTTTGGCGAGCAGTGCCTCGGGCAGATCGCGAGAGGTAAGGGTGAAACGGTGAGGTAAGAGCTTACCAGCAATCGGGGCGACTCGATTGGCTATGAAAACCCCATCCGGAGCAAGACCAAGCAGAAGGGAGAGCGCGCGAAAGCTCGCTCACGGAGCGTCCGAACCGTCCGACCTTCGGGTAGGTTGCTTGAGGATCCGAGCAATCGGCATCCCAGAGAAATGATCGTTCTCGACAGAACCCGGCTTATAGGTCCACTCGGCAATTTTTCTGACATAGCGCGATGACACAGAGGCGGGACTCTCGGTGCGATGTCGTTCATTCCTGCGTAACTTCAGCGTTCCGTGCACGCATCTCTGTACGACGGACTTGCAGTCCGTCGCCGCCGCAGATCGACTGACTACAAGTCCGTCGTACCAGTGTGACTCAGTCATTGTGGCGGGCTGTCGGTGACTCTCTTTCGTTGTCCATTCTCGCTGTGGGTAAATCGAGATGATCTCTTCGCGCCGCGACTTTCTGGCGACTTCGGCTTACGGCATTGGTGCTGCGGCTCTTGCTCAGCTCATGCAACGTGATGGGCTCTTAGCGGAGACATCGAGCAAGCCGCCGGAGAATCTGCCGCTGAACTTGCAGGAGCGTGCTCCTCATTTTGCCCCGCGCGCAACGGCTCTCGTGTCACTGTTTATGCACGGAGGACCGTCGCATGTGGACTTGCTGGATCAAAAGACGGAGCTAGCGAAGCATCATGGGGCGGAGTACTCCGGCGACATCGTCTACAGCTTTGTGAACCGCGCGAATAAGAAGCTCTTCGGCAGTCCGTGGCGCTTTCGGAAGCATGGCGAGTGCGGGACTGAGATCTCCGAACTCTTGCCCCGTATCGGCTCAATTGCTGACGACATCGCGGTCCTGCGTTCAATGCATACGGGGCATAACGGGCACGAGGTTTCGATCCGCTACTTTCATGGCGGCATTGCAGGAGTGACCGGACGGCCGACGCTCGGCAGTTGGCTGAGCTACGCGCTCGGCAGCGCGGCTGACAATCTGCCGGCTTATATGGTGCTCTCGGATCCGGGCGGGCATCCGGTTGATGGCACGCACAACTGGTCGAGTGGTTTTATGCCGCCGCTCTATCAAGGCACGGTCTTGCGGGCTCAAGAGCCGCGCATCTTGAACCTCGATGCGCCGCCTCAACTGCGCGGAGTGGTGCAGCAACAGAATCTCGGCTTCTTGCGGCAACTCAATCAGCGGCATCTTCAGCAGCGACCGGGTGAAGCTGACTTAGAGACGCGCATTCAGAGCTATGAACTCGCCGCAGCAATGCAGACAGCGGCAAAGGATGCGCTCGATGTCTCTCAGGAACCGCAGCACATTCAGAAGCTCTACGGGCTCGATCAGGAACATACGCGCGAGTACGGCACGCGCTGTTTGATTGCCCGACGATTGATCGAGCGCGGCGTGCGGTTCGTGCAACTCTTTCTGGGCGGTCAGCCATGGGACAATCACCAAAACATTCGCACGGCTTTGCCTGAGATATGCCGTCGCACCGATCAACCGGCAGCAGCGCTTGTGACCGACCTCAAGCAGCGAGGCATGCTCGATTCGACGATCGTGCATTGGGACGGCGAGATCGGTCGCTTACCCGTGACCGAAGGCAATCTCGATGCTGCATGCGGCCGCGATCACAACGGTCAGGGATTCTCGATTTGGGTTGCGGGCGGAGGCTTCAAAGGCGGTCTCGCCTTTGGCGAAACAGATGAAGTCGGACATCGAGCCGTGAAAGACATCATTACCCCGAACGACTATCAGGCGACCGTGCTGCACCTTTTAGGACTCGATCACGCGAAGCTGTCCTATCGCTCGAACGGTCGAGACTTCCGCCTCACGAATAATCAGCCGGCACGAATCGTTCGCGAGATTCTGCTGTAGGCCCCGCAATCGGGTTTCCCGAAGCGGTCAACGCTACGTGTTAGCTCATTTATTCCACTGCCCTAATTTCTCAGTCATTTTGATATGCAAATAATTGGCAGAGGAATTGAGGCAATGGAATGGCGCTCAACAAGCTGGTCGGCTTCCTTGTGTCTTATGTTGATATCAATTGCGTGAGCTCGAAAGTAATTGTTTCTACTCGGGGTTGTTACTCGGCTTGATCGAGTTCGGCGATTCTGAGGCAGAGTTTTTCGAGTTCTGCGAAGTACTCGTCGTCGCTGTTGAAGGTCGATCGTTTCTGACGCAGTTGCAGGACGGCCCGCACGAGTGTGTCTCGCTCGCGGCGGATCTCGGGGGCGAGTTTTTGGTCACGCGGGCTCAGTGTCAGTCGGAATTGCTGCGCGAGTTGTCCGTCGATCGACTGACCTTTGTCGGGCTTCTTCACCAGTCGCAAGCCGCGAAACCAGTCGGCACGTAAGCCTTGCCCGTCTCCGTTGTCGTCGAGCAGTGAGTGCTCGGTCTCGAGCCGCCCGTCCGAGTCGTAGAACTGCTTTGTCTGGCGACTCGCCATGAGGAACGCTTCGAAGAGCGACGTCTGGCCGTCCTTATCGAGATCGTTCGCGGGGTCGCCGATCGCCTTCGAGAAGTATTCGCCGAAGCGGGCGAAGTTTTGTTCTGAGCCGGACTTTGTCGCGGTGATGACGACGCGATTACGGCCGGCGAGATCCGTGAGAAATGGACTACTGGCTGCGGCGCAATTCACGATCGCAGTGAGTTCCGTTCGCTGACTGAGCGCCTTCTGAAGATCGAGCGAAGAGACATCGTCTCCGCGCAGATTGAAGCGGGGCGTCTTGCCATCAAACGTGCCGTGACCGAGGAGCGCGAGCCATAGTTCGCTCACGCTTTGATTCGTCGAACTACTGAGGCTCTTGAGGAGAAGCTCGCGATCAGTCGCTTCGCCGGGCGCGGAGTTCTTTTCAGTCGGTCCGATGCGGATGACTTCACAACCGCCGGCCTTTGCTGCTGACTCCCAACGCTCGGCCCAGTCGTCGAAGAGCTTGCCGTATTCCGCAGTCCCTGAGGCTCCGCGAACAACAATGACTCGCCGGACGGGTGCTTGATCGGCAGCCTCAGTCAGAGTGAGTTCTGCGACCATCAACCCCGCGAACAGAAGAACGAGTCGCATCATGCTGTCACCGTTCCAAAAGAGGTGTCGAACGAGATCAGGCAGCGGCGCGCCGCAGGGACTCTTGAATCTCGTTGAGCAACGCTCGCATCTCAGATGTATTGGGATCGTCGACGACGACAGTTAGCCCGGCGTCGCCGCGAATGAGATGCACCATTCGATTGCAGTTCTCAGGAGTGGCGCCGTCGTTCTGCCAAGATTGCTGCGACGATTCATCGCAATAAACAAGCAGCTCTGCCGGTAGAGGTATCTTCGAGATCTCAATTGGGGATAGGTCCGTCGCAGTCACGGCATCTTCGATGATGCATTGTTTCCACTGCTTCGAGAGCACCGCTAACGCCGATCGAAGGGCTCGATCCGGGTCATCACAACTCAGCGTGAGATCAATTCCGCCAATCATTTTGAGCAAGCCTCTTCTCGGCGACCGTGAAACTGCTGTCTCGACTCTACAACGACATAATCAATCGGCGAGTAAAAGATGTAATCGCCGCGACCGCCCGGCAACGGCTTGAGATCAAAGTTATCTGCGAAGGCAAAGACGTACTCGATCTTGTATTTGGGAATCCGAAGCCGAGTGGCGAGGTTCGGAGTCTCCGGCGGCAAAGTCGTGAAGTAAGCAGCTTTCTCGTGCAGTCCCGGCGGTTCATTCGCTTTGAACGTCCAATCGACTTGCGCTCGGATGGCGTTCCATGAGTTTTGGTCGGTGTAGTGCTGCATGATGAGATCGAGAAAGTCCCAACTTCTCAATGAGAGCCCTTCGCCAAAGTGCGCAGCGAGTGCGACCTTCGATTCTCGGTGAGTAAGGAATTGGGTTCTCACCGACGATGCTCAGTTTGCATGCCGCAACAGTGGCGAAGAGCACTTAGGCGAGCGGCAGATGAGTTTATACCGGTATGACGGACTTGTAGTCCGTCGCGCCCAATCTTCGACGGACTACAAGTCCGTCGTTCAAGAATTCGCCGGTAGGTTCTCAACTGCCGCTCGCGTAACGGTCCGATCAAACGAGGTAATTCAGTCGGACCAGATTTGAGTAGATGCCGCTTACGCCGTTGGCGCGTCGCCCGCTTCGAGCATGTGAATGAAGCCGCGCGCGGTGATGACCTTGCGGCGGATCTCTTCGAGCAAGGCCGGGTTTTCTTCGAGGTAGAGCCGAGCCTTATCACGACCTTGACCGAGTCGCGTTTCGCCGTAGCTCAACCATGCACCGCTCTTCTGAATGACTTTGTCTTCAACGGCCATGTCGATCACGTCCGCCGAGAGGCTGATGCCACTCGTGTTGTACATGTCGAATTCCGTCTGCTTGAATGGCGGAGCGACCTTGTTCTTTACGATCTTCGCCTTCATGCGAATGCCGATCATGTCTTCGCCCTCCTTGAGGACGTTGACCTTGCGAACGTCGATGCGGCACGAGCTATAGAACTTGAGAGCACGTCCGCCCGGCGTTGTTTCGGGGCTACCGAACATCACGCCGATCTTCTCGCGGATCTGATTGATGAAGATCACCGTCGTCTTCGAACGAGAGATCGCGCCGGTCAGCTTTCGCATGGCTTGACTCATCATGCGAGCCTGCAAGCCGACGTGCGTATCGCCGATCTCACCATCGAGTTCAGCCTTCGGCACGAGTGCGGCGACTGAGTCCACAACGATGATGTCGACGGCATTTGACTTGATCAGCATCTCGGCAATCTGCAGAGCTTCCTCACCATAAGACGGCTGACTGACGAGCAAGTCTTCGAGGTTCACTCCCAATCGCTTTGCCCATGAGGGATCGAGTGCATGCTCGGCGTCGATGAAGGCGGCGACGCCTCCGGCCTTCTGAGCACTGGCGATCGCGTGCAGAGCAAGCGTTGTCTTACCGCTCGATTCAGGACCGAATAGCTCGATGATGCGGCCGCGCGGATAACCGAAACCGCCCATCGCCATATCGAGCGACAATGCTCCGGTTGAGATGCCCGAGACGACCATTGCGGTCGAGTCGGCGAGCTTCATGATCGAGCCCTTGCCGAAGGCTTTCTCGATCTGACCGAGTGCGTTGTTGAGGTTGTCGTCTTCGAAAGTCGGTTTGCTCGGAGCGGTTTTGACAGCCATTGATGCGTCCTTGTCGTGAGGGGAGTCGAGATGAGTTCCTCACCGGGGGCCGGCACAATGAGTGAGGAACACTGGTACGACGGACTTGTAGTCCGTCGGACTTCGAGAGAAGCGACGGACTGCGAGTCCGTCGTACTCAAAAACGGATGTGTTCCTCAGGAGGTCGGAACGTCCGTTGATCCCATGAAGGGGCGGCAAATCTAGCGCAGTCCCCGTAGTCGCGAAAGCGACGCTCTGAGAACGCTCTGGCCGGAGTCAGCGGATTCTGACACGATCTGAATTCGCTCGATTTCGCGAGTCATTTCGTCAGTCGTCGACGATCAAAGCGAGATCCCTTCGAAAGCTCAGTGGGCTTATGCGACTTCATTCTCACATCGTGTTGGCAGCGGCTTCGTTTGTGATCGTGCTCGGTGCGGTCGCGGGAGACGAGCCGAAAGCAACTCCGTCTGCGGACTCGTTCGCTGTGCTGTTCGAGCAACTCCGCGACGACAACGTCGATCGTCGCGAGACAGCGTTGAAGGCGCTTGCCTCGAAAGGTCCGAGCGTTGTTGAACCGGCGCTGAAGGCAGCTTTGCAAGAGGGCCTTGAGTCCGGCATTCGCGCGGTGCGAGTGCTTGAGATCCTTGATGAAGCAAAAGACGAGGCGAGCTGGGTGCCGGCAGAAAAGGCGTTGAAGCAGCTCACTCGTGAAGGCAGTCCGGCGGTTGCGAGTCGCGCTCAAGAGGTGCTCGATCGGCATGTCTTTCAACGCACGATACGAGCGGCGCGCGCCATTCGAGCTTTCAAAGGACAGATCGGAAGCATGCCTCAGTCGTCTCAGCGATTCTTGTTGGATGAAGACGAAGACTCGATGCCGACATACGGGCTGATCGACCGCAACTGGAAAGGCGGAGCAGAGGGCTTGCAGCACTTCGGTCGCGCTGATTCGGTGAGGAGTCTCTATTTGTTGAAGGGGCATCCGCTGTCTGCCGAGCAGCTTGCCGAGTTTCATCGCCAGTACCCGCGCATCACGCTCGTTGAACGCGGCGCGGCGTTTGTCGGAGTCGGCACGGGCTCGCACCGCTTCGGCTGTATGGTCGGCACGGCGGTCGACGGGAAGCCGGCTGAAAAAGCCGGCATTCGTCCCGGCGACATCATCGTGCGGATCGGCGACTACCCCATTCAGTCGGCTGACGAACTCATTCGAGTCGTTGCCGAGTATCAGCCGGGCGACGTTGTGAAGTTCGTCTTTCTCCGCGACGAGTACCGCTATCAGTGGCTCTATCAAATGTGGGAGCAAGACCCGACCGAGTTCCCCTTGCTGTTCCCGAACATGCTGTTGCAGACGATGCGCCGCGAAACTGAAGTGACAATGGGCGGATGGGAACTCATCCCATGGACCGAAAAGT
>CAZNMS010000263.1:5892-11905 GCA_964573505.1 uncultured Planctomycetaceae bacterium | reverse complement strand
TTCTCGTAGCCCTCTTGCACGTAGGGCGACCAAATGCGCTGCTCGAAGATCAGTTGCTTCCGCTTGCCGCCATTCGCTGCCGGGTAATCGAATACCGCGTATTGAGTGTCGGGGAACTGCTGATCGTCATCGAAGAAGTGCTTGTTGCCGATGCAGGCTGCGGTTGCAGGATGCGTATCAACTCCCAGTCCCCAGCAGGCGACGTCGATGTCATGCACTCCGTCGTTCCCGGCATCGCCGCAGCCGAAGTCGTACCACCAGCGCCAAATTCCCGGCAGCATGTTCGGTCGATAGGGCGTCTGCGGAGCAGGCCCGAGCCATGTGTCGTAGTCGAGCGTCGCAGGCGGAGTGCCCGGCTGACTCTTGCCGATCGTTCCGCGTTTCTGGCTGTTCCATGCTTTCGAGACGAGCACATCGCCGATCTCGCCTTTGAGGATGCGTTCGATGCCTTCTCGCACCGGAGCACCGCTGCGGCTCTGCGTTCCGACTTGCAGATGCTTGCCACTGCGTTTGACGGCCTCAGTCAGCAGTTGCCCTTCGCGGATGTTGTGACAGCACGGCTTCTCGACATAGACGTGCTTGCCAGCATCAAGCGCCATGATCGCTGCGGGAGCATGCCAATGATCCGGCGTCGCAATCCAAACGGCATCGACGCGCTTGTCATCGAGCACCTTGCGGAGATCTCCCACTGCTTGAGGAGCCGGATGCCCGGCCTCCGTCACGATCTTTGCCGCAGCCGCCAATCGGGTCTGATCAACATCGCAGACATACGCGAACTCGATGTCCTTCCGGGCTGCAAGATTTCTGACATGCGACGAGCCCATTCCGCCCGTACCGATCACGGCGACGACAACCTTCTTCGCCGCTTGCGCTGAAGCGCTGCTGGTGCCAATTGCTACCACTGCCGAAGCGACTCCGGCTTGCTTCAAGAACTCACGACGCGGGGTAGTGCTCATGCGGGGGTTCCTTTTGAAGAATTCGCTCAGACTCGAACTTGTGCAAAGGCCGTCAAGCCCCCGGCACAAGGCCGGGGGCGAAGTTGTCATCACGCCACTCGCGACATGAACTTCAAGCCTTGAAGGCCAGCTAGCCGCAGCACTTCTTGAACTTACGCCCGCTGCCGCAGGGGCACAGATCGTTGCGACCGATGCGGTGAGAGCTGATGGGGTCGTTGCGTCCGAAATGACGGCGAGTTTCGGCCACTCGTGGCGCCACCATCGAAGCTAACGCGACGGCTGAATGTAATGGAACTTCCAGTGGAGCTACGAAATCGGAGTCGTCGTCCAGCGAATCACGCCGCGCGTATGTCGGTACTGGCCGACTGGCGACGGGCCTTCCCAGACACAGATCGACAAGCTTCTGCGCTCCTGCGGGTGTCTGAAGGTCAATTCGATGAGCGGCGACGAACTCGTTCGGCGACATGTCGGTCGCCTCCGGGTCGAGTCGTGATGTTCGAATACGGACGTCTGATGTAAGACCGTCAGTTAGATCCAGGCCGTGATTTGCAATCATGAGTGCAATGAGCGATTGCGTAACCACCATTTCCAAATTCTCCGGATCGATGTCTTCGCAAATGCGTGCGCATTGAATGAGGCGATCGAAATACATCTTCGCGTCGGCAAAGCGGCCCGCGTCCATCGCGAAGCTTCCCAACAGATGCAGAGAATCAATGTGTGTTGGATCGCAATTCAGCGCACGCAGACTGCACTCTGTGGCGAGTGCGATTAGCCCATTGCTGTCGTAATGGTTTGCCAGTCTTGAATGCAGATAGGCGTTTGAAGGATCCGCAGCGATCTTGCTCTTGAGGTAGTCTTCCATCATCGCACCGGTTCGCAGAACGGTGCCATCAAACACCCTCATCTCCCCTAAGTACAACCTCGGGTTCGAGCAGCGGCCGCTGTTGAGCTGCTGCAACTCGACAATCACCAAATTCGCGCTCTCTAGGGGGAGCTGCCACTTCTCTCCCTGACCGCATTTTGGACACCGAAAGATGCCCGAGTACGACATGTAGTCGTCAAGCTTGGCGCCCGGCTTCTTACTCTTGACGTCGTCCAAACACATCGGATCGATCATGACTCGACCGACTGAGTACTCGCCGAATTGACCGCAACGGCCGCAGATTAAAGGCAGCTTCTTCCCAAAGGAGTTGAGGAGATTAACTGAAGGGACAATTGGGAGTTCGGGTGCTGATGCTGTTGCTGGCATGTGTGAATCCTCCGTGACTCAGAATCATGTTGAGCCCGTTTAGTCGCAGCTTTGCGACGTAGGGCGGCGGGACTTTAGCCGAGCATGCCGAAATGGCTCGCGAAACCCGAGCCGTCTCACAGCTTTGCTCAGAGATCATGCGACGCACTGCGGCGCGGTTACTTCCGCAGTTCATTCCACAAGACCGCACTCGCCAGCGCGCCCTTATGAAAATCTTCCAAACTGAAATGCTCATCGGGGCTATGCAGGTTGTCGGTGTCTTGCCCCCATCCGAGCAGCAAGGTGTCGACTCCTAGAATGCGTTTGAATGTCGCGACGACCGGGATCGAACCGCCTTCGCGGATCATCACCGGAGCCTTACCGAAAGCGGTTTGAATGGCTCGACGAGCGGCCGCCATGAACGAGCTATTGAAGTCTGCGACCGTCGGCCATCCGCCGTGATGCGCGCTGAACTTCAACGTCGTCCCAGCGGGAGTGTTCGCTTTCAAGAACGCTTCGAGTGCAGCCGTCAGCTTGTCGGGATCTTGATTGGGCACCAATCGGCACGTGATCTTCGCGGTCGCTGATGACGGCACGATCGTCTTCGGGCCTTCGCCGGTATAGCCGCCATACATGCCGTTGACGTCGCATGTCGGTCGCGCCCAGCGCCGCTCAAGCGTCGTGAAGCCGGCCTCTCCGTGAACGGCAGCAACGCCGAGCTTCTCGCAGTACTTCTGCTCGTCGAACGGGAGTAATTTGAATTGCTCGCGTTCGACAGCGGTCAGTGCCGCAACGTCGTCATAGAAGCCCGGCAACGTGATGCGACCTTCATCGTCATGCAGCTTGCCAATCAGCTTGCACAGCGCGTTGATCGGGTTCCAAACAGAACCGCCGAAGACGCCGCTATGCAGGTCGCGATTAGGACCAGTCAACGTCACCTCGCACGCCAAAATGCCGCGCAGGCCGTATGTGATCGCGGGCATGCCCGGTCCGTATTGCGACGTATCGCTGACAACGACGACATCGCATTTCAGTCGTTCGCGATTCGTCTCTAAGAAGTCATCGAGATTGCGGCTGCCGACTTCTTCTTCGCCTTCGATGACGAACTTCACGTTGACCGGCAGCTTGCCTTCGGTCTTGAGCCATGCCGAGACCGACAAGACGTGCGTCCAAACTTGCCCCTTATCGTCGGTCGCACCGCGAGCGTAGATCGCACCGTTGCGCACGGTCGGCTCGAATGCCGGAGTCGTCCACTTCTCAAGCGGATCCGGCGGCTGCACGTCGTAGTGGCCATAGATCAGCACGGTCGGAGCCGTCGGCCCCGCATTGAGCCATTCCGCATAAACGATCGGATTGCCGGGAGTCGGACATAGTTCCGTTTTCAAACCGGCCCTCGCGAGAGCATCTCGAACGAACTCAGCCCCGCGCCTGACATCGTCCTTGAAGCGAGAATCAGCACTGACTGTCGGAATGCGGAGCAGCGCTTTGAGTTGTTCAACCGCGTGCTCGCGATTGGCTTGCAGGTAATCGAGAACGGTTTGCATGTCAGAAAAACTCCATTGTTGAAGTGAGTAAGGGATAGTGGGAGAAGTACTTCGCGGATTCGTAGCATGGACGCCTACGTCCGTGCTGCGTCGCTGTCGGACGTAGGCGTCCAACCTACGCGACGCAAAATCGGAAGTTATTCGCCGACTATTCCTAAGCCATCCTGCGAGCTTCGAAGCGCGGGATGATTTGAGCGTCGGCAACGTAGCAAGAAGTTCTACGAGGTTGTCTGAGTCGGTCGCAGACGTCTCCGCAGACGGCACGGACTGGAAGTCCATGCTACGAGGGCGAACTCAGTTGCACTCGTCGCAGCCGAGAATCTCAAGCACGGCTGCTTTCAGCCCTGCATTCACGGAGAGACCGTTGCCGGAGTTGATTGTCTCGACGCCGTTGAAATCGACGAACGCTCCGCCGGCTTCTTTGAGGATCGGAACGAACGCGGCGCAGTCCCATGGATTGAGCAGCGGGTCGATCATCACATCAACGCGCCCGGTCGCCGCGAGCGCGTGCCCGTAGCAGTCGCCCCATCCTCGACTAATCGCAGCGGTCGCGCAGATGCGGTCAAAAGCCGCTTGTCGCCCGACGCGGCGCCAACCTTGAATCGTCGTCGTGCTGAACGTTGCCTTTGAGAGGTCCGAGACTTCCGACACTTTCGCGCGGCGCGGTTCTCGATTCGCCACTTGCCACCATGCGCCGAGCCCGTCTGCTCCGTAGACCACTTCTTGCAGAGCCGGCATGCGACAGACTCCGGCGACCGGGCAGCCATTGAGTTCGACTCCGATCAACGTGCCGAACAACGGCACTCCGTGAATGAACGACTTCGTTCCGTCGACCGGATCGAGCACCCAGCGCCAACCACTCGTGCCCGCAGCTTCGCCGAACTCTTCGCCCAGAATTGCATCGTGGGGATAACGATCCGCAAGCAGCTTGCGGATGAGCAACTCGGCTCCGCGATCAGCTTCAGTCACAGGCGACGCATCCCGCTTCCGATCAACCGACAGTTCGGGCGATTGGTAGTAGCTCATGATGAAGTCACCGGCTTGCTTCGCGGCATCGAGTGCGAAGTCGAGTCGCGCCGATAGTTCGGCAGTTGCAGCAGTCGTCATGTCGTTCTCGTTGTTGAACTCGTTGTTAGTCGCAGCACGTCGTCGTGCGCTGTGATCGTTGAAGCTTCGTGCTGAGCTTCCGCAGAGAGGAACGTAGCCATTCGAACGTTGCTCGTAGAGTTCTGCGGGTTGCGATCAGTCGTACTGCGTCGCTTAGTTCTACAGCGCACGAGGTAGCTGAAATCGTGAGATTTCAGGCATTTCAAGCGTCCGAAATCTGACGATTTCGGCTACGGAAACGCGAACGTGCGTTGTCGAATTAACTCATGCCTTCCGGCGCGGGCTCGGTCGGAGTCGACATGAAGCGATAGCCGGTGCCTCGCACTGATAAGAAGTGTCGCGGGTTTGCCGGATCGGGCTCGATCAGACGTCGCAGTCGCATCACGAAGTTGTCGATCGTTCGAGACCCGAACGTCGACGAGTCGCCCCATACGTCCTGCATCAACTGCGTTCGCGAGAGCACTTTGTCTTCGTGCTGCGCGAAGTATCTCAGCAGTTGAGTCTCCATTGTTGTGAGCGTGTGCGTCGTGCCTCGGACATGCAGTTCGAATCGGTCGAAGTTCACAGTCACGTCTTTGCCAATCTGAAGCTCGTTCGGTGTCGTCGTCGTTGTCGGCTCAGACGTGCCGAACAAGCTGCGGCGACGCTCTTCGAGATTGCGGATGCGCGACAACAACTCGGGCAGAGCAAACGGCTTCGAGAGGTATTGATCGGTCCCGCAATCAAAAGCCATTGCGCGGTCCTCACTGAGAGTCCTCGCGCTCAGCACCAAAATCGAAACACGCGGGTCTCGCTGCCGGATCTGCTTGCAGACCTCATAGCCACTCATGCCCGGCAACATGAGGTCGAGCAGAATGAGTTCGAACGGCGGATCAGCCGCGTTGAACATCCTCACTGCGGTCACTCCGTCACCGGCGAGTGCGACTTCATAGCCTTCCAATTCGAAGTTGAACTTCAGCCCCTTTGCGAGAGCCTCTTCGTCTTCAACGATCAGGATCTTCATTGCACCGGCCTCCCCGGCAGTTCGACTTCAAACACGCTGCCCGGCCCATCGGGTCGGTCATGCACGGTGATGTTGCCCTTCAAGATGTGCGCCAACGTGCGCGAGATATAGAGCCCCAATCCCGTGCCCTTTTGCTTTCGCTCCAGTTCGCTGCCGCCGCGATAGAACATCTTGA
>CAZNMS010000263.1:0-5882 GCA_964573505.1 uncultured Planctomycetaceae bacterium | reverse complement strand
AGATCTGCTTGCGGATGTCAGACGGCACGCCGGCTCCATTGTCGATGACATGCACGCAGACCCGATTGCGACCGCGCATGAAGACTCGCACTTCGACCTTCGGAATCTCGCCCGCGTACTTCACGGCGTTGTCGAGCAAGTTGCCGAAGATCATCTCAAGCACGACGCGGCGAGCATGCACAACGATCGGCGTGATCTCGAACGAGACAACATCGCCGACCTCTTTCTTGTGATGCCGACAAGCGGACTCAGCACACTGCCGCAGCAACTCGTCGAGCACGATGTCTTCAGGAGCGAACTGCTGCCCGAGCGCGTCGAGTCGCGCCACTTCCAGCAACTGGTTGATGAGATGATCGAGCCGTTGCAGTTCGTGCCCCATCACTTCGTAGCAGTTAGCACGCTGCTGTTCGTCGAGCTTTCGCAGTTGCAGCGTTTCCAGATACAGCCGCAGCGCCGCGATCGGCGTCTTGAGTTCGTGAGTCACGCTATCAACGAAGTTTGCTTGTCGTTGATTGAGCCGCACCTCTTTGATCGTCACGACCAAATAGACCGACAGTCCGACGAGAATCAGCGCGAAGATGACCGTGCCGACCGTCAGCGCGCCCCAAGATCGGATCTGCACGAGCAGCACGATCCAGCAAATCATCAGCGCGACATTCAGCGTCATCAGGATGATGCTGAGCGTCAGAGGCAGACGCAGCGTGCGCGTCTTGCGGATATAGGCGGCGTCATGTGAATCGTTTGCAGACATAGCATCGCAGTGCGAAAGAGACGCCAAACAAGAAGAACTTCGGCAGCCAATGTCGTCGAGGTGCAACTGAGCCTCAACCGAGTCCGCGCAACGCATCGCGAGCAAGGCGTAGTTTGACTCGCCGAGTCGCGCCCTCATCGCCGACAAGAAGCGACTCACAACTCGCCGCGACTACAACTCCGCCAATTCACGGACCGCCCCGCAACTCGTTCGAGACGATCTTATGACGCCATCAATTCCGCCGTTTGTGCTGCACGCCGCTGACAACAAAGTCGAATCGTTTGAATGGGGCACGCTGCAGTGGATTTGTAACGGCAAGCTCGCACCGGGAGCCGAGCAGACTGTCGGGCTTTGCCATATTCGACCGGGCTATCGCAACCCGATTCACTTTCACCCGAACTGCGAAGAGGTGCTCTACATGCTCTCGGGCACCGGCGAGCACAGCTACGACGGAGCGATCGTGACGCTCGTTGCGGGCTCGACGATTCGCATCCCGGCCGGCGTGCGGCACAACATGAAGAACGTCGGCACGGACGAGATTGTGTGTCTCATCACGTTCTCGTCCGGAGACCGTCAGACGGTCTTTCTGGAGTAGCTCTGCCTGAGTGGAGTAATTTCGATTGCACATCGAGTGCGAGTTCAGCGCGTCATGCGTATCTTTGTAGCCGAAGTCGTGAGACTTCGGACGCAGTCACTGCGGCCCCGAAATCTCACGATTTCGGCTACGGTCGACTGCGGTCGCACCGCGTTTAGGGTTTGCCGCTGACTTCTTGATTCGAGGAATACCGCTTGTCCGCCTCTGCTTTTGACCGCGTTGCTCACACTCAGTTGTTGCTCAATTCGTATCGCCGCTTGCTCGGCACCGAGCTGATTGATCGGTCGGGATCATTGGCCGATCAAGATCAACGACTCGATGCCGCGCCGTTCGTCGTTGTGTCGCACGGCACTCAGGCGGACCCGATCTTGAACTACGGCAATCAAACGGCGCTCAAACTTTGGGAGCTCGACATCGAGCAGTTCTGTCAGATGCCGTCTCGACTGACTGCCGAGCCGATGCATCGCGACGAGCGAGCCCGGTTGCTCGAACGCACAACGCGAGACGGCTACGTCGACGACTACTCGGGCATTCGCATTTCGAGCACCGGCAAACGCTTCTTCTTACCGCGCGCGATCGTATGGAACTTGATCGACGAGCACGGTCAGCTTGCCGGACAAGCCGCGACCTTCAGCGAGTGGCGTTTCCTGTAACAAGAACGACATGCTCGGCGGACGCGGCAGTGGATTCGCAGCACGGACGTAGGCGTCTCGTTGTTACACACAAATTGCGCGACGTTTTTCGGCATGGTTCACTGTGAGATTGCAGAGCCGCGCCCGTCAGGAAGCGGTGTTCCGGCTATTTTGCAGTGGATTCCACTTCTTGAGGAACACATCCGTTTTTGGGTACGACGGACTTGTAGTCCGTCGCTTCTCACGACGTTCGACGGACTACAAGTCCGTCATACCAGTGTTCCTCGCCCATTGTGGCCGCCCCCGGTTGGGTAACTCCTGACGGCCGCGGCTCTGCTACCGCACTTTGAGACGCCTTCGTCCGTGCTTCCTGTTGGTTGCCAGTCCATGCGGCTCGTTCTCGAACATACGCGTCCGAGCTACAGCGACCCGCTTATTTACGGTCAAGACGGTCGTTGCTTGACCTTTTTTGCTGCGCTTTATGCCGTGTGCGGATCAACGGGCACACCAAGCTGCTGCTCAATGGCGGCGACTCGTAATTGCAGAGCCCGCTTAAGCATTTTCGTCCGCAATCCGTCCGCCGCATCGCGCACGGCTTCCTCGCTACCCGCGATCAACTGTCCCGCCGCAATGGAATTCACCGATCGCATAACAGTCTGCAAGCCCGTATCGATCTCGCCCTACAACCCTGCTTGAGATTCTCGCAACGTGTCTGTGGTAAATTCGCCACACAGACATCCTGCCAAGAACGAGTACCGAGTGCTTAACAAGCACTCCAATACCCATCCTTGCAAGATTATCCAGTGGGCGCTCGCCGAATCTGCTGCGCCCTTGCAATTTCTTACTTCGAGGTGAGTGAGAAGTCGAAATTGGTCTTTGTTGATGAGATCTCAACTGTCTCAGTCGAGCCGCTATTATATTTAGCCGGAACTGCTTCCGCGACCTCGTCTTTTGTGCCGCCTAAGTCGGAATCCGGAACCTTCTTTCCCGTTGGCTTATACCAATGAATCTCGACCCGGTAACTTCCGGCGTTTGCTCCCTTTTCTTCGGGAACCTTATACTCGCCCTTCACAATGTCGCCGCCGGATGGTCGAGCCTTTTCTGCTGTTGGAATAAATGAAATAGTGCCCCCATCCACCGGCACTCCATCAAGCGACACTTTGCCTGATAATGCAAATCGCTGACTGCCGTCGTAAGCCTTGCCTCCGCAGCCGACAAAGCCAATTAATGCCAATGTTATAATGCTAAACTTGCTCATTCAGTCCTTCGCTGCTTGCTGTAGTCCCTATTAATGCCAGAGGCCAAAGCACGGTGCTTTGGCCTCAATCTCTTCGTTTGGCTAACGCCAATGTGTAATCGCTATTCTGACAACGTCTCGGCATTGCCATCGTCTTTAAAGAAGAGGTTTTGTAAGACCCAACCAGGCCCCGCCATCGAGGTCACCATTCCCAGGCAGGTGGTTGTGCTACCAGCGGCTGGATTACAATTAATGTTTTCTGAGAGAAACGAAACTCGACCGTCAGCAAAAACCACTTGCGCACCTCCGGCGTGCAAGCTGCTAATCTGATGGCGGAAGCAACCATTATCACCGGCGACGCTGTTGCCGCCGTTTGATGTCGTCGGACTGGGGGAGTTAATTGGGAAGTTGGTACGAAATCGGCTTCCGGCATCCGTCACGCTGGAGCGGCCCCAAACAATCGCACCGGTATATCGCTGCCCGAAAGGCTCCTTTTTGAGGGCACGCTCTGCCACTAACATGATGTTGCTGGCACCATCTGTAAGATCGCGATGTCGAGTTTGGAAGTTGTAAGGAGAATTGGCTGCGCTTGCAGCGTTTCCGCCAATTTGCTCGCTGATGCAATAATTGCTCTTGGAGTATCCGCCCATAAAAGGATTGGTGGCATCGCCTACGTCGGTTGGGCAAGTAAATGCCGGCATAGGTTGCTGGAGAAGTGCAATTCCGTTGTACAAGGTGTTAGCCGCCGGCATGGAGCAGCCATTGGGGTCTAACTGTTCAAACAACGGTAATTGATCCATGAATGGCAAGAGCGATGTCCCCCATCCCCAATTCTGACCGACAGAGGCGGTACAAAAAGGTGATGTTGGGAGAAAGAGTCCGGGGGGGAATGAGTTATGAGTGTCATGATAGTCCGACAATGCGATGCCGAACTGCTTCAGATTGTTCTTGCACTGGGTGCGACGAGCAGACTCTCTCGCCTGTTGAACTGCTGGCAGCAACAACGCGACCAAGACGGCGATAATTGCGATGACTACCAAGAGTTCGATGAGGGTGAATGCTCTGCGACTTTTTAGCATTGAAATTTCTCCATGACGTTGCGACGGGTACTAATAGGAGCAGGTCCGCGTAATTTGCGCCGACGGCGTGAGTGCTCATGAAGTCGGAATATAGGGGCTGCGGTGATCCACGCAATTTACGTAAGGGCGCGGCAGATCTTGGTTCGTGGAGCGAGCGACAACTATTTGCGTCTGTTTTAGGCCCGCTCCTAGTGTTCGTGCCTCCGTTGCGATTATTGATCATCAAGCCGTGACTGCAGCGGCTTCGTTGGATCGGCGTTCTCTGCCGTCGTTTGGATTGCTGAGTACAGACGGAAGTGAGCGGCCAATCCTCACGCGACCAGACCACGAAAGAGCCAATAGAACCTGAATCATGATGAGATTGCTGGTGCGTTAGAAACCGGCAACGAACGCGCTTGGGTCAACTGATGTCGGTCGCGCGTCTCAATATAGGCTCCGTGCCTTATGTTGGCGGAAGGCGCAGTCGCCCTCGCGGAATTTGGAACCAATGCGGAAGGAACTTTGATGGTGACCGCTAAACCTGTCGTCGTGCTTGAGCACCTGACGAAGAAGTATGGAGCGTTCACGGCGCTCGAAGATCTGACGCTCACTTTGAACTCGGGGCAGATTCTCGGACTCATCGGACCGAACGGCGCCGGGAAGACGACGACGATCAAGATTCTGGTGGGGCTCTCTCGACCGACATCCGGCACAGCGCGCATCGCGGATGCGGACTGCGTGCGCGACGCTCGCAAGATCAAACGACTGGTCGGCTACATGCCCGACACTTTCGGCTCTTACGACAACATGCGCGTGCGAGAGTATCTCGACTTCTTCGGTGCGACGTTCGGCATCGGCATGCGCGAGCGAGCAAAGCGCATCGAAGCCGTGATGGAGACAACTGGCACCACTTATATGAAGGACCGGTTCGTTGAGAGCCTCAGTCACGGGATGCAGCAGCGCGTCGGACGGGCTCGCACGTTGTTGCATGACCCGGCGGTGCTAATTCTTGACGAGCCCGTGAATGGGCTCGATCCACAAGCCCGCATCGAGATGCGCGAACTCATGATCCGACTCGCGGCGATGGGCAAGACGCTGATCGTGACGAGTCACATCTTGCCCGAACTGTCTCGCATCTGTGACGTCGTCGCGATCTTGACTCACGGTCGGCTGCGCGCGTTCGGAACGGTTGCAGAGATTGGGCGGCAAGTCAGTCAGCAACGCGCGATCGAAACGCATCTCGAAACGGCAGAGCAAGTGACGTCCGCCGCGCAACTCA
Source organism: uncultured Planctomycetaceae bacterium (assembly GCA_964573505.1). Lineage (GTDB taxonomy): Bacteria > Planctomycetota > Planctomycetia > Planctomycetales > Planctomycetaceae > AM-0621. Next base: position 330 of record CAZNMS010000263.1, on the reverse strand, counting down.
TTCGCGAGTCGATCGAACCGGGAGCCGATGTGACCGAAGCCTCTGCCGAAGCAACGGTCCGATTTCGAACGGCAAAGCCCGAAGCGGAAGTCGGACAGTTGCTCGCGAAGCTAATCGGAGCCGGCATTCGAGTGACTCAGTTCCGCGAAGTGCAGACCGATCTCGAAGACGCGTTTATGTCGTTTGCGAATGAGACGAAGGCGTAACGAGGAGCTATCGGCCTGCGAGCCTCGGGCACCGACGTCGGTTAGTCCTAGGAGCTTGTCCGAGTAGCTGATAGGGGTAGGGAGAACTGATTGAGTTCAGTCCCCCCTCCCTCCGAACCGGACG
>CAZNMS010000262.1:0-11954 GCA_964573505.1 uncultured Planctomycetaceae bacterium | reverse complement strand
AAGAAGTCAGAGAATCGCCCCGCCAATCACCAACCCGGCTTTCCGCAACACTACCCCTGCAAACCGATAGGGTCAGCAGAACTGAAGCCGTCCCTCAACGACCTATGGAAATAAGCGGCGGAGGGCAGCGAATACGTCATCGAGAAGCATCGTCCGAAGTGCCTCAATGGCGACGACAGCGGATGGGGCGGCGCGAATCTGCGAACTCATCTCCGACGCATCGACAAGCGAGCGGGCTTAGCCGCCCAAAGCATGGAACAACATGCGAGCAAGCCGAGCTACAGAACTGGCGGAGCAATTTCCCGGACACGTCGCGGCGCAGTGGCTCGGCCATTCCGAAACGATAGCCGATCGGCACTATCGCCAAGTCCTCCCCGAGCACTTCGACAAGGCACTGCGGACCGAAATAGTGATGCCAAAAGTGATGTCACTTGATGCCGTTTCGAGCCGCACGGGCTCGCACGACGAAAACGAGCACTTGTCGCAAGTCGTGTCGGTACAAGAAAAAACGGCTGCATGCGAAAACATGCAGCCGTCAGATTTGGACGATACTGGACTCGAATTCGACGCAAAAACGCCTTGTTTTTCGGGGGCTCCGCAGAATGTTGTTCTACCCGTGGTTCTAAAGCTGCTCGAAAGCCCCGTGTTCTGCGAGATGGTCGAGTTGTGGTCGGTGCTCGATTTAGAACAGCAACAACTCGTCTTCGATGCCGTCCGCGAACAAGCTCGACAACCCCGTTGAGTAGGCTCAGCAACTCGATTGGCGACGGTCGCATGAGCGGTTTGCATCACCACCATTGCCACCATCACAACCCGGTTACTTCGGGTCCTCCCGGACGTCCCAAGAACCGACCCGAGTAAGCAATCGCAAAAAAATTGCGGATAGGGAACTTCGAAATTCGACCTCCCGCATCGGGAAGGACTCGCCTGATGGCAACTCGAAGCGCGGTAGCGATGGCGTTGGGAATGGCTCCGTCAAGCTTGCATGATGCGCGCGTCAGTGAGGCGGATTGGTTCCCTCAGGATGCCGTTCGCTTTGATGCCGACGGACGGGCGGTCGAGTGGGACTTACCGACGATCGTTGCGGCCTACGAAGGCCACCAGCAACATCGCGATGCCCTGAATTCGATTCGCGTAAAGACGCTTCACGCTAAAGTTGAAATGCTCGAACTGAAGGTTGCGGAACTTCGAGCGAAGAACGAAGCGGCGGAAAGAAACTCACTGCCTCGCGCGGAGTGGGAAGCCTTCAAACGCGACTTGCAGACGGTGACTCGCGACGTGCTGAGCGACCTACCGGCAAAGCTAGCCAGCATCGTGACGGAGCCGACACTCCAAGCTCGCATTCATCGAGAAGTCGAGCGGATTCTTCAAGCGGTGCTCGATGGGCTTGTGAAAATGCTCGAAGTCGGGCCAAGCGGATAGCCAAAGCCGCGTTCAAACAGACCAACGAGCATCCTCACTTCAAGATTTGGAATTCATTGGCCTAATCCGAAAGCCGTTTGGGGGGAGTGTGATGATCGCGTTCAACTGTCTGCACTGTGGCCACAAATTCCGAGCCGCCGATGATTTGGCGGGGAAGTTCGGGAAGTGCAAAGGCTGTGGCACACGCATCAGGGTTCCCGACATTCAACGCGCAGCCACTGTCGAGCCCCAGCGAGAACCCGAATTCGACTTGAGCTTTCTTCAGCCACCGCACGAGGCACCCGACGACGAACCAGAATACGACCTGAGCTTCCTACATCAGCCATCTCACTCGCCCGAGTGCGCTCGGAACGTCCTTGAGGAACCACTGCCGTCTGTCCTTAATGAAGTGGCGGCTAAATCCGAATCGAGCCCTGTTGTCTCAAGAGAATTATTGATCGCGAGAATCTGTGACCAGATGCCATTCTCGATGATGCTTCTTGGGCGTTTGGTCGTGTTTCAATCGTATGCCGGAGATCAGCTTAAGGCCGTAGTTGGTGACATGATTGATGGAAAGCAATTTGATTACATATTCAGCAGATGGGACACAAGAAGGCCGGATTCATTGTCGAATAACAATATTCACGCAAGAGAGAATCGCGAGGAGATGCGATATCAATTGAAACAAGCTAGTACAATTAGCTCTTTCTTAAAGATGTTTGTCCCTCTGCCCATCGGCATTCGACTATTCATTCACGATGAGAGACGGCCTTTTGCTCATTACGAGCGTCGAATCGCCGCGATTAACGAGGCGTTGCTCACATGGAACGGTCTTTTCAATTCACAGCGAAACTCTGACGGTACGCTCAAGCTTGCAATTCCATGTGCTGCCTATCGCAATCGACTTACGAATGAGGAACGAGAGTATTTCGATTTGGAAGATTGTTTGTGTCGCGCAAATGTTACTCACCCGACTGGCTGCTGCTCCCCGCATCGCAAGCCGGGGACGAAAACTCTCTTTGATAATTATCCATTTTTTGCTGAAGAGGGTTTCCCCGAACTCATGCTGTAGTGCTGGTTACGTAGAACTAACTCATCAACGCTACCGGGTTAAATCGTGAACTCGGTAGTGTTTCATTTTCGGGCTGCCGCATCGAGGTTCGAAACTCGATGAGGCCGAAGCGATTCAGGCATGTCGGTAGTTCATACCTTCTTGCCGCGTGCCTGAGTCGGCCTGTTATTGAAGGTATTTGCCATGCAGAACGACGCGACGAACGTCATTGAGACGATTGTGAGCTTCTTCGAAGAACTCTCGAAAGCTCAATCAAGCCGTGACAATCAGGAAGGCCGGGGAACGCTCTGTTTTGAGTGGCCAGAGCATCCTGCCGGTTACGATTCGCACAAGCGGTGGAACGACCAACTTGTCTTCACTTCAACGCGAGATCACCGACTTCCGGCGATTGAGGTTTCGTGGGCAACACATCCAATGAAACGCACTTGGAACGACTTTGAGTGGGATCAACACGGACGACCAATCGCCGAACGCTACCTTCCAATTTTTGAAGAGTATGCGCGAGCGGAATTTGGGAACGACTACGTTCGTGCGTGGCAGGAAATTGGACGCCCATCGCTTGAACGCTTCGGAGTTCCAAGCAATCGGCCCTTCGCGCCTCGCTCGCACCATGAACTCTTGCAAGTAATCGTTCGATGGATTCTGGAGATCGTTGGAAGTGACAACCCCATGAGAGGGTTTCAAAAACTTTCGGCAACACCGAATTCGGAGAATGACCATCGGTACGAGTTCGCTCGTGGAAAGGGCTTCAGGAACCTTGTCCCGTTGCTTCGCGAGGAAGTCGCAATTGTCGAACGTGACCGACTTCAGCCTGAACCAGAAAAGCAAGACGCGCGCGACCCAAAGGGCGTGGCTGTTGAACCGGAATCGAGTCACACGGCGGATAAGCGAAGTCCGCAACAGCGCCGATTAGAGTGGCTTGCGAAGGCGATGCTACTCGTGAGGGAACATCCTGAGTGGACTGATGCGAGAATCGCCCGCGAGGTCGGAGTTGATCCGGCGCAACTGACGAAGAAGCGCTGTCCTGAGTTTCAAGCGGCGGCGGCACTTGCCCGCGATGGAACTCCGCGACGTGGTCATGTGACGTTTGATCGTGATTCACGCACGAGTGACGTTGAAGCGTATGACGGCGATGACCCTGCGGAGCGAGATTGGGATTGACCATTGCGCAACGCGAACCGCAATGCTCATGCGTGCCTGACGCTACAAATCAGGGGCATTCGGCGACGAAGTCCGCAACGGTTCTGCAATGCCGCTCGCCTTTTATTTCTGACATCAAGAAATGAAAGGCTTGATTGTGGCAAGACGATTATCCGAATCCGAGAGAGAGCGAGCGGCTCGCATCGTGGCACTGTTCTCCGTGCTGATCCATGCGTGGATCACACACGCTTTTTCCGATGCTGAGTTCGCCACCCGCGAACTACGCAACGCGGGAATCCTGATTGGATTTCGACGCCGCAACGACAGCGAGGTGTCACATGCCAAGTGATACCCGCATTGATGCACTACTCGATGTGATTATTGATCGGCTGGCTGGCGCTGTGGTCGATCGGCTCATGGTCACGCAGAAGCAGACTCAAGCGCCGCAGATGCCTGATGGGCTGGTCGATGAACCGGCGATGGCAGAGCGGCTGCATATCTCTCAGCAGTCGCTGCAACGACGGCGGAAGGCGGGCGTGGTTCCGTTCGTGTCCTGCGGTCGGCGAGTGCTGTATCGGCCCGATGATGTGATTGCGGCGCTCAAGTCGCAGTCAGAGAAAGGGGGCTTGGTATGAGCACCAACGCCCCCAACAACCACAAGCGAACGAAGTCTATTCCGGTCGATGAAGTCAAACGAGCGGCAGAAGGACGTTGGTTGCAGATTCTGGCTGCGGCTGGTCTGCCGTCTGAGCTGCTCGATGGTCGGCAACATCCTTGTCCTAAGTGCGGTGGCACGGATCGCTTCGCGGTGTTCGGCGATGTTGATGTTACTGGCGGTGTCATGTGTCGGCAGTGCTTCCATCACGGCAACGGCGACGGACTGGCGGCAGTCCAATGGCTGCGCGGTTGCACGTTTCGCGAGGCGCTGGTGTTCGTTGCCGAGTTCGTCGGGATCAGTCCGCAGACAAGCGAACTACCGAAGCCGGACATTGTGCAAGCGGTCGCAAAGGCGAAGCGTATGCCGGTGGAATCGTTCCTACAGTTCGGAGCGAAAGCCGAGCAGCGTCAGATTCCGAATCGCAACGAGTTCCAAGAAGTCGCGCGAGTGCCGGTCTATAACGAACACGGGCAAGTGCATTCGCATTTTGATTTGACTCCTGACTCCAAAGGCTACTTCAAGAGCGGGAAAGGATCGTCGGGGTTGTTCTTTCCCGGTCGATTGCCGCAAGCCGGAGAGCAATGGCTGCTCGTTGAAGGCGTCAAGGATGCGGCGGCTCTTGTTGGGCTCGGCTATCTCGCCTGCGGTCTGCCGACTTGTCACATGGCGGCGAAATATGGCCCGCTGTTTCAAGGCTGCGAGATCGTCGTTGTGCCGGACTTGGATGAGCCGGGAAGCAAGGGTGCGCAGCAGACGGCAGCACGATTAGCGGGCATTGCAACCGCAGTAAGACAGGCTCGCCTACCGGGTGAGATGCTCGCGTCCGGCGGGGCTGATGTTCGCGATGTGATTGCTCGTGAAGGCGCGGATGCGGTGCGAACTGCGATCTACGCCGCGCGGCCGTTTGAGGCGTCTGAAGGTGAACCGGATGAACGGCCTGAAGTGCTGATCGACTTCGACGAAGCGAAGGTCGCGGAACAAGTCTTACATCATCTCGGTCGGCTCGGTTGGGAAACTCCGTGGATCAAGCCGGATGATGCGGAGCGGTCCCGACTCTATCAGCGCGGCGGCGTACTCGTGCATGTGGTCTGCGATCGAAACGCGGAACAGTCAGCGATCACGTTGCCGGAGTCTGTCCCGCAGATTCGAGCCTTGCCGAAGGCACTCGTGCGCGAACGCATCACGCAAGCGGTGCGGTTGCTGGAAGAAACCAAGAAAGGTGAAGAGATCGTTCTCGTACCAAAACGGCCTGCGGAATGGCTGGTGCAAGGCATTCATCAACGGGGTGAATACGGCGGCAACGTGCGACCGTTGGCCGGTGTAATACGAACTCCATCATTGCGAGCTGATGGTTCGATCTTGCAAACGCGGGGCTATGACGCCGCAACGGGGCTGCTCTATTTGCCCGACAAAGACTTCTCGAAAGTGCCGGAGAAACCGACACAAGAGGACGCGAAACTCGCGGCGGAAGTGTTGATTGATGTTGTCGCTGACTTTCCGTTCGCGACGGCTGCTGATCGCTCTATCTGGCTGGCGGCAGTGCTGACGTTGTTGGCTCGATCTGCGATTGCGGGACCGACTCCGCTGTTTGCATTTGATGCCAATGTTCGCGGGGCGGGTAAGACGCTGTTGGCGGACTCGGCTGCAATCATTGCTACAGGATCGGCAATGGCTCGCGTGGCGTGGCCGGGATGCGATGAGGAAGTTCGCAAGCTCATCACGAGCGTTGCGGTTGAAGGTTGGCCTGCGATCTTGCTCGACAACGTGGCGACGAAGCTGGGCGGTCCTGCGCTTGATGCGGCGCTAACGGCGACGACGTGGCAGGACCGCATTCTTCGCGAGTCTCGCACGACGGGCTTACTGCCGCTGACGACGGTTTGGCTGGCAACAGGCAACAACATCGAGTTGTCAGCAGACACCGCGCGACGGACGTTGCTCGCTCGGCTGGAGTCACTCGAAGAACATCCCGAAGACCGCAGTGCGTTTAAGCATCCTGACCTCAAGCGTTACGTGAGATCCGAGCGTGCAAAGCTGGCGGTCGCGGGACTGACGTTGCTGCGTGGCTACTTCGCGGCGAGCTGCCCGGAGATGGATCTGCCGCCGTGGGGTTCGTTTGACGAATGGTCTCGCCTGATTCGTCATGCGATTGTTTGGGCGGGGCAAGCTGATCCTCGCGCGAACTGTGACGCGGTCAGAAATGCCGATCAGTCGGCTCAACTCGTGCAACTCATTCATGCGGGCATTGAAGAAGCCGACATTGAGTGCGAAGGCGTTACGGCGGCGGACATCGTGCGGCTACTGGGACATCCCGTCAGCGAAGATGGTGCTGACCAATGGGCAGCGCTGCGTGAGGCAATGTCTGAGATGTGCGGCACGAAGCTTGATGCTCGCAAGATTGGCTACGGCCTGAAGAAGTATCTGGGGCGAGTCTGTGCCGGTAAGCGGCTCGTGAATGTCCCCGGTCGCGGCGGCGTGAAACGCTGGTCGGTCGAGCCGGTCGTTAAGTCAGTCATCGGTCGGACGAGTGGTTGTGATGGTGGTGATGGTTGCGATCAAAACGGCCCGGTCAGGGTTACTGCTCAGCCACCAACAACAGCACGAGAGCGGGTGCTGTATGAAATCTGACACCCTCATTGCGGCACTACTTGATGCCGATGTTCTACTGATGGTTCAAGACGGGCGATTGAAGCTCGATGCCCCTCAGAAGCTACCGGATGAATTGCTGAGCATGTTGCGGCGTTGTCGAGACGATCTGATCGAAGCCTTCACCGAACGCGCAGCGATCAGAGAGTTCGAAGCGGGCTTTATTCTTGCCGATGCAGAGCGTTTGGCATGGCATGATCTGCGGACGTGGGTTCCGAGTGTCGATTAGTGTTTCGTCGCTGCGGCTAGGGTCGCTCCCGAAAAGCGGTTCACCTTCCGCCTGCCGCAGTGCTTTCATCAAGGTGGCGTTCTCATTGTGAAAGGTGCGCGATGGCTTCTATTTCGAAGGATGCGGGACGCGACGGGTTCCGTCTGTCGTTCTACGGAACTGACAAACGCAAGCGGTCGATATGGCTCGGCGGTTTTTCAAAGCGACTGGCTGAAGCGGTGAAGACGCATGTTGAACACATTCTTGTGGCCAACGCGGCGGGAGTTGCAGTCGATCTTCACACTGCGAAGTGGCTCGGGACGCTCGACGCCGAACTACGCGGCAAGCTCGCTCAAGCAGGACTGCTACAAGCCGAATCAACGGGCAGTTGTCCAACTACTCTGAAGGCGTTTCTCGACTACTACATCGACGGACGAAAGGACACGAAGGCGGCAACGCGGACAAAGTACGGTCACGCTGCTGGTGTTCTCGTGCGCTACTTTGGCGGCGAAAAACGGCTCGACACGATTACTCCCGGAGATGCCGAACGCTGGCGCGTCTACTGCCGCACGAAGGGTAATGTTCGCGACAGCGATCGAACTGACTGGTCGGACAACACTGTAAGACGCATGACAGGGTTCGCTCGGCAGTTCTTTGCTCATGCGGTGAAGCAGAAGGTGATCGCGACGAATCCGTTCGATGGCCTACCGGCGAGCGTCCGAGAGAATCGGGCGCGGCAACACTTCGTCACCCGCGATGAATTGCAGAAGGTGCTCGATGCGGTCGGTTGCACGGAACTGCGAGCAGCGATCGCGCTGAGCCGTTTCGGCGGGTTGCGTGTTCCGTCCGAACTGGTCGCGCTCAAGTGGAGCGACATCGACTTCGAAGCCGGACGTATGACGATTCGAAGCAGCAAGACCGAGCACCATGAAGACGGCGGCATTCGGTTCTGTCCCGTATTTCCAGAATTGAAGCCGTTCCTCGAAGCGCTGCGCGACCTCAGGAATCCCGGCATCGAATGTCCGAACTCGGCGGCAGTCTTCACCCGCTGGCGTTTGCCGACTCAGAATCTGCGGACCGCGCTGCGGAAGGCACTAGAGAAAGCAGGCATCAAGCCGTGGGAAAAGCTGTGGCACGCAATGCGAGCATCCAGACAAACGGAACTTCTGGCGGAGTTTCCGGCAAAGGATGTTTGCGATTGGCTCGGCAACTCGCAGGCAGTCGCGATGAAGTTTTACGCGATGGCCACTAGCGACACGTTTCAGCGAGCGGTTTGTTGTTCTACCCGTGGTTCTATCTCTGCAACTCAGGAGCAATCACGAGACATTGTCGATCGTGAGAAACCGCTAGAAAACAGCGATTTGACGTCTGAGGAGAACCTGCTGAAAAGCAAAAGACTGGACGATACTGGACTCGAACCAGTGACCTCCACGATGTCAACGTGGCGCTCTAACCAACTGAGCTAATCGTCCTTCGAAGCGGGCGGGAATTTAGCCGGGGACTGCGGGGCGTCAAGCTATGGTCTTTCACTGGTCTCACCAAAAACATTTTGTCGCCCTCGTCAGTTGGATTATGCGTCAGTGGCAGAGAATGACGGTGCGGCGACTCGTAGAGGTTTCTCGTGAGAAGCTGTTAGTGACGATTGGCCTGCAATTCGACTTACATCGCCACTTCCGTAGTTTCGCTTTGAGATCCGCAGGAAAGCACGACGGGTGAAACGCAACTTCCTGCGGATGGCAGGAGCCAGACTGCGGATGAAGGACGACTCGGCTCGATCGGCAACTCGCTCGCCGTTTACTGGAGTTCGTCGGTCTGACGCTGAGTCCTGCGAGACTTTGGCCACTCGGAAGAAGGCGGCGGCGACTTCAACAGTCGATGCAGTGCCGCCTGAAGACGGGACTTCGAGCACCTCGCCGTGTAGGTTTGATTCCTCATCACCTGACGAGGGCCATCGCGAAACAGTGCGTTCGTGAATTACCCGTTTGGCTTTGGACGTCGCTCAGGTGCTGGCTGCTGGCGTTCTTGTCGCGGCAGTCGCGGTTCGAGCGTGACGAGTTGTCTTTGCTCCGAATGGATGCATGAATCGCTCCAGCAATGCTCGCTGAGTCACGATGCCCATGATCTTGTCGCCGTCGCAAACTAAGGCCACTGAGTTCCCGGACTCTCTCAGTGAGATCAGTGCCGCCAGCCGCGTTGCGTCGAACGCCAATCTTGGCAGCGGCTGAAGGAGTGATGACGCCGAAGTGCTCGTTGTTTGCAGGTCAATTGTTCTTACATAGCCGAACCATCCATCGGGCGTGCCCTTGCGACGCACCGCTACGTGCGGCAACCCATACGAAATCGCAAACGCGAGGAAGTCGGCGTTCGTCGCTCCTTCTTCCAGTCCGAGAATGCGTTCTGCTGGCGTCATGACTTCTCGCGCGAGTTTGTGAGCGTCGTGCAGCAGGCTGTGAAACAACTGGCCTTGCTCATTGGTGAGCAATCCGTGCTCGTGCCCCTTCGACAAGACCTGCATCAGTCGCTGCCGACCGAGCACCATTTCCATCTCGTGAGCTTTCGACTTTGTGAGCCGCTCCAAGATGCGAGTCAGGCCGACGAGCGGATACGTCACCGGCAAGAAGAGGCGATAGCAGACTCGAAACTTGAACGCGTCTCGTCGCAGCAACTGCGTCGGAGCACGCAGGTAGAGGCTTTTGGGCATGAGTTCGGCAAAGGCAAAGATGATCGGCGCGAAGAGCAACGTTGTGACGACCTCTAGCAACGCGCTCGTCGAATGCACAAAGACGTGCGAGCCCATCTGAATCGCGACGGTGATGAGGTAGTGCGAGATGTTGTTGCCGACGAGTGTCGTCGCCACGAAGAACGCCGGGTTCTGCACGAACCACATGAGCCAGCGCGCGACTCGATCGCCCGAGTGCGCATCAATGCTGAGTCGCAAAAAGCTGATGCGATAGAAGCCTGATTCCGTGCCGCTGAAGAACGCCCCAAGGCGCATGCCTGCGACGAACAGCGAAACTGCAATCAGCAATGTGAGCCACGTGCCCATAAACGACGACCTTCGATGCGGCCTCAGAGTCTCGTCCGGTCGACTCTGCTCAAGCGCGGAGAGCGTTGTAATGGCGATTGCAGCAATGCGAGAGTCAGAACGCTCCGACGAGCGAGTGCCGATGTCAGTCCGGATTGAAGAAACGATCGCACCGGTCATTGCCAGTCTGCCGCATCGCAATGAGGTTCAATGCACAGACTGTGTCATGTTGATTACACACCGTCTCCGATGAGGGACGCGATCTGTGCTCGCAATCCCCTCAGTGATCTCGGTAACCGTTCACGGGGCAGGCAAGAGCGATGGCAGGGTTTGGCGGAGTGGGCGTTTGGATGGCATCGGCGATGAATTGGATCGTGTTGCGGCGGGTCCGTGCCGGGCCAAAGCGCGACGGTCCCGAATCTCACAGAGATCAACTTCCGGCTCGCGAACGGATCCCTCTCGACGTCGCTGCTTCGCGCTCAGAGCGTTACTTCAACCGTGCGTCGCGCAATTTCTGGATCGCACCCTTCGTCAAATCGATCCCGACGAAGTCGACCTGCCTCACGGACTTGCCGGGGTTTTGCTTCTGGGCGGCACGAATGGCCTAGGTCGCGTTCATGAACCGAGTCCGACCGTCGCTCGTGCGGATGATGAGCAGTACCGGCACCGTGCCTCGACCGGCCCAGTAACGCTCGTAGTGCGTCTTCATGCGGAACACTTCTGAGCCATCTTTCCGCTTCCGTAAGTGGGAGTCGCCCGACTTCAGTTGCACGCGGTAGGTCTTGCCGGTTGCTTTGGACTTTGAGTCGCGGAACTCGATCTCGCCGTCAACACCTTCATCGGGTTCGGCCTGAATGCGGTAGATCTGCCCGGCCTCGCCGACCAACGTCATTACCGCGCCGACCATCAGCTGCTCCATCGACACCGTCGTGATCGCTTCATTCGCCTGGCGTCCGGCGGCACTGGCTCGTGCTTCGCCAGCGTTTGTCGCGAGCTGTTGTTCCAGCACGTCGTGCAGTTCGATCACACCGGGCTTTGCAGGGTCGCAGTACGCGCAGACCAATGTCTTCCGCTTCTTCTCAATGGCGAAGTCGATCGCGCGACGGTCGGTCACTTCTTCTTTGCACTTCGGACAGAAGTAATTCCTCAGCCGCGTGACGTCGTGAGCTTTCGCGTGCAAGTGGTCATGCACGAACTGTTGAAACGCGGCTTGCACGTCGGCGTCGAGCTTGTCGCCGAAGTAGATCTCCAATTCGCCGCGTTTTCCTTGCTCGGTCATTGTCAGTGCGGCCAGCTTGCCCGAGGCCGTGTGAAAATCAACCGCTTGTCGATAGAGCCGCGTGCCGTCCTTCGCGAACAGACCGCTGCAATGCAGGCGGACAACCAGCGTGCAATAGATCTCCTCGAGCGGACCCATGAAGCGATACACGACGGTGCGCCCCGGTCGCGGCGGAGGTACCGGACGCGGCAAACGCACGTAGTTCGGAAAGACCAGCATCACTCCTTTGTCGGTGTCTTGTTTCCAAGCCAAAGCGCGACGCAGAAACAGTCCGATCAGCGCGGGCAGAAGCTGCTGCTCGTCTTCGAGACTGAGCCGCCGATCCGCTGCACTGGATGCATCCGGCTTCGCATCGGGCAACCGACCGGGTTGAATGCGTTCGAGCGGCACGTGTCCCAATTGGTTTTCCGCCTCGCCCGCCAGTTTCACCAGTGTCGACGCATACCAGTTCAACCAGTTCGGCTGGAGCACCACTAGGTCACTTGAGTCCGAGGATCTCGAATTCTGTGTCAAGTTTTGTGGTCGCCT
>CAZNMS010000261.1:0-12010 GCA_964573505.1 uncultured Planctomycetaceae bacterium | reverse complement strand
TTTGACGCTTTCTTCGCACCGAATGTTGACGGCGTTTTCGGACCTTGTTTGAGAAGCTCAACCCGCTGAGGCTCGGGATGGAATCCCAAGCTACTTTTTCGAACGAGTTCCCGAAGAGAGAGTGCCGGATTCCTCACGACGGAAGCACGGACGCAGGCGTCCTTGCTACGGCTACTCGGACGCGATCTTTAGCCGAGCGTGATCGGCGAGCCCGTGAGGTTGAGGGCTCCGCCGAAGATGTTGCCGATCGTGTTGAGCGTGATCGCGTTCGCTCCGGCATTCATCGTGACGTCGCCGGTAATTGTGAGGACACCGCTATCTGTGATTGCTCCGCCAGCGATGACTGTCAGCGTGCCGGTCGCGATCACGATGCCGAGATCAACGGCTCCGGCGTCCGTCACTGCGACGTTCGTGCCTCGCAGATCGAGCGTGCCGAAAGTGGATGTCGCTTGATCGAGCGTGATGGCATAGCCCGTTGCTGTGATCGTCGTGCGGCCCGTCACAGCGAGAGCACCACTATCAGTCACGGCACCGGTTGCGATGACCGTCAGCGTGCCGGAGATCGTTGACGCTCCGAAGTCGACTGCGCCGGCTTCTGTGATGTTCACGTTGGCGGCCGTGATGAGCAACGTTCCGAACGTCGAACCGACTTCGTTGAGTGTGATCGCCGCACCGCTTGCACTCAGTGTTGTGTTACCAGTCACAGTGATCTTGCCGCTGTCAGTAATGGCGCCGGTTGACGTCACTGCGAACGTGCCGGTTGCGGTCGTCGTACCGAGACTCGTTGCTGTTGTGTTCGTCAATGCGATGTTCGAACCGCTTAAGGCGACGCTGCCGGTAAAGGCAGAGGCGGCTTCATTCAGTGTGATGGCGGCGGTATCGGCGGAGATCGTCGTTGCTCCAGTGACGGTGATTGTGCCGCTGTCGGTCACTGCTCCTGTCGTTGTCAGATAGAGGTTTCCGCTGAGCGTGATCGTGCCGAGATTGACTGCTCCCGTTGCGGTGAGGTCGGCATGCGCCGCAGTCAGATTCAACTTGCCAGTGAAGGCGTTCGCGGAGTTATCGAGCAAGATGTCATCGGTGCCCGCATTGAGTGTTGAAGCTCCGGTGATCGTGAGCGGTCCGCTATTGGTGATTGATCCCGTTGACGTCACTGCATAGGTGCCGGTGACGGTCGATGTCCCGAGCAACGTCGGACTCGCATTTGTGATCGCGACGTTCGCTCCGAAGAGCTTCACTTCGCCGTCGAACGTCGATGCTGCGTCATCGAGCGTGACGTTCTTGCCGGTCGCGGTGACGGTGAGAGTGTCGGCAACGGCGAGCGTGCCGCTGTCTGTGACGTCGCCGGTTGAGGTCAATGTGAGCGTCCCACTGGCGTTGATGTCACCGAGATCAGTCGCGCGGTTATTCGTAATCGCGATGTTGGTGCCGTCAAGAATGAGGGCTCCGGTATAGGTCGACGTTGAAGTATCGAGTGTGATCGGATTCGTTCCGGCGTCGATCGTTGTTGTTCCGGCGATCGAGACAACTCCCGCATCTGTCACTGACGCTGAGCTTTCAATGTCGAGGTTGCCGGTCAGAGTCATTGTTCCGAGCACCGTCGTGCGATCGTTGAGGAGCGACACATTGGCCGCCGTCAGATCGAGCCGACCGAACTGCGATGCGGCTTCGTCAAACGTGACGTTCTTGCCCGTTGCGGTGATCGTCACAGTGCTTGATGTCGAGATGGTGTCGTTATCGGTGACGTCGCCGCCGGCAACGATCGTGAGCTTGCCAGCAGCGTTGATTGCCCCGAGCGCAAGCGCCGTTGTGTCGGTGATCGCGACATTGGTGCCGGTCATTGCAACCTCACCGCCAATCGAGTTCGTGCCTGAATCGAGCGTGATTGGGTAACCCGTTGCAGTCACGGTGAGATCAGTCGTAATGGCAAGAGCACCAGTGTCTGTCACTGCTCCGCCCGCAGTCACAATGAGGCTACCAGTCACTGTTGAGGCACCGAGTGCGAGTGCTCCGGCGGCGGTGATGTCGACTTCGACACCGGTCAGCGAGACGGCTCCGCCGAACGTTGAGGTTGCCGTATTGAGCGTGATGTCGTCGCCAGTCGCGGTGATGGTTGAGGCACCGGTAACGGTCAACGCGCCGCTGTCCGTGATTGCTCCGGCTGCTGTCACTGCAAACGTGCCGGTCGCAGTCACTGCTGCAAGATCAATGGCGTTGCTATCGGTGACGGCGACATTGGCACCGCTCAGTGTGAGAGCGCCCGTGATCGCCGTGCTGCCGTGATCGAGAGTGATGTTGCCGGTCGTTGTGACGCTGAGTGCTCCGCCGATCGTGAGTGCGCCGCTATCTGTGATCGCTCCCGTCGAAGTGATTGTGAGATTGCCGGTCGTTGTCGTTGCACCGAGGTCAGTTGCAGCAGCCTCTGTAATCGCGATTGCACCTCCGTCGAGCACGAGCGTGCCGAACGTCGAAGCCGCTTGATCGAGGGTGATGTTGTTCGTGCCGGCATCAAGAGTCGTCGTCCCGGCGGCAGTGATCGTGCCACTGTCGGTGATCGCGCCGTTCGCAGTGACTGTGAGCGTGCCAGTGGCCGTGACCGTGCCGAGATTCGCAGCAGCCGGGAATGTGATGTCGACGTTCGCACCACTCGCGGAGACGGCTCCGGTAAAGGTCGAACCGGCTTCATCGAGAGTGATGTTGCCCGTTCCGGCGGTGAATGAGGCCGTGCTGCTCGCTGCGATCGAAGCGCCGTCGGTGATCGCTCCGTTTGAGGTAAGACTTAATGCACCCGTCGCCGTAATCGCGTCGAGCACGAGCGCGGAGTTCGAACGCAGGCTGACTGCGGCGCCGGTCAGTGCGACCGCTCCGGTATAGACGCTCGTCGCGTCGTCGAGAGTGATTGCCTTTCCGGTTGCTGTAATTGTTGTGGCACCCGTGACAGCCAGTTTGCCCGAGTCGGTGACGTCACCGGTCGATGTGAGGTCGAAGGTTCCGGTGATCGTTGAGGCCCCGAGATCGGTCGCTCCGGCTTCGGTCACATCAACGTTGACGCCATTCAGCGAGAGCGAACCGAACGCCGACGCCGCTTGATCGAGAGTGATGTCATCTCCCGTCGCAGTCAGAGTCGCAGCACCCGTGATGCTGAGCGTGCCACTGTCAGTGATCGCGCCATTGGCCGTCAGTGTGAATGCACCGGATGTTGTGACGCTCGCAAGATCGGTCGCGTCGTCATTGACGAGCACGACGGCCGCACCGGTGATCGTCAACGCGCCGTACTTCGACGAAGACGAGTTCAGTGTGATGTTGTTCGAACCGGCGTTGATCGTTGTGGCGCCGGCTGCCGTCACTGTGCCGCTATCGGTGATTGCTCCGCCGGATGTGATGCTGAGAGTTCCGGCAGAAGTTGTCGCGCCAAGATCCGTTGCGGCACCCGTCTCTGAGACCGTGATGTTGTCCGCAGTGAGGACGAGCGTGCCGAACGAGTGACCGGAGTTATTGAGCGTGATGTCTCCGGTGCTCGTCGCGATCGTCGTTGTCCCGGTGATTGACATCGTGCCGCTGTCGGTGATCGCACCGCCGGCACTGAGATTGAACGTTCCGGTGATTGTTGAAGCTGCGAGATCGGCGGCTGCGGAGTCGACGATCGTGACATTGCTGCCTGCCAACGAGAGGGCGCCGTAAGTATTGGCGGCGTCATCGAGAGTGATCGCAAAGCCGGTCGCTGTAATCGTTGTTGCACCGGTGATGGCAAGCGTGCCGCTGTCGGTGACTGCTCCGCCGGCCGTCACGCTGAAGGTGCCAGTTGCTGTCGATGCCGCGAAGTCGATCGCTGTCGTATCGACGATCGTGACGTCATCGCCGTCGAACGTGACTGCTCCGCCGAGACTGTTGCCGACGCTATTGAGCGTGATGTCGAAGCCAGTCGCTGTGATCGTCACCGTGCCGATGATCGCGAGCGTGCCGCTGTCGGTCACAGCAGCGCCGGCAGTGAGATCGAGACTGCCGGACAAAGTCGAAGCTCCGACGTCTGCCGCACCGACATCAACGATCGTCGCATTGACTCCCGTCAGAACGAGCGTGCCTAAGACGTTGCCGGCTTCGTCGAGCGTGATGTTTGCTCCCGTTGCGGTCAGCGTTGTCGTGCCGGTGATGGCGAGAGCGGCGGCGTCGGTGATTGCTCCGCCAGACGTCAGCGTAAAGGTGCCAGTCACCGTCGATGCTTCGAGATCCGTCGCATTGGCATCGACGAGAGTCACGTTCGCGCCGGTGACCGCGATCGTGTCGGTAAAGGTATTAGTCACTTCATCGACTGTGATGTCATGACCGGCTGCGCTGAAGGTTGCCGCACCGGTGATGTTGAGCTTGCCGCTGTCGGTGATCGCTCCGCCCGCAGTGATGTCGAGCGTGCCGGTTGCAGTCGTTGCACCGAGATCAATCGCGCCTGCAGCAGTGATCGCAACATCGTCGCCCGTTGCGACGACAGTGCCGAAGGTCGACGTGCCAGTATCGAGCGTGATGTTGTTCGAGCCGGCACCGAGCGTTGCGGTGCCAGTGATCTGCAACTTGCCGCTATCGGTGACATCACCGCCGGCCGTCAGCGTGAAGCCGCCCGTAATGGTCGAGGCACCGAGATCAACCGCTCCCGTTGCGACGAGCGTGACGTTCTCTCCGGTGATCGAGACCGCTGCGCCCCAGTCGTTTGCTCCTGAATCAAGCACGATGGAGTTACCGGCGGCGCTAAAGGTCGCTGCTCCAGTGACATCAAGAGTGCCACTGTCGGTGATGGAACCCGTCGACGTCACTGACAACGTACCGCTCGCAGTTGTCGCGCCGAGTGTCGTTGCGGCCGCTTCAACGATCGTGATGTTGGAGCCGTCGAGTACGAGCGTGCCGAAGGTATTTGCAACGGAGTCGAGCGTGATTGCGAAGCCGGTTGCAGTGATTGTCGTCGTGCTTGCGACTGTCAGCGTTCCGGTATCTGTGACGGCACCGCCGGCAGTGACATCAAGCGTGCCGCTCAGCGTTGAAGTGCCGAACGCTCCTGCGCCGACGAACGTGATGTCGGCATTCACTCCGTTGAGACTGACCGCGCCGGTAAAGGTGCTTGCCGCTTCATCGAGCGTGATGTTCGCGCTCGACGCGGTGAACGATGACGTCGTGCCGACCGAGATTGTGTCGCTATCGGTGATGGCGCCATTGGCGGTGATCGAGAGCGAGCCCGTTGTCGTCGTCGCTCCGATTGAGACTGCGGAGTTGTCGGTCACTGCGACGTTGCCGCCGGTCAAAATCAGATCGCCGGCGAACGCCGAGTACGTCGAGTCGAGCGTGATGTTGTTTGTCCCGGCATCAAAGGTTGCATCGCCGGCGACAGTGAGCGTGCCGGTGTCAGTCACTGCACCGGTTGTTGTGAGCTTGAACGTGCCCGTCGCAACGCCGTTGCCGAGCACGGTTGCTCCGGCTTCGGTGAGTTCGACGTTGTCACCGTCGAAGACGATCGAACCGAAAGCCGATGCTGCTTCATCGAGAGTGATGTCGAAGCCCGTCGCAGTAAGTGTTGCGGCCCCAGTCACCGTCAATGTTCCGTCGTCGGTGATCGCTCCGCCCGACGTCACGCTGTAGGTACCCGTGACTGTGCTCGCTTCGAGAGCCGTTGCTCCCGAGTTGGTGATCGCGACGTTCGCGCCACTCAATGCCACTGTCCCGCCGAACGACGACGAGGCATTGTCGAGCGTGATGTCGAAGGTCGTTGCAGTGACGCTGAGGTTGCCGGTGACAGCAACTGCGCCCGCGTCGGTCACTGTGCCGCCAGTCGTCGTAAGAGTGAGATCAGCGCCGATCGTCGACGTACCGAGCACGAGCGCTTTGTTCGAGACGAGCGTCACATTGTCTGCAGTCAGCGCGAGCGTGCCGAAGCGGTTTGCAGGCGAGTTGAGAGTGATGTCATTCGCACCGGCGCGGAGTGTGACCGGCGCGTTGATGTCGATCGTTCCGCTGTCGGTGATGTCGCCGTCGGCTGTCAGTTTGAAGAAGCCGGTAATAGTTGTTGCACCAATGTCGGTCGCGGCATCTTCAACGATTGTCACTTTGCCGCCCGTGATGACGAGCGTGCCGAAGAGGTTCGTACCAGTATCGAGCGTGATGACTCGACCGGGGGCATTGAGCGTTGTCGTACCCGTGATGTCGACTTTGCCGATGTCTGTGATCGTCCCGCCTGCGTACACAGTCAGCGTTCCTGATGCCGTTGTGGGGCCGAGTTTCACTCCGTCGACTTCCGTCACAACGATGTCTTCAGCATCAATTCGCACGGTGCCGAACGCATTCGCCGCAGAGTCGAGCGTTACGTCTTTGCCCGTCGCAGTGATGATCAGCAAGCCGGGAACGATCAGCGTGCCGGAGTCTGTGACTGCTCCCGCTGATGTCAGTGTCAGACTGCCCGTGAGCGTGCTTGCTCCGAGATCCGTTGCCGCATTCTCGACGATCGTTGCATTGACGCCGCTGAGCTTCAGCGTGCCGAACGTATTCGTCGCCGCATTGAGGATGATGTCCGAGTTAGTAGCCGTCAGTGTCGTCGCGCCGGAGATCGTCAGCACGCCGCTATCCGAAATGAGCCCCGATGAAGTGACGGTCAAACTCGTGAGCGTCGACGCGCCCAATTCGACTTCGCCCGTCACGACAATCGTGACTGCGGTACCCGTGAGAACGAGCTCGCCAATTTCATTAGTCGCAGTATCGAGAGTTATGGCGTTCGCGCCGGCGTTGATGGTCGCTGTACCCGTCACGTTGATCGTGCCGGTATCGGTGATCGCTCCCGAAGAAGTGAGGTTGAAGTTGCCGGTTGCAGTCACTGCCGCGAGGGCCGTTGCCGCTGCTTCAACGATCGTCACCGAAGAGCCCGTCAGCGTCAGTGCTCCGAACGTTGAGGCCGCGTCGTTCAGAGTGATCGCATTCACTCCGGCATTGAATGTTGCTGTGCCGGTGATCGTGAGCTTGCCGCTATCGGTAATCGCTCCTGCGGACGTCACTGAGACGTTGCCGGTCGCTGTCGTCTGACCGAGATCGGTCGCCGCGTTCTCAACGATCGTCACATTGGACCCCGTCAGAGTCAGCGAGCCGAACTTGTTCGAGGCATGATCGAGAGTGATCGCGTTTGCTCCGGCTGCAATCGTCGTTGCACCCGTGATGCTGAGTGCTGCGGAGTCCGTCACTGTTCCGGTCGAAGTCAGCGAGAACGTGCCGGAAATGGTGCTCGCGCCGAGATCCGTTGATCCGGTCTCGGTGACCGTCACGTTGGCGCCGGTGAGGGCGAGCGTGCCGAACGCGTTCGTCGTTGTGTCGAGAGTGATGTTGTTCGCACCGGCATTGATCGTCGTTGTGCCCGTCGCGCTGATCTTGCCACTGTCAGTGATCGCGCCGGTTGAAGTGACGCTCAATGTGCCCGTTGCAGTGACGACTGCGAGATCTGTTGCCGCTGCCTCAACGATCGAGACGTTCGTGCCCGAGAGAGTCAGCGCGCCGAATGTCGACGCTGCTTGATCGAGCACGATCGTTGATGCTGTCGACGTCAATGTTGTCGCTCCGGTAACGGCGATTGTTCCCGAATCGCTGATGCCGACGCCGGTCACGGTCAGTGTGCCAGTGAGAGTCGTCGCTCCGAGATTCACGGCGCCGGTTGTTGAGATCGTCGCATTGGTGCCGGACAGCAGCAGCGATCCGTAGCGTGAAGCCGTTTGGTCGAGCACGATCGGATTCGTTCCGGCAGCGAACGTCGCTGCTCCGGTGATGTTGAGCGCACCGCTATCTGAGATCGCTCCGTTCGCAGTCAGCGAGAATGTTCCTGTCACGGTCGACGTGAAGAGGTCAGCCGCGCTGTTCTCGATGATCGAAACATTGGCGCCCGTGACAGAGATCGAAGAGAAGTTCGAAGCCGCTTGATCGAGCGTGATATTCTGACCAGTCGCGGTCACCGTCAGTCGTCCGGTGATGGCGAGCGTACCGCTATCTGTCACCGCGCCGCCGGATGTGATCGAGAGGGTGCCCGTTGCAGTCGTTGCTCCGATGTCGGTTGCTCCGGCATCTCGCACCGCAACGTTGCTGCCCGAAAGGACCAATGTGCCGAACGTCGATGCCGCTTGATCGAGAGTGATCGCAGCCGTGCCCGCAGAAATGGTTGTCGTTCCGGCAATCGTCATCGTGCCACTGTCAGTCACCGCGCCGGTTGTTGTGAGACTGAGCGTGCCGGTTGCGGATGTCGTTCCGAAGTCCGTCGCTCCGGCTTCGATGATCGTCAAGTTGGCGCCGGTCAGTGACAGCGCGCCGTAAGTGTTGCCCGCTGTATTGAGCGTGATGTTGTTCGTCCCGGCATTGATCGTCGTCGCTCCGCCGATCGTCAGCTTGCCGGTGTCTGTCACATCGCCCGCAGAGGTCAATGAGAACGTGCCGGTCACCGTCGTCACTCCGAGATCGGTTGCTGCGTTCTCGACGATCGTCGCTGATGAGCCATTGAGCGTCAGTAAGCCGAATGTGTTCGCTGCGCTGTTCAGCGTGATGGCTGCAGCAGTTGCTGTAATCGTTGTTGCACCGGCAGCGGTGATCGTTCCGGTATCGGTGATGGCGCCCGATGCAGACAGCGTGAGCGTGCCAGTTGCGGTTGTCGCGCCGAGGTCCATTGCAGCACCTTCGACGATCGTGATGTTGCTGCCCGTCAGTGTGAGCGTGCCGAACGTACCGCCCGCAGTGTCGATCGTGATGGCGTTCGCGCCGGCATTCAGAGTGGTCGTGCCCGTCACCGCGAGTCGGCCCGAGTCAGTGATCGCTCCGGTTGAAGTCACATTCAATGTTCCGGTGACCGTGCTCAGGGCGAGATCAGTCGCCGCGTTCTCGACGAGCAGAATGTTCGAGCCCGTAAAGGCAATCGCTCCGAACGTTGAGGTCGCGTTGTCGAGCGTGATTGGATTGCCCGTCGCGCGGAACGTTGAGGCTCCCGTAATCGCTAACGCTCCGCTGTCAGTGATCGCACCGGTCGAAGTGATTGAGAACGTGCCCGTTGCAGTGACTGCGGCGAGATCAGTCGCTGCAGCTTCGATGACGGAGATGTTCGTGCCGCTGAGTGCGAGACTGCCGAACGTCGACGTCGTTTGATCGAGGGTGATCGTCGTGCTCGCTGCGAGCGTCGTCTTGCCGCTCACGACGATCTTGCCGGAGTCGGTGATTGCTCCGACCGTCGTGACATGCAGCGTGCCGCTGATGGTTGAGGCTCCGATGTCCGTCGCCGCGTTCTCGTTGATGCGCACGTTGCCGCCGGTCACGAGCAACGTGCCGAATTGATTCGAGGCATGATCGAGAGTGATCGCCGCCGAGCCTGAATTGAGTGTCGTCGTTCCCGTCACCGCGATCTTTCCGCCGTCGGTGATCGTGCCGCCCGAAGTGACATTCAGCGTGCCGGTGACAGTACTCGCAGCCATTCCGATCGCGTCTTGTTCGCGGAGCGTCACATTGGCTCCCGTCACTGCGACTTGCCCGAAGGCATTTGACGCGTGATCGAGAGTGATGTTCTTCCCGGATGCGTTGAACGTTGCGACGCCAGTAACGGAAAGAGCGCCGCTGTCAGTGACGTTACCGGTTGAAGTCAGCGTCAGATTGCCGGAGATCGACGCGGCAGCAAGATCCGTATCGCCCGATTCAACGAGTGTAACATTCGCTCCAGTCAGACTGAGCGCACCGTATGAGGCACCGGAAGCGTCGAGCGTGACGTTGTTCACTCCGGCGTTGATCGTCGTCGCACCGGAAATGGAGAGTCTGCCTGTATCAGTTATTGCACCGCCCGCTGTGATGCTCGCCGTACCTGTCACCGTCGACGCACCGAAAGCGAGAGCACCATTCGAGGTCAGCGTCAGATTGCCGGATGTCAGTGTCACCGCTTCAACATTGGTCAGCCCGACAGTCAGAGCGGTCGTCAGTCCGGTGATCGTGAGCGCGTCGCTGCTCGCATCGCCGCTGAAGTTGATCGTTGTGATATTGGCGTTCGTCGCGCCCGTCAGTCGCGTCTGCAACGTTCCGCCGACGGAGATATCAGTGCCGGTCGCGCTCGCTGAAACGGAGACGGTCTCTGCGGCCGACGTGCCAGTCAGCGACAATGTTCCGGCGCTGAACGAGACACCGATCGCGGGCACGATGCGAACTTCAAGCAGTTCGGTCGGGAGCAATCCCCCCAATCGTTGACCGAGCGTCCGTCGCCGCCGACTCGCCTTCGGACGGATGAGTCCGGCAACTCGGGCGATGAACGAATCCCAAACAGTTCTATGCCATCGTGACTTCGACATTGCTGCTCCTCGGCCTATCCCAGCAAACGGTGAGTGTTTGCAAGAGTGAGTCGCGGCGCAGCGATACGCTGCCGGTCGAACGGCATGAACTCCGTCAGTGCGTATGGAGTTCGCCGATCGATGAGTGCGCAGGATCTCTGGCGCACCGCGACTTCGGGTATTTCCGCAATCTTCGACCGCGAAGGAGCAGCAGACGGAATCGGAGATCACTCGCAAGACCCGAAGCGGCGTTTACCCCATCGCGTCTTATCAACTGGCGAAAAGCAGGCGGCATGCCGGATTACAAAAGCTGTTCCGGGAGGCACATACCCCTCATGAGCCGATAGTCGCCTTTCGCTCTGCGAAAGCGCGTCTTCAAACGCATCTCGCCGGGTGCGGCGTCCATTCCCGATAACGCTCAATTGAAGACGCCTCGATTGAGACGGGTGTGACCGGCACTTCGGCGCTGAATTTGAGTCGTCTCCGTCCGGCTCGTCCGGACGGGACGAACGACTGGTCGGCTACATGACCGCAAAGCGAAGGCTTTTTCGCTCTCCGTCCGGCTTGCCCGGACGGAAGCAACGACTGCTCCGCTACCACTGCGAGCGAGTAGCCGGTCAGTCGTGACTCCCTTCCGGACAAGCCCGCCTGTGACCGCGCCGGAATGCCGATTACACCCAATTGTGATCGCGTAACGCATGCCGTTCTCACCGACATCACCCGCAACCGAACCCTCATCAGCGATGACCAGTACGCGTCATTCTCGCCGTCGTGCTAGCGTGCGGGACGAGGTTTGCGATTCGTTGGGTGCGGACAAGTTCGCGTCGCATCGGTGTGCCGGCGCGAGCAAGCTTCATCTGCGCCGGTCGTTGAGGCATCGATCGAAGTTTGTTCGCGAGCGCCGGCCCACCAACAGAAAGCTCGCTTGTCACCCCCTACTTCAAGACGAGATTCGCAAACTCCGTCCCGTACCCCGCGTGCTACGGTCCGCAGGCTCTCCGTCAGTTTCCTTTCATCGAGACTGCTATGAACTCCGCACAACACTCCGCATGCATGTCACGTCGGCATTTTTTGGCGGCTCAAGGCTTCGGCCTCGGAGCGATGGCGCTGCAATGGCTTATGCAGCAAGACGCCGCGCGAGCGGAAGCGCCGAAGCCCGCGCTCGATCGCACTGTATTTGATCTGACACCCAAAAAGCCGCTGCACGAGCCGCAAGCGAAGGCAATGGTGTCGATGTTTATGCAAGGAGGACCGTCGCACTTAGACCTCACGGACAGAAAATTGGAGCTTGAGAAACGGCATCTCCAAAACTTCTCCGGCGAGATCAAGTACGACAACGCGGCTGAGGCGTCTGCGAAGTTGTGGGCCGGGCCATGGAAGTGGCGGCACTTCGGCGATGTCGGAGTTGAGCTGAGCGAACTCATCCCGCACTTCGGTTCGATCGCGGACGACATCACGCTCATTCGGTCGATGCATACCGGCGTCAACAATCACGGGCAGTCGATCTACGCGCTGCACAACGGCCGCATCACTGGAGGCCGTCCGGTGCTCGGTTCATGGCTGACGTACGCGCTCGGTTCGGTCGCGAACAACTTGCCGTCGTTTGTCGTGCTGTCTGATCCCGGAGGCTTGCCGGTGCTCGGCACTGATTGCTGGTCGAACGGATGGCTGCCGTCGACTTATCAAGGCACGGTCGTTCGTCCGCGCGAGCC
>CAZNMS010000260.1:0-12098 GCA_964573505.1 uncultured Planctomycetaceae bacterium | reverse complement strand
AATTCAATCCACTTGGAAGCGCACTAGCATGGACTTCCAGTCCGTGCTGCCTTCTAGCTTTAGGCTTCCGCGAATCGTTCGACTGCGGCGGCTCCCCGAAGACCGACTCCGTTCAAGCTACCATTCACGACATCGCGAGCTTCAACTTGAGCCCCGGCAAAAGTGGCGTCTCATACGGAGTGGCTCCGGTGAACTCGGTGACTTCCCAGTCACTGCTTCCGCGTCGGTAGACGATCAGCTTCGCGCGACGCGCATCGTCTCGAAGATCGAAGACCCAGTATTCCCGAATCGTCGGCACGTCCCAGTAGAGACCGACATTGCGGAAGAGGTCTTTGTCGATGTCATCGCCGCGCAACACTTCGGCGACAATGAAGGGTTCCGAATCGCGCCAATGATCGTCTGGCATCTCCGAGTAGACCGCGAGGTCCGGTTCAGGAACGGTCGAAGCCAGTTCTGTCGGTACGAAGACGCGAGCTTGCGGAGTGACGTAGCCAACAACGTCGGGCCGAAGCGTCTCGTACTCGAAGAACTGCTGCAGGACGAAGTTCGAGAAGATGTCGTGCGGAGGGTTCGGAGCAGGCGACACATACAGCCTGCCGTAGATGATCTCGTACTTGTAACCCGACTCGTACTTCGCGACGTCGAGTTCCTCATCGGTCACGACGCGACCGTGATCAGCGGGACCAAAATGAAGAGTGGTCGTCAGCATGCTTTGGCACTGGGTTATGAGGGTTGAAGTCAGCGAGCCTAATGACGTTGGATCTCTAGCCCGATTGCCCGCCGAAGGCACGATCGCTTGCTCGTTTCCGATCTCAAAGCAGCCCGCCCGCATGCCGAATATAGCACGACATTCCCGGCATCGCTGTTGAGTTTGCTCAAGCCCTTTGGATAAAAGCTCGCCACTCGGTGTGAGTCAGGATGGGTTCTGATCACAGCGATTAAGTGAG
Organism: uncultured Planctomycetaceae bacterium; assembly: GCA_964573505.1. GTDB lineage: Bacteria > Planctomycetota > Planctomycetia > Planctomycetales > Planctomycetaceae > AM-0621. Next base: position 11,151 of record CAZNMS010000260.1, on the reverse strand, counting down.
GTGCTTTCGCCATTCGACTCGCGCTCATCGAAATGTGGCATTATGGAACTTCTCTGCGGCATCGACATCGACTCGGACATCGTCAGCGTCTTTCAAGCAGCCTTCGAAGAGGCTCGCCGGCATCGCTGGATTGAGAGTGAAAAGTGCGGTTTCGATCTCGGCGAATCCGCCTTTCTCGACTGGTACGAGCAGCACTGGAACATCTTCGTCCGGTACCGGCACGTCGAGCATCTGATTGGCGAGCGGCGTTGGCCCGAGTTCGGGCGCCGCAGCTACGGAGTCTTGCGTCAGGCTATGGTCGTTGACTGGCTGACCTGCGAGATCGTCGATCGTTATCAGGCGGGCGGCGAGAACCTCGACATCATCAATTGGGCGATGGACGAAGGGCACGATTCCGATGCCGTCTATGAGTGCCTTGAGATCATCAACATCAACGACGCTCGCCTCGATCCGCGTTTTCGACTGTAACGTCAGTTACTCACGCGAGCGTCGATGTTGTCTCTATCACTGCAAATGACGCGCTAGCTCATCGAGTTGCCCCGGCTCGCAAGCATTGAGCGTGACCAGTTGCTGATTCACGAGGGCCGCTGCCGGAACTCCGTCAACGAGTGCGATGCGATTCGAAGCCAATGCCGGAACGCGTTCGTCGCTTGTGAGGATGCCGACGAGATTGAGCGGATCAACGGCCGAGATCACGACGACATCTTGCTCGCTTCGCCGTGCTGCAACGGCGGACTTCAGCGGCAAGACGCTCGGCGCGGGTTGAGCTTCAGCGGTGCTCGGCGCTGAGTCAGCGGACGTCATCGAGTCCGACAAGAACGAAGCACGCAGAGCCTTCGTCGGACGCGCCTGCTGCCGGCGCAGTCGGCTGCGCGAGGCTTCATCCGACGGCACTTGCGGATCTGCGGACTGATCATCGCTCTTCGCTAGCGCTGACTTCTGCTCGACATCAACCCGACTCTGCTCGCGCAATTGCCGCAGCTTCTGCACAGAGTCCGGTAATGCGAATTGCTCGCCCGCGACCCCGGCGATGAAGCGACCGCCGCGAATCTCGCCGCGTGCTTCGAGCTTGCGATAGACCTGCAGTAGCTGCCACCAACGAGGCGCGCCGAGTTCTCGTTGCAGCACGTCTTTGAAGACGACGCCCCATCGCCGCAGAAGCTGCCATGCCCATTGTTCGACGGCTTCAGTGTCGCCTTTCGCTCCGCGAAAGGCCGTCTGCTCTTCGAGCCGCTTCTGATTTTCCGCTTGTATGTCGGTAGCGGCGTTCTCTGAAGACGCACTTTCGCGGAGCGAAAGGCGACAATCATTCTGCCGCCACAACGACCATCTTCCCGTGCGTGCCGTCGCCATCCTCTGCCGAGCGACCCCGATCCGCGCAGGTAATCGTTGTGACATCGACGCATCGCGGCTCTCTAAGAACTGCCGCAGTCCCGCGAAGCCATCTGCCGTCAGCAAGCCGCGCGAGATCAACTCCCCGAGCACTTCATCAAGTTCCGCTCCGCTGATTTCGAGCTGCGTGCGTAAGTCCGCTCCGAACATCGCGCCGCGTTCGGCGAGCAATGTTCTCACGCGATGCGCCGGCAAGCTGATCGCGTCATCCGTCGAGCCCGCATTGAACGCCGTCAGCCAATGGAGGTCTTCACGTAAGAAAAGTGACACCGGCGCAACGCGAGTCAAATTCGCTGGCGAGCCGTTGCGTTCGGGATCGCGCGCCGGCGGATAGAGTCGCCCCCATCCGACTTCGCCGGTCAGACAAAGCTCATCGAGCCACTCGCTCTGATAGCTGCTCAGCCGCCCCGGCAAGATGTCTCGCTCCCATGCAACGGCGGGAAGATCGACGCCTTGCAGCATCGAGATGACTTCAAAGAGCCCGTTCGCTCCCGCGCGTTTGCTGTTCGCACTAAGTCCGTGCAACTGCGCGAGGAATTTCAAATACACATCGACCGAGACGGGTTCGATCTCACGCCGCAGTCCGTCCATCGTCAGCCGATGAATCCGCGCGAGCAGTCGGCGATGACACCATTCGGTTGCAGAACTCTGAGGACCAATCGGGCTGATGCCGTTCGTGCTGTCAGCTTCATTCGTCCGATTCGTTGCAGCAGCCCCATTCGCTTTCTGAATGGCTCCCGGAGCTTCGTCCCAGCGCCGAGTCGCCGCGCTGCGAAACCGACCGCGCATCACCGCGCCTTCGCCTTCGAGTGCCTCCAGCGTCACGCTCGCATGATTGACCGAGATGCTCGTGCGAGCCGCGACCTCTTCAGCGGTCAGCGGACCCGCGACCTCCATCAAACCGCGCACGACGGCAATCCGCGCGTCGATGTCAGTCCAATCGGTACGCACTCCGTCCGGCACATCAATCGGCGGATCGAACGCCGCATCCGGGAACATCGCCCGCACAGCCGGCAGTCGTTCGGCACAGCACCAAATCGCGTTTGAGTTCTCCAGTTCGGGCATCTTTGTAGCCGAAGTCGTGAGACTTCGGACGCAGTCACTGCGGCCCCGAAATCTGACGATTTCGGCTACGGGCAATTCCGGTCGCACCGCGTTAGGACGAAGAGAAGAATCCCCATCCGGTGCAACTTCCGCCGGACCTATTCGTCCTATCGGTCCTCTAAGTCCTATCCGTCCTATTGAGTCGGCGCTGTCCGCTAACACGAACCGCGTTGCTCTTTTCTGCGATACCAATGCATCAAACAACGCCGCATGCTCGTGCAATTCTTCTTCCAGCACGATCACGCGCGACATCAGCACGTCGTGCAGTTCATCCGCATTGCGAATCAGCGGCGTTGCTTCGCGGATAACTTGCTCGATCGCGAGCGGATCAAGCCGACTCAAATCGCTCATTGACTCGATCGTCAGCGAGCGCCGCGTCGAGACCATTCGCGCGCGGCGCTCGGCCACTTCACCGCCGTCGAGAAACGCATACGGGTTCGAGTTCAGCAACTCGTAACTAAACGGCGACGGCTCGCGCGTGTCGCGAGCGATGAGTTCGATCTCGCCCGTCTGAATCTGACGCAGCACTTCACTGAGTCCGTCGAAGTCCAATGCCTCGTGCAAGCAATCATGCATCGTCTGCTGCACGAGCGGATGATCGGGCAGCACGAGATCTTCTGCGGTGACATTTTCCTGACACCCCGTGAGCATCGGAAAGCACGCCGTCAGCAAGTCGTCCGAGCGAAAGCGTTGCAGCGCGGGCGGCACCTTCTTGCCTTTGTCTCGGCGCAAGACGAGCAGCGCGCGATTCACATTCCAGCGCCAGCGAATCTGAAACATCGGGATGCGCAGGATCGCGATCTCCAAAAGCTCACGCAGGTTTTGCGGAGTGAGCATCGGAAACATCGACTCGAGCGGGAAGCTGTGCTGCGGCCCGAGCGACAAGATGAAGCCGTCGTCATCGGCAGTGGCTTGCAGTTCGAAGTCGAACGACACGCAAAACCGCTTGCGCATCGCGAGTCCCCATGCGTGCGTAATGCGAGCCCCGAACGGAGCATGCACGACCATTTGCATGCCGCCGGTCTCGTCGAAGAAGCGTTCGAAGATGACTCGCTTCTGAGTCGGCACGAGCCCGACCGCTGCCATCTCTGAGGCGACGTAAGTCACCGTTTGCTGCGCGGCAAAGTCGGTGCAGAGCGTTGTTTCGGTCAGCCATTCAGCGACTGTCGCCATTGGGCGAATAGGACCAATAGGACGTAGAGGACTTATAGGACCGATAGGCTCAAGACCTTCTGTCGTGCTGACTTCAGTCCTATGAGTCCTATCCGTCGTATGCGTCTTATCGGTCCTATTTTCGACGACCTCAGCCGCTCGCACGCGATCTTCAATCTCCTGTCGCAGTGCTGACACTTCCTCTGACAACTCCAATGTCCGCCCCGGAGCTTCGCCGCGCCAGAACGGGATCGTCGGCGGAGCACCGCCGGCATCGGTCACGTGCATGTCGGTGCCGCGCAGTCCTTCAATGCGCCATGACGTATTGCCGAGCAGAAAAATCTGACCGGCATGACTCTCGGTCGCGAAGTCTTCATCGAGCGTCCCGACAACCGTGCCTTCCGGCTGAGCGACCACTCGGAACTGCGCGACTTCGGGGATCGCTCCGGCATTCGTCGTCGCCGCGATCCGCGCGTTCGGTCGAGCCCTCACCCGCTTCCCGACGCGATCATGATGCACGTAGACCAATTGCCGATCGGTCTTATCCGTCAGTCCCTCGCTCACGATTTTGAGTGCTTCATCAAACGTCGCGCGAGTTAAGTCTCGATAAGGCCATGCGCGTTTGAAGAGCGCGTAAAGCTCGTCGGTATTCCATTCGCGCCCGGCGACTTCGCCGACGATCTGCTGTAACAAAACATCCAGTGGAGCTTCGGGGATCGGAAACGAATCGAGCCGTCCTTCACGAATCGCGAGGACGAGCGCCATGCACTCGATAAGTTCATCGCGCGTCAGCGCCAGCAGTCGCCCTTTCGGAGTCTTGCCGAGCGAGTGCCCCGAGCGACCGATGCGCTGCAAGAACGTCGCGATCGAACGCGGCGAGCCGATCTGAATCACGAGGTCGATGTACCCAACATCGAGCCCTAACTCCAAAGACGCCGTTGCAACGACGGCTTTAAGTTCGCCCGACTTCAGACGTCGCTCCGTTTGCAGTCGCAACTCCGAAGACAACGAACCGTGATGACTGCCGACATGATCTTCGCCGAGCAACTCCGTGAGTTGATGCGTGACTCGCTCAGCCATGCGCCGCGTGTTGACGAAGATCAGCGTGCTGCGGTGCGAGTTGATGAGTTCAACAATCCGCGCGTTGACCTCAGCCCATTGCTCGTTCGAGCAGACTGCCGAGAGTTCGCTCGGCGGGACTTCGATCGCGAGATCAAGTTCGCGCGAGTGACCGACGTTGATGATGCAGCAGGAGTCGTTGTCGAGATCGGCGATAGGACGAATGGGACGTAGAGGACTGATAGGACCAATAGGAAGCTGCTCCGTAGATCGCACGGCACCAATTTCATTCGCCCCATTCGTCTCAGCAGTCCCATTGGCCGCCGCAGAGGCCGCTCCTCTTAATCCGACTAAGAACTCAGCAACCCGTTCAATCGGCTTCTGAGTCGCCGACAACCCGATGCGTTGCACGCGGCGTTCGCAGAGCGCTTCCAGTCGTTCCAATGTCAGCGCGAGATGCGACCCGCGTTTGTCGCGGACGAGTGCATGAATCTCGTCGACGATCACCGTCTCGACGGTCTTCAAAGCCGCGCGACCTCGTTCGGTCGTCAGCAACATGAAGAGAGATTCGGGCGTAGTGACGATGACATGCGGCGGACGACGAACGAGTGCTTGCCGCTCCGCCGGGGTCGAGTCACCCGTTCTCAAACCCGCGCGCAGAAACGCAATCGGCACATCGGGAAACTCGGTCGCAGCGAGTTCATTCAACTCGGCGAGAGGCTCCGACAAGTTGCGGTGCATGTCGTTCGAGAGTGCTCGCAACGGCGAGACATAGACCACTCGCGCACCGTCCGTGAGATCGCCTTTGATCGACTCTTTGAGCAGCCGATCAATCACCGCGAGGAACGCCGTCAGCGTCTTACCGCTGCCCGTTGGCGCGGCAATCAGCGTATGCCGCCCTTCAGCGATCGACGGCCATCCTTGCACTTGAGGCTCCGTCGGCGCCGCAAACTTCTGCTTAAACCAGCGCTCGATCAGCGGATGAAAACCGAAGAAAGACATGAGCCGTCGCACGTCGCAAGAAATGAAGTTCGAACTACGAACCGCAGTCTGACGAGTTTGTGCTCGACGTGCTCACGAGGTGCGGGCGATGCGTCGTTCGTTCCACTCAATGGGAGCGAACCGCTTTCACGACAGCAACGAAGGTTGAAAGCATGAGTGCCGACACACCGATAAAGGCGGCGCCGATCAGCACGAACTCTTCCGAGTTGATCCCGCAGGCAAGCACGTCGAGCACGATGCACCTCTAATTACCATACCGAAGAGACTAGAGACCAAAATGACGAGCAAGTCCCAAATCGTCATAGACCCGTATCCACAACCAAGAATGAAAGGCATTTGAAGACTCCTCGAAACGAGAGCGATGCGATCGCCGAGTTAAAGGCCACCCATGAAGATGGTGATCGGCAGCATGAGAACGGAGAAGACGATGTCCCAAATGCTCGAAGGTCCGCAGGCTAGAAGCAGATTCATGATTCGTTTCCGTTAGTGTTGAAGTTGAAGAGCTTGTTGAAGTCAGTGAGTAAGACGCACTCTGTCCCGAGATATCACGCGGGCTTGCTCGGAGATTTCGAATTACCGGGCGAAGTCGCTATCGACCGGTCGCACCGTCGATCAGCGAAAGCAATGCCTTCAGGATGAATCCGGCTGCGAACACGACCATCAAGGCGAACGGCGGGAACTCGCATGCGAGATCCCAGACAATTCCTGTCAGGCTGAACTTCCCCATGTTGCAGGCCAGAGCCAGATCCATGTTTCGTCTCCTCGACTCAGTGTTGAAGTTGATTCACTGAGCCCGAAAGACGCAGTCGTCGGCGAGATATCACGCGGGTTCTTGTCAGTTGTCGAAAACTCGATAACGCATCCCGGAAATGAAACGACCCGCTCGCGGTACATCGCCGCGAGCGGGTCGTCAGTTTCAACAGCAGTAGATCGCGAGCAGTGTTACTTCTTTGCCGGCTCATCCTCGCTCGGCGTTGCGGCAACCTTTGCCTTTGCCGAGCCCGTCACTTTGGCGAGTGCGGTATCGAGATCTTTGATCTGCACTCCGGTCGACAGTACTTTGCCGTCAGCGCCCACAATCCACATTTGTGGAATAGTTTGCACACCGTAGTACGTGAGGACCGGACTGTTCCATCCGCGCTTTGCCGGGTCTGCGTGATAGATGTTGCGCCATGACATGCCGGACGTTTCAGCGAACTTGTCGATCGCGAGTTCGTCGGTGTCGACGCTCACGCCGATCACATGCAGGCCCTTCATCTCGTACTTGTTCGTCGCGGCGACGATCTGCTTGGCGTTGTCGGTGAAGTTCTTCGCTTCGGTCGACCAGAAGACGATCAGTACGGGCGAGCCTTTGAATTCCTCAACGGAGACAAAGCCGCCGTCGATTGTCGGACCGCCGAGATCAACTGAGCTGCCCGGCAAGTTCAATCGTCGCAACGGAGCGACTGCCGCTTCCGCTTGCTCTGACTCCGGGAACTTCTGACGAATCGCCGCATAGCACTGAATCGCGTCTTCATGCAGGCCCCAAACATCGCAAGAAGCCGCCGCATCATTCAGCAACGGCAGCACGCGATTTTGATCCTGCGGAAACTTGTCTGCATACGAGCGCGCCTGACGCGAGAACTCTTTCACCCAGCGCGGATCTTGCGCGGCATAACGGATCGCATTTTCGTCGGCGAACTTCGCAACGAACCATGCAGCATCAGCCGCCGCTTTCGACTTCGGGTTCTTCGAATAGAGCGCTTCAGCGTTCTCATAGAGCGAGTTCACGCTGTCTTGATCGCCCTGCATCGCGAGCTGAAACGTCGCTTCCATCAAGCGATGCACGCCGATGTTGAAGAGCTGCTCTTTCTCTTTGTCTTTATGAGTCATCGCGATGACTTGCTCAGCCATCTCGATGATCTTCGTGTTGCGTTCTTTGCGAGCCGCGCGTTGCTTCTCAACGTCATCGGTCTCAGGAAATGGCTGCAGCCAAAGCTGAGTCATCTGCAAGATGATGGCTTCCGGAGTGCCGTCTTTCGGCTTCTCGATCAGCACTTCTTCCTCAGCCGGAGCAGCTTCGGTATTCCCTGCCGCGCCGATCGAAGCGGTCGGCAATTGGCCTGCCGACTTATCGCCGGAGCCTGCGACGGACTTCGCTCCGCCGCCCTCAGTGCTGCTCGTCGGAGCGGCCTCTTCTCCGCCGCAACCAGTCAAGAACGCTGCTGACAAACACAATGCCGCCCACCAATGGCGATTCAAACACATGATTCTCTCCATCCTTTGAGAGTCTCGACGGACCAAAACGGGGCGGGGTTCTAGACCGTTTGTTTCGAACGCCTCAAGACGAAGAAGTTGCTGCGATTCAACATCGGCGTCTGAGGCCGAGAACGGCTTAATCACAGCGTTCTACCGGTCGGGCCGGAGTGCCTCTGATGTCTTATGAGGTTGCCGCTCAGCCCAATGGTCGCCTTTCGCTCCGCGAAAGTGCGTCTTTAAGGCGTCCACTCGCGAACGAATGAAGGCGATCAAGACGTGCGGCGTTTGAAGACGCACTTTCGCGGAGCGAAAGGCGACCACAAAGCAGACTCGAGTGACCTCACTCGCTGCGGAGTCGACCGACGGACGACTCGAAGAACTTCTTCCGCCGTTCGGTCGTTGATTGCGTGCTGACTGCGGCGGCCTGCAGTTCCTCAAGCGTCGCTCCGCAGTACCGGCAGCCGATCGTCTGCAAATGGAACTGGATGTAGTCCGCGTGCTCATCGTCGAGCACTCCGAGCAGATAGCTGCCGAGCGTTGCGCGACTGGGGCAACTCAAGCGGTGCTTGCGCCACACTTCGCCGACCGAGAGCTCGCCGCTCTCTCGCTGCTGTAGCAATTCTGACAGCCGCGTTCGAAGTGCCTCTGCTGAGCGAGCGGCATCTTCGATCGCCGCCATGCGCTCAATCGGCAATTGCTCGTCGAGATACGCGCGCAGTTCGTCGTCGGTGAAGGAGTCAGACATCGCACTCAACTTTCAACGCTCGTCGTCATCGTCTTCGTCATCGAACTCATCGTCGTCGAAGTCGGCATCGGGATGCAGCGGGTCGTCTGCGTCGAAGAAGAAGTCGCCGAGCCCCATTGGCACCGAGTTGCCGCCGAGCGACTGCGCTCGCTTCTTCGCGAGCGACGCGAGATCCATTGCCTCATCACCGAGACACTTCAGCAAGGCATCGCGCCAGACTCCGTCATGACTCAGCGGATGCGACGGATCTTGAGCGAGTCGCTTCAACGCGTACCTCAGAGTGTTGATGCCGTCGCGCGCCGAGAAGTCGAGCCGCAGTTCATGCGACTGCTGCAAGAAGTCGACGGTCAAGTTGAGCATGTCTTCGCTCGCGAACGGTAAGTGGTACTTCAAGATCGCGAGCTCGTCCTGCCGCGTCGGATGCCCGAGCGTCAACGTCGGCTGCAAACGACTGAGGATGTAGTCGGGGATCTCGAACGTCGATTCGTCGTCGTTCATCGTCACCGCACAACGGAAGTTCGGATGAGCGGGAATCGTGATGCCCGCGACGATCGACTCGACATAGCGCCGATGATCAAGCAGCGGCGCGAGGCTCGCCCATGACTTCTCATTCATGCGGTTGCCTTCATCGAGAATGCAAACTCCGCCGCGAATCATCGCCGTCACGAGTTGCGACGCGTGATACCGAATGTGCCCGTTGTCCCCGAGCACCGGACTGACAAGCAGATCTTCGGGCCGCGTGTCTGCGGTGCACTGATAGATGTAAAGCTCTTGCTGCCGAATGCGGGCGGCAGCCATCGCGAGCGTTGTCTTGCCGATGCCGGGACTGCCGATGATGCGCGGGCTCAGCGGCAAGTCCTGCTGATCAATGACGAGCCAGCAAGCGAGCAGCTCTTTGATGACATCTCGCTGCCCGATCCACTCGCCCTTTGAATGGTCCTGCGATGCGAGGGTCAGATTGACTCCGCTGACTTCAACGACTTCGTGCATGACGGCGCCTGATTTCAAAAACGTCTTCGAAAGCAAATGGCCGCGAGCGATTCGACCGCTCGCGGCCATTGGGGGTAATGGAAACTACTCGTAGTAGCAGACCAGTCGTTGCTCCCGTTGGGGCGAGCCCAACGGAGAGCTTGAATGGGGCTGCTCTCCGATGAGGTAGCGGACCAGTCGTTGCTTCCCTCGGGACGAGCCCGACGGAGTGCGATTCGATTTACGAGGCTGAGTGAAGAGACGGGCAAGAGTGCCCGTCCTCCAACAGCACAAACAGCGTCGCGCGGCACGGGATGGAATCCCATGCTACGGCTTAGAGGCCCGAGACCTTCACGATCTGACCCTTCTTCTCACCCGTGCCGAAGACGGCGATGTAGAGCGTGCCGTCGGCGTCGAATGCGCAACCGGTCGGCTTATCGAGACCAATCACCTTCTTCGCCGGGCTCTCCAATGACGTCGGTTCGAGAGCGAAGAGGCCGCCCTTTGCTGCGTCGACCCATGAGAAGTCCGTCGCGAACCACTTGCCGGTCTTCGGATGAGCAGCGAGACCGCAGATGTCGTTGATGCCGAGCTTCACCTTCGTCTCAAGCTTGCCGTCTTCGTTGTAGATCGTGAGCAAGCTGTCGCCGGCGACATTCACTTCGCCGATCTGACCGACGACGAGCTTTCCATTGGCGCCAAAAGCGATCGGTCCCGGAGCATCGACTTCGGTCTGCGGCTTCGTCGCGATCTTGAGCGTCAGCTTGCCGGCTTTGCCGTCCGTCAACGCGGCATGCGCGATCCAGCCTTTGGTGTCATCGCCATTACATGTGACGTAGATCGACTTCCCGTTCGTCGCAACGCCATAGAAGTTGCCTTCACCCTTTGGGCTCTCTTCGCAAGGACCAATCGGGCCGAGCGTCTGAGCGGCAGCGTCTTCTTTCTGAGGCTTCGCAGCAGCGGTCTCTCCGACTTTGTAGATGCGGACGAGTTCTTCACCGTCAACGCGGCTGCCGTCACCGACGACGAGCCACTCTTTGTTGATGAAGGCCAGTCCGAGGGGACCGACGGGATACTTCGGACCTTTGCCGTAGATGTCAGTCGGCTCGGGATAGCCAGTGACTTCGGCGTTGATCTTGCCCGTCTTCGGATCGACGCGATGCACGCCTGCGTGACTCGCGACGAAGACGTGCCCAGTCCCCGGCTGCACGGCAACACCGCTCGGGTTATCGAGACCGTCAACAACAACCTTCACAGTGGGCTCAGCCGCCGATGCCGAGCAAGCCAATGCAACGAGCGCCGCTTTCGCGACAAACAAAGACTTCCAGTTCTTAAGCATGCGATGTTCCTTTGGTGGGACGAGGAGAGAGTTCAATGAGTGGGGTGAATTGAGAGTCGGTGATTTCATTGCCGGTACGACGCGTGCTTGCCGATCGACCGTAGCCGAAATCGTCAGATTTCGGGGGCCGTAGTGACTGCGTCCGAAGTCT
>CAZNMS010000259.1:0-12130 GCA_964573505.1 uncultured Planctomycetaceae bacterium | reverse complement strand
CAGAGGCGTTTTCGTTTGCGGCGAAATCGGCTCGATCCTTCATGCTGAATGGTTTTTAGCTCGATGCACTCTGAAGCATGTCGGTGGATCTAAAATTTATATTTGTTGATGTCGGCATTTATGCAAGTCGCTGCTCCACAAGTCTCCGTAAATAGCACTCCGCAGGGGCAAGTTGCGGCGGGGGCGGTTCCGCTCAAAGGGCTCACTCCGAATGGGCTTGTGGCGGGGTCTTTGCTGAATGGGTTTGTGCTTGAGACCGATCAGGCTCGGACGGTGATCACGCTCGCGGGCGGGCAAGATGTTGAACTGCCGCCGCAGCCGGATCTCAATAAGCGCGATCAAGTCGCGTTGACCGTTCTGACCGTGCGACCGCAGATCACCGTGCGGATCGCGAAGGCGGAGACGACTGAGGCTCGGTCGTCTCAGGATGTCGGATTGCGAGACGGGCAGACGACCGCTGCTCGGGTACTCGCTCAGAACTCAGATGGGACCGTGCAGATCGATCTCAATGGTCGCATCGTGACGGCGGATGCTCCGGCTGATGTTGAGGTCGGCTCGCTTCTGCCGGTCAAAGTGCGGGACGTCGGCGGCCACTTGATGCTCTCGATTCTGCGCGGAGAAAAGGGCATTGAGGCTCTCGCTCAGTACTTCTTGAAGGAGCAGGTTCGGTCGCGAGACTCGCTCGGACGCGTGCTCGGCGGATTGCTGGATCGACTGCGAGCACTCGTTGAATTGTCGGACGCGGCGGAGGCGAGTGAGCAAGGCGGGACCGCGAAAACTCCGGGCAATCAAGCTGCTCAGCAACAGGAGTCGCTTGCTGGTCTCAAGCAGTTGCTGGAGTTCTTTCAGTTACAGGAAGAGCCCGGTCAGGCGGCGATCGAACGCTCGGTGCATGACGGCGGTTTGTTCTTAGAGGCAAAGCTCGCTGATGGTGCTGCCGGGCAAATGTCGGATGCCGCTGCTTTGGCGGGAGATTTGAAAGCAGCGCTGCTCAAGGCGGCTGATGCGCCGCCGACACCGGATGCTCAATTCAACGCGCTGGTGCAGGATGCGACTTCGGAGCTCGAACGCATGCAGCTCAGCAATGTGCTGAGTCAATTGAATGAGGGAGCGTTGCTATGGCAGTTGCCCGGATGGCCGAACTCGTCGCCGATCTCGCTGCGGATTGAGCGCGATGATGAGACGGTCGGCAGTCAGGATGCTCCCGACGCATGGCAGTTTTTGGTGTCGGTTGACCTCGATCGGCTCGGCCCGGTGCGGGTTGATTCGCGGCTGCAAGGCGGCACGTTTCGGGCGATTTTCTATGTCGATGCTGAGCACGTTGCGGAGTTCAAAGCGGAGTTAAGTGCGTTGCAGCAGGAACTGACGGGCGAAGAGTTTTCGAAAGTGATGCTGGCAGTGCGAGATGTCGACGACTTGCCAAATGGGCTTGCTCGCAAGTTTCAGGATGTGACCGAGGGTGCTTCGAGCAGCGTGAATGTCGTCGATGTTGAGGGGTGATGCGGGAGCTGCGGGCCCGATGTTGTTGAGATGGGTCAGTTCGTTTCCGACGATTGGCTGCCGAGTAAGAGAGGCGGCTTTTCTGCTCCAGTTCGCGATGAAATCTCGAGCGACTGGCTCGTTGCGACAGGTTGGCGCAAAGCGATGAGCATGAGCATTTGCCGCTCACCATTCGTCAAAAGCTGCCACAAATTTCCGCTTTTGAGTGTTCCGAGAGCGAAAAGGCGGCGATACAGTCCCGCCCCTTTGAGAAGCCCTCCGCTGATTTGTCCTACCCCGAGCGTGCCTGCGGCAGGATTGCCAGAGGCAGGAAACGCGGTTCGCCCGCCTGAGCTGCTGAGCCAGCATCTGAGAGCCAGTTGACGCGTCGCACTGCGATGCCTCCGCTTCTTCAGAGAGAGGCGAACCGGGCTCGTTTCCCAAGAATCGTTGGCGTCATCTGCGGTCGCAGTGTTTTCGCGGCTCGTAGATGGCGGCGTTTTCCAGCGAGGTGTGCGGCTCACCCTGACAACTCTGCGAACGCTTCCGGTCTGTTGCGGTCGCGTGTGTCGACCGATCCCTTTCCACTTCTAGGTTTCAGTTCCATGAAAGACATCCATCTTGTCCGCAACATCGGTATCTCGGCTCACATCGACTCGGGAAAGACCACTCTGACCGAGCGAATTCTCTATTACTCCGGACGAATTCATAAGGTCCGCGAAGTAAAGGGCGGTGATGGTGGCGCAACGATGGACTTCATGGACCTCGAGCGCGAGCGCGGTATCACGATTCAGTCGGCAGCGACCCGCGTTCAATGGGGCGACTGTCCGATCAACATCATCGACACCCCCGGCCACGTCGACTTTACGGTTGAAGTGGAGCGTTCGCTCCGCGTGCTCGATGGCGCGATCCTCGTGCTGTGTGCCGTCGGCGGCGTGCAGAGCCAGTCGCTGACCGTTGACCGCCAAATGAAGCGCTATGGCGTTCCGCGTATCTGCTTCATCAACAAGATGGACCGTATCGGTGCCAATCCCGACTCGGTCATTCAGCAAGTCCGAGACAAGCTCGGTCTGAACGTTGTCCCGCTGCAGATTCCGATCGGGAAAGAGTCGAATCACGAAGGTGTTGTCGACCTCACGACGATGGAGGCGGTGTACTTCGAAGGTCCGAAGGGCGAAGACGTCGTCCGTCGCGAGATCCCAGCAGAACTGCTCGATCAGGCGAAGGTTGCTCGACAGGAGATGCTCGAAAACTTGTCGCAGTTCGATGACAAGCTGATGGGGCTCCTGCTTGAGGAGCAAGAACCGCCCATTGAGATGCTGCGGAAGATCATCCGCGAGACAACCTGCGCTAAGCAGATCGCTCCGTTGATGATGGGCTCGGCTTACAAGAACAAAGCCATTCAAGAGTTGCTCGACGCGATTACTTGGTACTTGCCGAGTCCGCTTGATCGCACAATGACGTGCCAGAATCTCGATCAGCGAGATCCCGAGACTGGCAAGGGCGCGCCGATGGCGATGTCGACGAGCGACTCTGATCCCGTCATCTGCATGGCCTTTAAGACGGTGCTTGAGCAGTTCGGTCAGTTGACCTACACCCGCATCTATCAGGGTGAGATCAAGAAGGGCGACAGCTTCATCAATGCTCGTACCGGCAAGAAAGTCCGCTTCGGTCGTATCGTGCGGATGCACGCCAACGATCGCGAGGACATCGATACTGCTGGAGCTGGTGACATCGTTGCCGTCGTCGGCGTCGACTGCGCTTCGGGTGACACGTTCCATAGTGATTCGGTCAACGTAGCGCTGGAAAACATCTTCGTGCCTGAAGCCGTGTTGCGGTTGTCGGTGACCCCGGCAAATCGCGATGGTCAGGACAAGATGAGCAAGGCGCTCGAGCGATTCCGTCGCGAAGACCCGACGTTCCGCGTCATGTCGGACCCAGAAACGAACGAGACCATCGTTGCGGGTATGGGGCAGTTGCACCTCGAAATCTACGTCGAGCGCATGAAGCGCGAGTACGGCGTCGAAGTCCTCGTCGGCGAGCCAAAAGTGGCTTATCGAGAATGCCCGACGCGTTCTGTCGAGTTCAACTACAAGCACAAGAAGCAGACTGGTGGTTCGGGTCAGTACGCTCACATCGTCGGCATCCTGCGTCCGCTCCCGGCTGATTCAGAAGAGATCAACAAGTTCACGAACGAGGTGACTCAGGGCCGTATCCCGAAGGAGTACATCCCCGCCGTGAAGGACGGCTTCGAGCAGTACTTGCCGAAGGGGCCGCTGTGTGAGTGCGAAGTCACGGGCATCGAAATGGTGCTGCAAGACGGTAGCTATCACGACGTCGACTCGTCCGAAATGGCCTTCAAGGTCGCTGCATTGGGCTGCATGCGCGAGTACTGCAAGCAAACCGACATGGCCTTGCTTGAGCCAATCATGAAGCTCGAAATCGAAGCTCCTGAGGACTATCAGGGCGGAATCTGCGGTCACTTGGCGAGCAAGCGCGGCACGATCGTCTCGACGGACACACGCATGAAGGTGGCCGTCATCGAAGCCGAAGTTCCACTCGCCGAAATGTTTGACTACGCGAACGAACTGCGGTCGATGACGCAGGGCAAGGGGCAGTTCTCGATGGAATTCCTCGCGTACCGACAGGTGCCGAAGAACGTGCAAACCGAAGTCATCGAGAAGCGTCGTAAGGACAAAGAAGCTCGCGCTGGCAAGTAGCTTTCAGTGGCGCTAGCCAATCGCGTTTCGCAACGTACTTCGAACGATCCGCCGTCAGTTGCTGATGGCGGATCGTTTCGTTTTGAGGGCTCGTGAAAGCATCACCTTCCGCGCCCAGAGACAGTCGACTAAGACTCCCGCCCTTCTGCCTGAGTGATTGAGGCCGTGCATTGCAGGCTTCGAGTTCTCAACGGCGTGCTCATTTCAATTCCCCGCAAACAAGGATGCTGTCCGTGCGCTGGTCTCAAACGCTGATCCCGACGATGAAGGAAGTTCCCGCTGATGCCGAGATCCCGAGCCATCAGCTCATGCTGCGAGCCGGTCTGATTCGGCAATTGATGGCCGGCGTCTATACCTATCTGCCGCTCGGGTATCGGGCACTTCGCAAGGCCGAAGCGATCGTCCGCGAAGAAATGGATGCTGCGGGTGCTCTCGAGATTCATATGCCCGCATTGCAGCCGATCGAACTCTTTCATCGGACCAATCGCAAAGATGCGTTCGGCAATGTGCTGATCAACTTCGAGATCAAGCGCGGTGACAGAAAGCTCCACTGTGCTCTCGGGCCGACTCATGAAGAGGTCGTGACGGATCTCGTTGCGAAACTCGTTTCGAGCTATCGCCAGTTGCCGTTCACGCTCTACCAAATTCAGACGAAGTTCCGGAACGAAGAGCGGCCGCGCTTCGGTGTTCTGCGCACGAGCGAGTTCCTCATGAAGGACGCCTACAGCTTTTCGACGAACGTCGAAGATCTAAATAAGGCTTACGACTCGATGTACCGCGCCTACTGCCGCATCTTCGCTCGTTGCGGTATCGAGTATCTGCCGGTTGAAGCCGAGAGCGGGCCGATCGGCGGCGATGCGTCGCACGAATTCATGTGCCCGGCGGGCAACGGTGAGGACTCGATCGTCTACTGCCGCAAGACGGGTTACGCAGCGAACCTCGAACGAGCCGAGACCGGTCGCAAGGCGCCGGCGATCGCGACCTCTGCTGAGGCGAAGCCGATCGAGAAAGTGCATACGCCGAACGTTGGTTCGATCGAGGCAGTTTGCAAGTTCCTCAAGTGTCAGCCGCAGCAAATGGTGAAGACGCTGATTTATGTCGCGGACGGCAAGCCGGTCGCGGTGCTGATTCGCGGCGATCACGAAGCCAATGAAGGAAAGATCCGTCGGGCGCTCGGTGCGAGCAGCGTTGAGCTTGCGAGTCCCGATGTGATTCTCGAAGTCACGGGCGCGCCGGTCGGATTCGCAGGACCGGTCGGCATCAAGTGCTCGATCATCGCCGATCACGACATTCCGGTGATCGCGAACGCCATCACAGGAGCGAACGAAGGCGATCAGCATCTCATCAACGTCAATGTCGGTCGCGACTATCAGCTCGATCAGACGTTTGATTTGCGCAACGCAGCGGCGGGTGATCCGAGTCCTCGCGGTGAAGGCACGCTCGAAATGGTGCACGGCATCGAGATCGGGCACGTCTTCAAACTCGGGACGAAGTACTCGGTCTCGCTTGATGCGCAGTTCGTTGATGAGAAAGAGCAGCGTAAGCCAATCATCATGGGCTGCTACGGCATCGGCATTAATCGCATCATCGCGTCTGCGTGCGAAACACTGCACGACGCAAACGGCATCAAGTGGCCGCTCGCGATTGCTCCGTATGAGGTCGTCGTTATTCCGCTCAACGTTGAAGACCCGGAAGTGAAGCAGTTGTCAGAGAAGGTGTATTCCGAATTGCAAGCTGCCGGAGTGGATGTGCTGCTCGACGATCGCGATCAGCGTCCCGGCTTCAAGTTCAAGGACGCGGACCTCATCGGCTTCCCGCTGCGAGTCGTCATTGGCGGCAAGGGCTTGAAGGAAGGCAACGTCGAAGTGAAGTGGCGCTCGCAAGAAGCCGCTGACAAAGTGCCCGTCGCGAACGCAGTGTCAGAACTCTTACAGCGTCTGGCGCAGCAACGAGCAGAAGACGCGAAGAAGGTTCCGAGCTAGCTGCATCAGTTGCTTTTGCCGTTTCGAGTTGACTGGGAGCGCTCGATCTCATGATCGAGCGCCCGTCTTCCTCGCGACAGAGATGTGTTTCTTCGAGAGTTGCGGCGAAGCGATTCAGTTTTGATCGCGCGAACTGCTCCCGTCTTCGAGATCGTCTCGGCAAATTGGAATGAGGAAGCGGTAGCCCCAATCGTTGATGTCGTTTTTGCTACATGTGAGCAAGCTCTTTGCCGTTCGTCTTCGGCCGGTGCAGAGTCCGGGACGATTGAGGCCGAGAATCTCAATCGTCCTCAACGCGCGATGTTGATCAGCCGGACCGACTGTCGGATTCGGAGCGAGCTTGCCGCTGTCTGATTCGAAGATGAAGTAGCGTTCGAACTCAAAGTCGTCTGAGTCGGGGCGCAGCAGCGCTTCTTCCCATTGAGCCAATTTGGCCTTGTTGCAGGCGCAACACGCGAAGAACAAGTTCTTCCAATCGCCGACCAGTTCAAAGAACTCGGGACGGCTTTTGGGCTTGAAGTGATCGACTTGCTCTTCGCCGCTTTCATCAACGGGATAGCCGTCGCAGTAGGAGCAATGTCCGACGGTCAGTTCGCGCAATGCTTGGCGCGTTTCGGAGTAGACCGAACGATCTTCGCGTTGAGGCCACTGAAATTGGTGCTTCGGATTGGCCGTCTTCTTCTCGACATAGTCTTGCGCGATCTCGCGGCCGTAACGGTTCAACAAGTCGGGAGCGGGTCCGCGTTCGAAGGGCTGCATTTAGGCACCTCGCTTTCCGAGTTGCCTTTCGATCTGACGCAGTTCGATGCCGACAAGCTGCTCGACTTCTTCGCTGCGACTCGCCAAACGCGCCGCGAGTTGTTGGACCTTCTCTCGATCGTTGCTGTCGCCTGAGAGCAGCTCGCGTTTTGCCGAATGGAACTCAGCGAATTCACGCTCGGTCTCGATGTCGAATTCGGAGTCGATACCGAAGATCGATCGGAGCACGGCGCTGTAGCTGACTCCGATCTGACTGGGGTAGATGCCTTCGAGAGACGAAACCCCGTTCTCAACTTTCAATGCGATGATGTGAGCGTCTTCGGCAGAGGCAACAACGAACGGGCTATGAGTCGACGCGATGATCTGCGCATTGGGAAACATTCTTTGAACGATCGGCAAAACCTTTCGCTGCCATGCGGGGTGCAAGTGGATGTCGACTTCGTCAAGCAGCAATAAGAACGACCGCTGCAACGGCGGGATGTCGTCGACCCATGGGATGCGATCGAGTCGCATGAGCAAGTCGGCGATCCAACTCACGATCGACTTCAGTCCGTCCGGCAGCAGGCCGAGATCAATCGCGACGCCTTTGCGTTGCACGCGCACGTTGTTGTCATCGACGCCCATTACGAACTTGAAGTCGTCGCCGATGATTTGGCTGACGGCGTTTTCAATGTCTCGAATGCTGCGTTCGAGCTGCGCTGCCTTCGCATGATCGCCGCGCTCTTTGGCCTTGAGTCGTTTGAAGTCTTGATTGGCGATCCACTGGGCTAAGCGATCCGAGTTCGCCGTTTGCACGAACGACAGACTGGCTGCGAAGGGGCTATCGGTCAGCTCTTGAATCGCGGTGACTTTCGCCTCGGTGACGGAGCGCATTCCGGCATAGGCGAAGGCCGCCCATGAGAATTTTGGGCGCGCTTCAAGAGGCACATTGAGGTTGAAATTCCCGGCTTTCTCAAGGGCGTTTCGGATGTCGTTGATCCCGGCATCAAAGTAGCGAACGAAAGAGTTTGCATAGCGAGATTTGAGTTGAAGTGACTCGAATTGCAGCGTTTCGCGCGTTGTGTCGAGCGTCCAAGCTGCGGCGCGTTGATACGAACCTTTGAAATCGATCAATGACATCGCGTTGTTTGATCGAAGCCGTTTGGCTCCGAGGTCTGCACCCAACGACGTGAGACCTCCCGTGAGTATGCCCGCGATTGCATACAGGATCGTGCTCTTGCCCGAACCGTTGCTGCCGGTGAGGAGATAAGTGTCTGCCATATCGGATCGAGTCCCCGCCGGAAGCTCGATCGAGACTTCATCAAACGGGCCGACTTCTTTGAGATAGATCCGAGTGATTGGCATTGCTGAGTCCTACGCGGTGAGCAGAACGTCTCATTGAACAAGAGCGGAAAATAAGAACGGCGGCATTCGCGCGGAACGCCGCCGTCTTCGTTGAGATGCAAGATCTCGCACAATGGCTCGGCTTAATGGTCCGACTTCAGACGCCGGGGTTTGATTGCTCCCACTCAAGAACGAGCGCACGCACTTTGGCGAGTTGAGCCCATAGTTGAGGTAGCTCGGCGAGCGGCCACATGTTCGGGCCGTCGCTTAAGGCTTCGTCGGGACGCGGGTGCGTTTCCATGAAGACGGCGTCGACTCCGGCGGCAACGGCTGCGCGGGCGAGCGTCGGGATCATGTGCCTCTGACCGCCGGTCGTCTTGCCGCCGGGCGTTTGCACGCTGTGAGTTGCATCGAAGCAAACCGGGACGCCGAAGCCGTGCATGATGGGGATGCAACGCATGTCGTTGATCAACCGACCGTAGCCGAACGTCGTACCTCGATCGGTCAGAATGATGTTCGGGTTCCCCGCTTCCTCGCACTTGCGGACGATGTGTACGGCATCTTCGGGAGCGATGAACTGCGGCTTCTTTACGTTGATGATGCCGCCGTGCTTTGCCGTCGCTTCAGCCGCTGCATGCACGAGATCAGTCTGCCGCGCGAGGAACGCCGGGATCTGCACGATCTTGCAAACAGCCGCAGCAGGGGCAGCGTGATGCGTCTCGTGAATGTCGGTCGTCACTGGGACGCCGAGCATGTCGCGGACCTTTGCGAGGATCTCCAATCCGCGCTCGAGCCCCGGTCCTCGGAAGCTTGAGTAGCTCGTGCGATTGGCTTTATCGAAGCTCGACTTGAAGACGAGATTCGTCCCGGACTCAGCCGCGAAGTCGACGAGTCGTTTCGCGACTTCAAAGACGAGATCTTCGCTCTCAATGACGCACGGCCCGGCGATGAGCAGCAGCGGCTGACCTTTGCCGCAGAGCTTCGCTCCGACTGCAACGGGGTTGTTCGGCATGTTGAATCCTTTCGTGCCAGTAGCGCTATGAGGGGCTCCTCATGAGCGAGTCAGGGTTGATTGCAGCAATGGGACGGACGGGACGAATGAAAATGGCGCGATGTCGTTCGCTGAGTCGATGACTGCGTCCTTTCGCGGAGAAATCGCCACTCGGGCTTGTCCCAGTGGTTTAGCGGCTTCTGCGCTACTCGCTTTTCCCTGTATCGAAGTAGCGCAAAAGCCGTTGAACCCCCGACGCAAGGTCGGGGGCGTTTAAATCACAGCCTCGGAGCGAAAGGCGACAATGGATGCGGCTCATCGCCTTCTGCTTCATTGCGCCTCGTGCTCCTTACTCGACGTTCACAATCGCTGCTTGCATGACTTCGCGAGTGACTTCGTCTTGCACCCATGCAACGACCGAGAGGTTCTTGAAGTCGAGCGGCTTGACCGGGAACTCAACGCGCTGATTCTTGCCGAAGCGATCGAGGTAGTCGGACTGAGCCTGCTTCAGCTTTTCGATATTGGTGAGTCCTTCAAAGCTGAGCTTGCCGTCTGCAACTGCTACCCCTTCTTCGCCCGCGACAATCTGTCGGACGATCATGTCGTGCCGACGAATGCCATTCGGTGCGAGGTACTTGATGCCGGACTCAGCGAGCACAACTCGCAGGCGCTTCGCGCCGTCAGCGAGTTCATCGCCGACGACATTGGCTGAGATCTTGATGTCGCCCTCAGACCGCTTTGCTGAGAGTTCGATCTTGAGTGGCGTCGGCTTTTCGAGTTCTGCCTTCACGTGCTCTTTCAATGCACCGAAAACTTCCGTCGCACGCATCAATTGGCCGCCCGCTTGTTGCACGTCGTGACCATTCAGAGCGACCGTCGGCGTGCCTTGCCCGCGATAGAAGTTGTAGAGCCGCGCTTCACCTTCATCGGTCGCTAATGGGTCATGACCGGGATTGTGCTGATGGTAGCGCAGGGCGATGAACATGCTCTGCGGGAAGACCTTTTGAAGTCCGGCAACGGCGATGTCGGCGCTGACGCTTAAGTCGCACCGTGCTCCGATGAAGATCTCCGCGAGCACGACGCGCGTGCTGTCTTCCTTCTCACGCTTCGTGATCGGTTCACCGACGAAACTCAGCAGACGCTCGTCATAGGTTTGTTCGAGGAACTCATCGAGCCCGTCAGCTTTGCTGTGCTTTTCCTTCCATAGCTGAGCGACTCGCTCAGTCGGCGGAGTGTTTTGAATGGGCGATCGTTCCCGAGCCCATGCAGATTTCAGAAGCGTCTCTTGTGACGGGAAGACTGCGAGTTCCGCGTACTGCTGCAGCGCGTCATCAAGGTGTTTGTCCTCGCGGTTTGAGTCCGCGAGCTTCCATTGGACGACGACGTTGAAGGGGTTCTTCTTCAGGATCTCAAGAGCGAGCTTGCGCCCTGCATCGCGCTCCTCAACCTTCTTGCCTTCAAGGCCCTTGATGCAGAGTCGCAGCTTGATGACGTCACGGAGGCTCGCGATTCGCTTCTCCATGTTTTCTGACTTGAGGCCGGCTTCGTCGCTCGCGGCGGCAGCGGTGTCGATCCACTTTGTGACAAAGTCTTCGTCGTACATCGATAACATCAGTCGCGAGCACATCTCCATCAACAACTGCGTCTTGACGATTGGTCCCCAGTCCGCGTGCGCCTTCACGACTTGCTCGATGTACTTATCGAGATCTTCCTTTGGCATGTTGCGCTGCATGCTCTGCTCGAAGACGCCGATGCTCGCGGCCTTCAACATCGGGCTTGAAGGGAACTGCTTCGCGAGCGATTTGATGTCTTCTTCAGGGACGGCTGATTGACTCAGCGCGATGAAATTTTGCAGTTCTTCAAACGGACGAAATCCCGGTATGCGAGCAAAGGTCCGCTCGTCAGTCGGCATCAAGCGAATGGCGACAAGATCGGAGTTCGAAGTGATCAGTCCCCCGATGAGGTGCCCGCTAATCAGCTTGCCGCTGAAGTCGAAGAGCTTCTTCTTCGACTCGGGTTCGAAGCACTCGAACGACAATGCCGTCGCACTCGCAGAGGTCAGCTTGAGCTGTCGCCGTTGATTGGAGTCACGAGTCGCGGTGATCGCGATGGAACTCGCAGCCGGATCTGACTCGTTCAATTGCACGGTCAGAATCATCTCTGAGTTCTCGCCGTACTGAGGCGGAGTGTTCTTTCCGTCGCCCGGCACGATCTGCAAAGCCCCGAAGATCCAGCGCCCGGAAATGGAGTCGCGCTTCGGCTGCGAGATCTGACTCTTGAGCTTTGCGAGGTTCGGAATGTCAGCCTCTGACTTCTTCGCGGCTGACGATGACTTCTCGGAAGAGTCTGCTTTGCCATCGGTGTCATTTTTCTTACTCAGCACCGAGTTCGCATCCGTGATTTGCGATTCCGGTTGCGGCGTCTCTTCTGCACTGCAACCGCACAGGAAGATCGCGCTCAGCACGAGTACGGACCATTGGCATCTCAGCATCTCAATCAGCCTTCCCGAGATAGAAGTAAGAGTCATCAGCAGCGCCCGGTTCGGGGCGGAAGTCGATGTCGTCGTTGCCGAACTCATGAGAACTCGGACTTCGGTAAGCCGGTGCCCGAAGTCCTGCGACTTCAACAAAGCAGCTTCTCGCGTGCGTCAACGTTGCAGAGTCACTCGGCTCCGTCGCGCGATCGGTCGAACCGAGTCGTCGTTCTTGAATCGCCCGTTACGTTCGCCGGAGTCTGATACCGCAATTCGAATCGGCAACGTCCGCAAACGCGGCGAAGCATGAGGTCGCTGCCTCGAAGGATTGTCGGTGAATCACTTTCTGAGTTCGTAGCATGGACGCCTACGTCCGTGCTGCGTCGCTGTCGGACGTAGGCGT
>CAZNMS010000258.1:0-12219 GCA_964573505.1 uncultured Planctomycetaceae bacterium | reverse complement strand
CGCACCAACCCCAACCCCCGCGCAAAACGGGATCGCACCCTCGCTTTAGCGTTTTTGAATGCTCGGAGAACCGAAGCACGTGTGCCAAACGGGCCTGGTACGTCTTGTGCAGATTCGGGCCTCTTGATTTTCCGATGTCACGCAAAAACAGATCGGCCAATTCAATGAGCGTTAATTTGGGAATTGGCCCTTTTGGTAATCGCCGACGATGGGACTGCGAAGGTGGCTCGAATTTGCCGTCTTCCAACTCACTGAGGATTCTATAAAGATTTATAGAGGCCGCATCCTCTGAGTTACCAAGTGTAACTCCCCATTGATGTCCATGCTGTCGACCGCGGGCTATGTATTTGTCGTCGCGTTTGACAATTGTAATGCGGGCACCGCTCGGCGTACTGAATTGGTGCCTACCGTGTAGCTCGGCACGAACCATAGGTCGCGACGTTCGGCTTTTGGGGGAGCTTGCCTCTGAATTAAAGGTCTTGAGTGAGATTCGTTCCATGATTGCGACGGCAGAGAGGACGATAGACCTCGCATCTGCGTGCATCTTAGGTCGGTCGGTAATACTCAACTCGAGAAATGCGAGGAACATACCAACTCAACGTTGTCGCGCACGCGTCCGACTCTGCTACTCACTGCTCGGTAAGAATCGATTCAGGCTTGGCAAAGTCTGTGGAGATCGAAAAGAACCCCGGAACGTACGTACGCACGCAACTTCGGAGATTAATCTCCATCCTCAAGTGGACTTCAATGAATCGCCAACGGGAGTTTGCCTCAGTGTACCACTCCAATGAACGTTGGTAGCAGACAGCAACAGCCGTTGTAGAGCGTAACAGGTACCTGTTCTCGTCATCGCCGTCAATGATTTCTTCTAACTTTCATGCTTTGGAAACGATTCAAGTCCCTGTTCACAGCCGCTGAACCGTTCGCCGACCTCACGCAAGGGGATCGGCGATTGAGACGGCGTCTGCGGATGTTGCAGTTGCGTTAGCCCAATCTGACGACCGAGCTCACGTCCAATCTCGCGAGAGAACTGCATCCAGAGTTCTGAGCATTGCGAATTGTTCTCGGACTTCGTTGTATTCCGTAGCCGAAGCGTCTTAGGAATCATCTCACGATTCATGATTCAGCCTTTCGTAGGGGATTGGGAAAGGTCGGGCAAAATGCTTCAGACCTAATTTTGAGAGCATCAAGACGGCGAAGAGGCCGTTCTTTTCGAGCCGTTTCGACTCCGAAGTGACAATAAGTCGAGCGTTTTCGTGCTTCATCAATTGGAGACTAATGTTGCATGCAATGAGCTAAGCGCCTCTCATCTATATATAACAGGAATTTGCCAACGATTTAGATCTTCGAGCCGACTGAGCGACTACGGTGATAAGCGCCGGTGAACACACGAAGAATATGCGACAATAAAGAGCGAATGCCTGAGTGCGAATTCAATTGAAATTCAATACACAGAGTATGAAAGGAGAAATCATGAACCGCTTCACTCTGATGCGCTCGATCGGAACGTCGTTATGGAGAGCATTCAACCGCTGCTGCTCTGAGCTGCGAGGACTGAAGTGATCGTGGCGTGAGAGGCATTGATTCATGACGCATCCTCGATAGCTGCCAGCAGCGCATCGCAGCAAAAGGCTATCTGGCGTATCTCCTTATTCTGCTCCAACGAGACGCCTCGCTCGCAGCACGCTTGTGTAATTCGTAGTACAGAACTGTCGCCTCGCAGAGTTCGCGGTCAGCCACCAGAACATCATCACGATCGCGGCGCGAACTCCCGAATTGGCAGGATATTTCGGCTTCAAATCGTTCCCCGACTGCTGGTTGGCTTCGCGCTATGATCTGTTGCTGGAATGCGATTGCTGTTCGAGTCATCCTACGTGGCCTGGAAATGCGATCTCAGGCGAGCACGTCATTACCTGTGTTCCCAATCTCTGAAGGGCTTGAGATGGACTTACCAGGCGATAACACCACTTCACAGTCGCCGCCGCACGCTCAGATGCCAGCGGGTTGCGCGATGTTTGGCATCTTGCTGCTCGGACTTTTTGTCGTGGGCACGCAAGGCTATGCCGTGTGGAGCGCGAGAGAACTCGACGCCCAGAAGCGTGAGTGGGAATCGACGACAGCTCAGCGAGAACGCGAACTCAAGAGCGTCGTCGCGTCGGTGGCTGAGCGGGAGCAGGCGAATCAGTCGGAATCCACAACTCTCGAACAGACTAAAGCTGAGTTGGCTCGACTGAAGACGGAACGTGATCGGGCTTTTGGCGAGTTCACTAAGGCTCAACGCGATCTGGAACTCGTGCGACAAGATCTTACGAAGGCGGCGAGTGATCGTGAGGCTGCCGGATTGAAGACGACATCGGCGAAGACTGAACTCACGACGGTAGAGGAACGCATCGCAGCGCTGCTCACTCAGGAAGGCGACCTGAAAGCTGCGGTGGCGCGATTGCAAGCTCAGCGCGATCAGAGTTCGAAGTCGCTGGGCGATGATCAAGCGACGCTCGCGAAGCTCTCCGCTGATTTGGCGTCTTCTAAGAAGCAGTTGATGGATGCTGAAAAGCAGACTGCAGAGACTCGCAAACAACTGGCGGACTTGCAGACGTCTCTCACGAAGGCGGCGGCTGATTTGCAGACAGCGATCGTCGAGCAAGGCAAAGCATCTCGACAGCGAGAGCAAGCATTGGCTGAAGCTCAAGCGGCTGAGCAGCGAATGAGTGAGGCACAGAAGGCTGATGATGCCCTGCAAGCCAATAGCAAAGTCTTGAAGGCAGCCAACGACGCGTTAGTGCTCGACAAGGCTGAAGTTGAGCGACTGAAGGCGGAGAAGACTCAACTCACCAAAATGGTCGCCGCGCTCGGGGCGGATCAGGCGGCTGCGGTTCAACAGTTGGCGACGACTCAAAAGCAAGTCGATGCGCTGCAAACCAAGCTCAAGGAATTGCAAACCTCAATCACCAAAGCAGGCGATGACTTGCAGGCAACGGGGACCGAGCATGGCAAGCTCGTGCAACAGCGTGACTCGCTGCAAACCGAAGTCACCGACTTAGACAAACGAGTCGCCGCTGCGAAGAAGATGGAAGAAATGCTACTCACTTCCAAGAAGGAACTTGAGGCCTCCAATGAGCAGATGAAAGTCGACAAGGCCGAGATCGCACGACTCAAGGTTGAACGCGAGCAACTCACGGAGACAGTCGCCGAAGGCAAGGCCGCGCTGACGCGTCAGAGCGACGAACTCAAGACGACTGCGACTTTGCTCGGAGCGACTCAGAAGAAGGTCGACGCGCAGCTAGCGAAACTCAAAGAGTTGCAGACATCCATCACCAAACTGGCGACGGATCACGAAGAGGCGGTAAGCGATCACGGCAAGGTCTTACGTCAGCGTGAGTCGTTATTGGGGGAAGTCGCCGCTGCCGAGCAACGTCAGGCAACCCTCAAGAAGGACGAAGAGACGACTACGGCAGCGCTGCGAGACCTACGCAAGACACTGCAACAACTCGGGCTGACTAAAGTCGACCAAGAGAAGGCCGTCAGCGAATTCGAAGCGAAGTTGAGCGACCTGCAATCCGACCTCGCGACTAAGACGAAGGATTTGGTCGCGCTGCAAAAGAAGCTCACCGAAGCCAAACGCGCCGGAACAACCGACGCCACGCCGGCAGAGAAGAAGACCGAAGGTGCCACGGAGGCCGACAAGACTAAGCCATCCAATGACACTGACGGAAAGACGGACAAGTGATTGATAGCTTTTGGATTTCAATTGGTTCGGCAGCGTTGGCGTCATTGGCTGCCATTGCGATGGTCGCGAAGTATCTCGAAGCCAGTCGTCGCGTTGCGGCACTGCCATTGGTGAGGAGCCTCTCTGCGCTTCGAGCGGATGTTGACGCGCTTCGGGAAGAAAAACGGCAAATCGTCGCCGATGTTGAAGTCGCGCGGTCGATGTTGTCGCAAAAGACGAGCGCGGAGCAGTGGCTTGATCTGCATCTGCCGACTTATGAGAAGGCCGTCCGAGAACTTCCTGGCTTAACAGCTGACATTGAGCTGGCACGAGAACGACAGCAGCTCCTCATTGGAGACTGTCTAGAACGCACGGCCCAACTCAACAAGCTGGAGTCGCAAATACGCACTCTGGAAGACTCGATAGGACCGGCCCGAGAAGAGCTGGCACGGTTGGAAGAAGCCCGCAATTGGTACGAAGGAAACCGTGCTGAGTATCAAACGCTGGCCGCGCGGTTGCCTGAACTGGAGGCTGAAGTCGGGGAGCTTTTGGAAGAAAAGACAACTCTTCGAAAAGATCTCGCAGATCTTGAAGTCACCAATTCTTCGTTGACCTCGCAGTACGAAGATTTGCGTCGGGCCATTGAGCAGCAGAAGGAATATTTGGCGAACTCCGGCAACGAGGTGACGCGAAGGAACGACGAGCTGGCGAAACTCCAGGCAAGCCAAGCGGGGCTATTGGTCGAGACCGAGCAAACGCGAGCTGAACGTGACTCCGTCATTGCCACGTTGGAGCAAGAGAGGGGCGAACTTAATGACGTTCGGCGAGAGTTGAGCAAGCGGCGGGATGAGCTGACCGAGCTTGAGACCGAGCGAGCCACTAAGTTGGAAGTGGCTCAGATGCTTGATCGGTTGGTGAAGAAGCTAGAAGCCGACAAGAAGCAGATGGAAGACGAACTGGAACGAACCAAAGCGCGACTTCAGAAGGAACTCGATCAGATCAACTCATTAATCGCGGCAGCCGTGAAGCGTTGGGGCGATGTCGGGCCAACGGTCGGAGCCGATGACCGAAATCGGCTGGCTGAACTCTGGAAGCCGGTCGTCGATAAGGAAGTCTTCAAGGCGGAGTTCAAACCGTCCCACGAAAACGGCGAACGCGAGGCTCTCGAACGCACGAGCCGGCATTTGCAGAACCTCGGTTTACGGTTCGGCAAACGCGTGTTGAATGCGTTTCATACATCACTCAAGGTGGCCGAGATGTCGCCGCTCGTCGTGCTGGCGGGCATCAGTGGAACGGGTAAGAGCGAGTTGCCTCGACGTTACGCGGAAGGCATGGGCATGCACGCGTTGACGTTGGCGGTGCAGCCTCGTTGGGATAGTCCGCAAGACATGTTTGGCTTCTACAACTATCTCGAAAGTCGCTACCGCGCGACCGAGTTGGCTCGGGCGTTGGTGCAGATGGATCGCTTCGCCAAAGATCGTAAGGCGGACTGGAACTATCCCGATGAGTGGCTCAAGGACAGTTTGGCGGACCGCATGTTGCTCGTCTTGTTGGACGAGATGAATCTGGCTCGGGTCGAGTACTACTTCAGTGAGTTCTTGAGCAAGTTGGAGACACGTCGCGGGATCAATCGGAACGATGAGAAACATCGCAAGAACGCCGAAGTGATGTTGGAAGTGGGATTACAGTCACTGCGCCGCGAAGACGGAAATGTCAGTGTCACTCAGAAACCGACCTTGCCGTTGTTTGTAGATCGCAACGTGCTGTTCGTGGGCACGATGAATGAGGACGAGTCGACTCAGACGCTGTCCGACAAAGTCGTGGATCGCGCCAATGTCTTGCGGTTTGGCAAACCTCTAAAGCTGGGAGCAGAAGCCGGTACGAAGCCAGATAACGTCAAGCCGACTGCCTCATGGCTTTCATTTGGCACCTGGCAAAAGTGGATCATCGACGACAGCAGGCTGCCCTCGACCGTGCGCGACGAGTTCAATGAATGGGTACGAGAACTCAATGACGCCATGCAGGCCATCGGCAGACCGTTCGCGCACCGAACTCATGGGGCGATGATGTCATACATCGCCAACTACCCCGAGCCCGACCAATATAAGCTCGCGATGGCTGATCAGATCGAGCTGAAGCTGCTACCCAAGTTTCGCGGCCTTGATCCTTCGGACTCAAAGGTTCGCGGGGCTCTCGGCACCATGCAGAAGTTGGTCGAGCAAATGGGCGATGCGAAGTTATTGCAAGCGCTGCGTGATGCCTCGAAGCAGTCAGAGCATCAGTTCGTGTGGCACGGCGTTGATCGGACGGACGAGTCATGATCGTTGCCTCGCATGCCTGGGACGATTTGACGTCGCTTGTTATCGAGTCAGAGACGCGATCCGCAGGAACTGTCGTAGGCGGGCGACCTTCGCTTGTGGTCAGCGGCGATGTGTCGCAAGTCGGCTGCGACGTCATGGCCGATGCTCTGCCTTGCGTGGCTCAGTGGAAAGATCCCGACGGTCGTGAGTGGAAACGCTTTGAACTGCCGGGTTCGAACTCTGACAAAACCGACTCCGAAGAATTGCGGTTGTCCTTGATGGCCAGCGGCAGTCGACATGACGGCGAATTCATTCGGATCACAGGGCAGCTTCAGCGACAAAAGCGTGAGGACTCAAACAACAGTGAAGGCGATGTAACGAAAACGACATCCTCTGAGCGGTACGACGAGGACTCGTTGGCTCAAGAAAGTATTAGTCACATTCCATGTGCCGTAACAGAACTAGCGGCGGACGGCACACAGAGTGTGCTTTCCACGTTCGCCGAAACGGCATCGCTCGCAGTCGAGCGATTGATCGACCAACACGTTGATTGGGTGCATCGACTCTTTGAGCATGTGCCTCAAGTATTGCCGACGAATGCTTGGCAGGGCCTCTGTGGTGGCATTGCGATGCGACGTCTTCCTGATGCAGTCCGAGTATGGCAACAAGTCACGGAGTCGGACGAACCGCGCATGGCGCTGATCGTGAAGCTCGCGCGAGAACTGCCGAATGTTTTGGAACGAGTTTGTCGGCATCCTCGCCGCGTGTTGCGTCGCGAGCGACAGATGCAAAGTCTCGGTCGGGTCCGCGAAGTCGATCCCGGTTGTTTGCGATGGCTGGCGCGGCAACCCGGAGTCTCGGTCGCCGAACGGGCCGGTTCGCGGCAGCAGGTACTGGCAATTGTCCGTGTCGAGGATGTCGACACTCCTGAGAATCGCGTGGTGAAGGATTTGTTACAGAGAGCCTCTGCGGCATGTGCTCGGTATGTGCGGGAACATCTCGGAGTCGAGCATGATCGCGTCCGCGACGTGAAGCGTTTTCGACGCTTGGTGCGGTCGCTGATGAAGCTTTCGCCCATCACGGAAGCGTCGAACCTCGTTGGGATTCCGCAGCCCAACTATGTGCTGCAAATGGATCCGAACTACTCGACGTTGTGGGATGCATATCTGCAACTCGTGAGACAGCAGCAACTCGAAGACAATGTTTGGCGTTGGCGACAACGACTCTTTGCCGAGCATGTGCAACTGGGCTTCGTTGCGGCGCTGCACGAACTCAGTGAGCACTTTCAATTACATGGCGGCGACTTGATCTTGCAGCGCGAGCAATTGGCGGGGCAGTTCATTGATCGTCGAACGGCGTTGGGACCGTGGCCATTGAAGAATTGCGAGGTGTCTCGCTGCGTGGATCTCGTTCGTGGAGATCAGCTTCAGCAACATCCCTTGATTCCCGGAAGTGTTGCGGCGCTGAGTCCAGACTTCGTCTTGGTAAGTCGACGGCGTGAGGCCGGTTGGAATTCTCCGAAGTCTCACTTCGAACCGAAGCTGTTCGCAGTCTGGTCGGTTTTGGATTTCAACTTGGGAGAAGGTCGATTCGATGAGCGAGTCCGATCGCTTGGAACGCGTCTATCTGAGTTGAAATGCGACGGGCACTTGCAGGGGATCTTGGTGCAACCGGAGGTCGATGATCTACCGATGTCTCACGTTGAATTTGAGACGTGCCGAGGTCTGCGATTGAGGCTGCCTTTGCAAAAGCAAGTCCCTCACTTCCTCGATCAATTGCGATGGGCCTTGGAGACACCGCGATGAGTGAGGCACTCCAATCTCCATCATCTGAGCACAACTCATCGCGTATCGCCGGGATTTCGATCGAGCCGCTGCAAGTGGCTTGTGTAAGTCGGTCGTTAGCGTCCAAAGATTCCGTCGTCAGGGTTGAGAAGGTCGACACACCGCCGTGCATCTTGTTGCCGCGATTCGCTCGCGAACCACTGCGACTTCAGCAATCAGGACCGCAGCATCCTCGCGGATCGGGCGACGTTTGGCCGCCCGAAGCCAACCTCTCCGACGACATCTCGCAAAGCCCAGTTGTGCCGCTAGGTCTCGTGTGGAGTGCGCTGTCGCGCGACGCACGCACGCCGTGGTCATGGACGACTCCCGAAGATGAAACTCAATCCGCAACTGCTGCCGAGTTGATCGCCACTGCAGCCGCCGGAGTCATGCCGCAAGAATCGGTCAGCGCGCCGGTTTTAGTGATCCCGAACGATCTCAAGATGAGCCGCCAGCAAGATATTCTTGATGCTTGCGCGGAACTCGACCTGCGAGTCAAGCTGCTCTGGCGACCAATCGCCGCTGCGCTTCCGTGGTGTAAACAACATGCGGAAGCTGTCTTGAAGCGACATCCGGGCATTGTGGGCAGCGTTGGCCTGTTGCTGGTGCTGCATTTGGGGCTCGATCAATTCGAGCTCACCCCACTGGAATTGGTGGCTCATAAAGTCGGTCGCCAGCGAAAACTCTTGCCTGCACGTCGCCGTCCGAAAGTGGCCGCATTGCCTTCTGTCGGTATTGATTGGCTGATGAGTTGGGGCGGCAGCTCTGTCGCCGTCGACTGGCATCGACTATGGACAACGAACGAAATCAAGCATCGCTTGCAGAAGCCACAGACGTCGCTGGAACAGTTTCTCAATCGAATGCCGAACGCATCTTGGCGAACGCAAGGTGCCAGCGCATGGCTGCCGGTTCTGCCGACTCGGGATAACCTCGATGACTGGCTACGAAGGCATCACGAAGCTCGTTCCGATGCTCAAGTGCTGGGAGTAGTTGTTACAGGTGAACTCGCCACTTGCTTGTTTTCACCAACGATCCCGTTGTGGCGGCATGTGCTGAGCACTCTCGGAAATGGCGACATTCAACGTCTATTGGTCGATGAACTGATCGGAGACGATGGACATTCAAAGTCGTTACTCGCTGATGGTGCTCTGACCTATGCAGCCATGTTGGCTAACGATGAGATTCCATATCTCGACACGTTGCCTCGACTCCGAACCGTGACCTATCTCAACGGCCGCCCTGACTGGATTGACCTGCTGAAAGAGGACGACGGATGGGTCGATGGAGGGCGAACATGGCAACGTCCAGAGCCGTTGCGCGGTTTGTGCATTCAAGAAGGTCGGTTCGAATTGGAAGTCATCGTCTGGCATGACGAGTTCGAAACGATTCGCACTTTGAAGCGTGAATTTCGAGAACCCGTCGCGAGTGATGTAGCAGTGCAATTGGAAGTTGCGATTGAGCCAGCTCAGGGAAATGCTCGCATCGACGTCGTCCCGACCGACACAACTTCATCACTGAGTACTATGCGGTTGGAGTGGAATCGAATGATTCCCGATACTCGAACACCAGCCGAGTTCTTGGGCACATTACCAACGCTCTTTCCGCCCCTCTTGCGTCGAGCAGGCAGTAGCAACCGTTGGCGAAGTGCTCGCACGGAGATGGAGGCCTATTGCCGGTCAATGTCCTATGGGACGTTGGCCAGAGTTGTTGCGTGTTTGCAGCAACGGGAAGGACTTCAACCGAAGGTCGCGGATTACGAAGCCAACGCAACTGCCATTTCTTCGGACGGTGAGCCCGGCGGATCTCAACCGGAAGTTCTCGATCACTTTGTCGAGGTCGTCTTGAGTCGGTTGAGTGAAATCAAAACCGGCAAGGAACGAAAGGAACTAGTTCGAGCATTGGCCTACTCAGCTTCGGCTGCCGATGGAGTGCAACACTTTCTCGCGAGCCGCCTGCTCAACAGCTTAGATCTCGAACAACATGAGTTGGCGGCTTGCGGCTGGTGCTTACGGGATCCCGAACACATCGCACTCTTCGCCGAGCGACTCCTCAGAGTGCTGCGATCATCGCCAACGGCCATCAACAATTGGCTCAAGGCTTTTGCCGAGATACTGCGTTACCGCGATGAGGCCAC
The DNA here is from genome assembly GCA_964573505.1 of uncultured Planctomycetaceae bacterium. Lineage (GTDB taxonomy): Bacteria > Planctomycetota > Planctomycetia > Planctomycetales > Planctomycetaceae > AM-0621. The sequence continues at coordinate 2,256 of CAZNMS010000258.1, read as the reverse complement.
TCGCGACATGAAGAACCAACTCTGTGAGGAATTGACACAGCGAATCAGCGAGACCTTCAAAGCCGAGAACGCCAGACGCAATTTCCAAATGCTCTTCCGAAACAGTTGCCTCTGCATCGTGTACCTACTGCGTCGTCGAGCCTTCGACGACGGTTATCTCGCTATCGGCTCTCAGCTACAGGAGTCCATTCGGCTAGCTTTCATAGACGCACGTGACGACCTCAAGAGGTCGCGGGGCATCGGCGGGGCGATCAACTTGCCCAATCTCCTGCAAACCATGATTGACTACGTCGACCGCAAAGGACCGCCGCTCTTGGCGACTGGCACAGGCTTTCAAGATCTCGCCTCGTGATGAGCTAAGTCGACCACGCTGCGTATTCGAGGCTTCCATACTTCGGCAGGCAATCGTCATGTCGAGCGTTACACGACTTCCCAACGAATCGTAAACAGCGTCGTCGCCGTTGTCTGATGGGCCATGCGTTTCTTCAAACGAGTGACCATGGAGTCTCGCTTCTGAGCGGTCTCCTCTTCGACTTCATCAAGCTCGCGACGCTGTTTCTTCTTTTGCGACTCAAGGCGGCTCATTTCGGTTTGACACGCGAGCTGCTCGTCAACGGTCGTGGCTTGATGCATCTTCTTACGAGCTGCTTCGATCAGCTTCTTGGTCTGCTTCAACGCCAGTTCCACTGCGTCTTCTTTGTCTTTGGCCCAGCGTTCAATGCGGTCACACTCGTCGCGGAAGAGCTTGTTGTTGGCATCCAGCGAGCGATGAATCTCGCCCTCTTTGCGAACCACTGCCGACTCGGCGAGTTTGGCAGCGACCTCCAATCCCGGTGACGTTGAGCCGACAACGACGGCATCGCATTGAAAGAGTTTCTCGCAGGTCTCTTGATCCAACGAGCGTCCCTCATCGGTGATTCCCGAGAACAGCAACGACTCCTCTTTATCGAAGGAGTCAATCACCAACAGCTGCAAAGTCAGCCATCCGCTGCGTCCCTTTAGTTGTTCAATCTGAGTCAGCTTCTTGCCGAATCCCGAGACATCAAAACGCAGCTCTGATGTTGGCGTTGAGCAGCGCTTCCCTTCGTCCAAGACCCACTCACCGAGAGGATGCGTCATTCGATAGAGGAAGTTACCAACGACGTTGTCATGTTCCTTCGAGATGAGTTCGTAGTGCCCGACTGCAATCTCGTATTGTGGAGTCGTTCTCAGGTCAAAGGCATATCGAGCGTCATCAAACGTCGCTCGGTCGCTCAGCATGAAGCGGGTCAATTGCCAGAACTGCCGCTGAATGCGATTGAGGGTCTGCGTTTCGGACTCGTTGAGATCCTTCAAACGGTCATGCACTTCGCTGTCAAACTCATCCAGAATCGACTGTTTGGCCTTCTGCATCCCCTTTTCGATTTGTGGCTGTAATTCATTTTGCAGTTGATTAAACGCGGCATCGATCTCGGCAGCAGTCCGACAAGTTCGCAGGATCGCATGAATCCGCTTTTCGAAGTCGATGCCTGACTCGATCGAGCCGAGCACTTCGTCCGATGTGCCGAAGAGTCCCTCAAAGAGTTTAAATTTCGACTGCAACAACTCTTGAACTCGGACGTCGGCCTGATTGCGTTCGTTGAAAAAGTTCACGACCACAACATCAAACTTCTGACCGTAGCGATGACAGCGTCCGATGCGTTGCTCGATCCGCTGCGGGTTCCACGGTAGGTCGTAGTTCATAACGAGAGAGCAAAACTGCAAGTTGATGCCCTCAGCCGCCGCTTCGGTCGCAATCATGACTGAAGCATGATCGCGAAAGTGCTCGACCAACGCGGTTCGAGCGTCGACGGTACGAGATCCGCTGACTCGTCCCTTCGGCTGATTCTCGGCAATCCAGCGATCGACAATCTGAGTCACCTCGGGACCAGAATTGCTGCCGTTGAAGAGCACGATCTGACCAGCGAAACCATTCGCTTCGAGGAAGTCCTTCAAGTAGTTCTGAGTGCGACGCGACTCGGTAAAGATCAGCGTCTTCTGGGCCGCTCCAACCGTCTGCATCGTGTCGAATCCGATTCGCAGGGCGTCGAGCAGCTTGCGGCTCTTAGTGTCGACCGAAATGCCGCGTGCCCATTGAGCGAACCGAGTTAGTTCGTCGATCTCGCCCTGCAACTTCTTCCGATCAATCGGTGGCTCTTGAGAGTCATTCGTCCCGGATGTTTGAAGAGTCTCTCGCTCATCGTTCTCGTCGAACTCACTCATAAGGTAGTCGTCGTC
>CAZNMS010000257.1:0-12262 GCA_964573505.1 uncultured Planctomycetaceae bacterium | reverse complement strand
GTCGCTGCTGGAGCGGCACGCAGTGGCGTACCGCGTCGGCTTGATCGACTTCACGGCCTGAGCGATGGCAGCGATGTGCGGCGGAGTGCTCCCGCAACAACCGCCGACAATGTTGACCCATCCGTTCGCCGCGAAGTCGGCAACGAGCGACCCCATTGTGTCGGGAGTCATGTCGAACTCACCGAGAGCATTCGGCAGCCCGGCGTTCGGATAGCACGACACATACTTCGGCGCGAGCGACGACAACTGCTCGATCCAAGGCCGCATCTTTTCGGGCCCGACCGCGCAGTTGAAACCAATGCTGAGCATCGGGAAGTGCGAGACCGAATTCCAAAACGCGTCGATCGACTGACCGTAGAGCGTCGAACCGCCGCCTTGCTCAAAGACGGTTGCCGAGACCATCACGGGCAGAACCTTGCCGGTGCGTTTGAAGTACTCAGCGATGGCAAACAGGCACGCCTTCATGTTGAGCGTATCGAACGACGTTTCGGGCAAGAGCAGATCCGCTCCGCCATCAACGAGCCCGCGCACTTGTTCGATGTAAGCCGCAACGACTTCATCCCAACTGACCATGCGGCGGCTTGAATCGTTTTCGTCAAAGGCATACGACAACGCCTTATCCATCGGCCCGATGCTGCCCGCGACAAAACGCGGCTTGCTGGGATCACGCTCGGTGAATTCGAGCGTTGCTTTCTTCGCGAGTTCCGCCGCCACTCGATTGAGTTCATAGCCGAGACTGAGCGCCGGCTTTTCGCCCCACGGATCGGCTTCGATGCCGGGGAAGTAGTTCGCGAGCGAGACGGACTGCGCATTGAACGTATCGGTCTCGATGATGTCGGCACCGGCTTCGAGATACTGCCGATGAATGTTGTCGATGACCTCGGGCTTCGTGAGCACGAGGATATCGTTCATGCCCTTGAGATCTTTGGAGTGATCGCGGAACCGATCGCCGCGAAAGTCAGCTTCTTCCAGTTTGAAGCGCTGCACCATCGTGCCCATCGCGCCATCGAGAATGAGAATGCGATCGTCAAGAAGCTGCTGAATCGAGTGGTCCATTGGGTTCGTTCTGAAGAGTGAGGATGCCATTCCGGTGTGCCGAAAGGCGGAAAAGGTGCGGCATTTCAGCAAGCCCGCGAGTGAGTCGCTACCCACTCCGACAAACGCTCCGGCATCGTGACGACGAAGCGACATTCGGGTACACCGTTCGGTTCCCTCTCAAGTGAGACCGGGCGGTCGGCTGTTTCGATCTCTTCTTTCTCGGAGCACATCATGTGGAGCTTGTTCGTTGCGACCTTGCTGCGTCGTTTGAGTCGACTCGGAGGACTCGGGCTTCTGTGTTGGGTGTCGCTCGTTGTCAGCAGTATCGCTGCGGATCCCGAGCTGAAGTATCGCTTCGAGAACGGCAAGCAATATGGCTACCGCGTGAAGATCGAAGCGGACTACGGCGACTACTTTGAGACCTACAGCGGCGTTGCGGTTCTCAAGACTGAGCAAGCCAACGTCGACGGGATGAAACTTGCGTTACACGGATCACTCAGTTCGACCACTAAGGCGAAGAGTTCTCGGACGATCTTGATCCCCAGTTTCCCTCGGCACTTCTCGCCGTTTTCGGGGTTCGGCGGTCGAGGACATCGCATCACGATCAATGGGCAAGGCGAAGTGGTCTCGTCCGAAGGCGGAATGCAGTTGCCGTTTCTGCTCGGCAACTTGGCGCTGCTGATGATTGAACCGCTGCCGGCAAGTCCGTCCGCAACATGGTCCGAACCGCGCGAAATCAACATCGTCCTGTCGAAGGATCGCATTCCGATTCCGCGCCCATTCGCTCGCGACGATGACGGCGAGAAGCTGAAGGCCAATGAGAAGACTGTCTTCACCATCAAGTCTCAGACGGACAAAGAAGTCGTAATTCAGAAGGACTACTCGATGTCGACGGTCGCAACGGCGAATGGTCGTCCGCGATTCGAGGTGAAGGGCGAAGGCACGGTGACGTTCGATCGCGCGCTCGGGGTCATGCGTTCGATGGACTACAAGGGCAGCGAGACCGTCCGTCAGGATGCGCGAGCAGAAGAGACCGGCTTTACGGTCGTCTACACATTGCTGACCGATGCCGAAGTTGCGGACCATCAAAAAAGCGTCGCGACCGGCGGGATCTCGGACGTCGGCAAACGAGAAAAGGTGTCCGTCGCCGATGCGAACTTGTTGTTGGCCGATCTGAACTCGGGAGACAAAGGCCGCACCTTGAAGGCGTTGTTGGCCTTCAGAATGAAAGGCCCGGAGCAGCCTCATCCTGAAGTTGCTGCCGCGTTGACATCGCTTTTGACGAGCACGCAACAGCTTGACCGCATCAACGCCGCCGGGGCATTGGAAGCATGGGCCGTCGAAGCCAATACCGAGCCACTGATCGCCGCGATGAAGGATGAAAACGTGCTCGTGCGAGCGTCCGCGATGAAGGCGTTGGCGCGACTCAACGCGAAGGATGCGTATCTCCCGATCGCCGAAAAACTGGGAGTCGTTGCTGATCGCATCGCAGCCGCTCAAGCCTTGCGAGCGATCGGCAGTCCCGCGCATGAGGCCGTCGCAAAGCAGCTCGAACACAACGAATGGCAAGCACGGTTAGAGGCCGTGCGAGTCCTGAAGGACATCGGCGTAAAGGACGACATCGCGGCACTCAGCAAAGTCCGCGACGGCGACGCGAACATCCTCGTGAAGAACGTTTCGAAGGAAGCGATTCAAAGCATCGAAGGCCGGAAGTAACGCAATCGAAAGGCGACTATCAGCGACTCACTCTCGGAGACTTTTAGTAATGCTGACCCTAACGGATTGCAGCGGTGACCTTACGGTAGCCCAAAAGGGATGCTGCGACGTTGAGGTTATGGAGCCAATTCGGGTGATACGAGCGGCCATTCAGGCGATCTGCGAGGCATTGAAAGTCGCGCTTCAGGCCGCAGCGAGGCGCGAACGGGCGATAGTTCAAGAGTAAGCCCCAACCGCGTGGCCATCGGCCCGCGTTTCGGAGTCACGACTGATTGCGAGTTGCTGTTGAGCGAACTCTGGCAGGGGCGAGTCAAACGTCACTGGAGGCTCGCTCGCGAAAAGCGCGGCCCGTTGGGCACGCGGTTAAACGACTGATCGCAATCCCTGCCGCACTCGCTTTGACTCTCTTTGGCAGCAGGCGTAGCGTCCGGTCGATCGTCCGAACGCGGTTCATCGTATCGGTGCCGGCATATTGATTTTGACTGCGTTCGATTGGCCTCGAGCGGCATTTGTCGCCCGAGGTTTTTTGTTGTCAGTCGCCGGCTTCTTGCTGCGAGTCATTGCCTGCATGCAACCCATTGCCGAACAACTCGCCGAGTGGTTCCCGGAACCGAACTCCGCGCCGCGAACCACTCCGTCATTGCACGAAGCTCATGCTTACTGCCGCGAGCTTGCGACCGGGCACTACGAGAACTTCCCGCTCGTGTCATGGTTATTACCCCCGAAGCTGCATCAGCACTTCTACAACGTCTATGCCTTCTGCCGCTGGTCCGATGATCTCGGAGATGAACTCGGTGATCGAACTCTGTCACAGCGTGCATTGCAGTGGTGGCGCGGCGAGCTAACGAAGTGCTCTGCAGGCGAGACTTCGCATCCCGTCTTTGTCGCGCTGCGCGGAACGATCGAGACATTTCAAATTCCCGCTCAGCCCTTTCATGACCTCATCACGGCGTTCGAGCAGGATCAGGTTGTCACCGAATACGCGACCTTCGACGAAGTGCGAGGCTACTGCCGCTGCAGTGCTGATCCCGTCGGGCGCATCGTGCTTTATCTCTGCGAGCAGTTCACCGAGCAGCATGCCGTTTGGTCTGACTCGATTTGCACGGGCCTGCAACTCGCCAATTTTTGGCAGGACGTCAGCCGCGATCTCGACATCGAACGCATCTATCTGCCGCGCGAGGACTGCGAGCGTTTCGGCTATTCGTTCGAGCAACTGAAACGTCGAGAGACGAACGACAGCTTCATCGAGCTTATGCGTTTTGAAGTCGATCGAGCGCGGGACTTTTTGCTCGGAGGCTTGCCATTGATTGAGTGCTTGCCGGGTCGGATGCAGGTCGACATCGACCTCTTCGCGCGCGGCGGGCTCTGCATTTTGCAGCGAATCAAGGACATGAATTACCGAGTTCTCGAACGTCGTCCGATCGTCAAGAAGTCCGACGTCTTAAAGCTCTTCATCGCCTCCACCGCCCGCGCCATCGGCCGAGCGACTCGCAAAGGACTCGGCTTCAAGTAGGTCGAGATTCCGTCCCGACCCGCAGCGCGGCTCGATTTTTCGATTGAGGCTCTTGCTCGCCAAAAGCTTCCTTTCGCAGAGCGAGAGGCGACTATCGACTGCGATCAAGAATGCGCGCCAGCGAGCAAGCAATCGCGACCGAGTCCGTCTTCAAGCACTGAGGTTCGGCGCGGTTCAAAGTGAGGTCGCAGAGGCGCGCCCGGCAGGATGCAGAATCCGTTACGGAATAGCCAGAAGATCGCTTCCTTACGGGCTCGGCTCTGCGACCCAAAGCGAGACCGAAATGAACCGGGCCGCAATTTTCTTAAGTGCGTCAGAGGCGACTTGCGAATGCGGTCAGCAAGTCGAATCCGCGTTGGGGATCGAATGATTGGTAGGACTCGGGACGCAACACATCCTGAAGTACCGTCGTCGCTTGAGCTCGTAGTTGGGCTAACTTTGTTGGCGACACGTCGACGCTTAGATTGCCACGAATCGCCAGCTTCTTCTGAGTCATTTCAATGAGTGCGGCATCTTGGATGTCAATCAGGCCGGCGTCTGTAGCATAGGTTACATCAAAGAGATCGCGTATCTTTGGCTCCGTTCGGGTCAATGCTGCACGTAGTTTTTCGGCGTAAGTCTCTTGCAGGGAGAGCACCGTCACTTCTGGAGCAATCTGCTCGAAGCCTTGATTGAGTGGCGCGACGAGCAACGTCTTGGCAATAGTTTTTACAGGCGTTGATAGGATTGGCTCTCGAAGGCTGATTTCGACGATCAACTGCTCTTCAAATCCAGTCACAACGGACTTGTAGGTGAGTCGTCCCAAATACTGTCGAGACTCAAAGTGAGCGGCGAGTTCTTGTGTCATGTTAATGGCGGGAGCAAGCAGGGGGAGTCGCGAGAAGATGGCCTTGAACGGTTGGATGAGATCGCGTCGCTGACGGCGCGAGACATGCGGCTCAACTGAAATGGCAAAGTCGAGGTCTTCGCTGAGGCGATAAAAGCCCACATGGACTTTGGAGAGGCTGGTTCCACCCTTGAAGACAAGACCATTTTCGAAGCCTTCTTTGAGGCAAGTCAGGACCAGCGAGCAGTAGTAGTCCTTCTCGATGATTCGCTGATTGAACCCTGTCAGATTCGACGTCTGAGCTATGGCGAGTCGAAACTCCGTCGGGTTGAGATGCGGAAGATTATTGGCGCTGGTCATTGATGATGACTCCCCAATGACGGTCGATGCTTCCGCGTTTGGGCCTGCTTGGATCCCACGCGATGAAACTGGTGGTCTCGGCGATGTGCTGTTCAAGTCGTTGAATGAGTCGCATCGGGGCATCGAGATCCGCAAGCAGTCGTCCGATGCGTCGCACTGTTCCTTGATTGCCATATCGCACGGCGGCATCCGTGAGATCGGCAGCGAAACCATCGTCGAGTTCCATCTCCGACCGGATCCAGTCATAGGCATTCGGCAGACTGTTGAATCGCGACCAGTCATAGACCGCATCAACCAAAGCGCGCGCCTTCGTTGGCCAAACAAGCTCCGCGCCATCGGTTGTATTTGTCGCCAAGGTGCCTCCCAGTCGCTCTTCAGAGACTCTGATGAAGTTGAAGCATGCCGTGCCGACCTGTTTCTCTCCTGAGTAGATGGTGTTGTAGGCCGAGACTCGCTGGGGGATTTGGTCGTCCCAGCCGTAGCGTTGAAACGTGATCGCGCCACAAAGTTGGTATTGGCCGCCGCGATCAGTGATGAGAGCTCGAAGTACTTGGCCTTCGGACGGGCTTGAAGCGACCGTTGCGGCACTCGGGGGCGCGACGAGATATCTCCCGCGCTGCAAACGGACGACTCGCCCGCTCTCGATCAACCGGTTAATCGCCCGATGAACCGAGTCCTGTGACAGTCCCGATTGTGCCGCTAGTTCCGAGACAGAGAACGATTGCTGCCCGGCTCGGGACATGCCTGCGATCCAATCATCGTCGCTAACAGGGACTGCATGAGACATTTATTTAGTCGCAATTCTCGGGTGGCCTGAAATCGAATGCATCGACTCGAATGAAAAAAGCAGCGTAATTCAAAAGATGATTCAGATATCGTTGTTTTTGGATACAACGACTTGAGATCTCATGCTGTCGTTGTATTCTTATACAACGGAGACAGCTACATGGCAAGAAAGAAGACTGCGAAGAAGACCGGCACGAGCCTGACGGGAAGATTCGGCGAAGCGTTTCGAGCGCGTCGTGAAGCTCTCGGACTGACGCTCACCGAATTCGCGCGCATCAACGGCATCGACAAAGGCAATCTCAGTAAAGTGGAGCGTGGGTTGCTTCCGCCGCCTCAGGATCCAGCAGTGCTTGCGGATTATGTGCGTGCTTTGAAGCACGACTCCGACTCTGCGGAGGCTCGCCGATTCATTGAGTTGGCAGCGGCTGAAACGAACCGTCTCGTAATCGCGAAGCCGTCAACATCGAAGCGGGTACCGCGAGTTCGCACCGTTGCCGGACTGACCAATCAAACAAGTTTGTCCGTGTCACCGAATTGGCATCGCGTCTGGATGACTGAGCGACGCATCGAACAGTGGGCTGACACTTGGGATGCGCCGTCACTCTTGCCAATCGTGATTCGCCGACTCATTCGAGCCACCGTTCGTCAACCCGGTCTCGTTCGCTTTTCGGGCGGCGAAGGAGTTCAGCGACACGATTGGGACGGGCTCGTGCAAACTGCATTAGGGCATGAAATCGTTCCTGAAGGGCATAGCGGTTGGGAGTTGAGCGTTCGAAAGGACGTGCAACAGAAAGCCAATGAAGACTACGCCGCACGCACGAAGGCGCTTCGACCTGATGAAGGTCGTCATCTCAGCTTTGTCTATGTGACAGCAAGGAAATGGGACAACGCCGCCAAGAAGAAATGGCGCGACGAGAAACTCAGCGAAGGCAAATGGCTCGACGTGCGCGTGCTGGACTCATCCGACTTGGAGCAGTGGTTGGAATTGGCACCCGCAGTTGATGCATGGTTTGCGCAACGAGCCGGCCTCAAGCCAAAGGACGTGCAAGACATCGAAACGTTCTGGTTGAATCTCAGAGCGTCGACCTTGCCGCAACTTCCGCCCGAAGTCTTTCTGGCGAGTCGCGAGAAAGAGGTCGGCCAATTCCGTGCGGCACTCGGCTTACCTCAGAAGGACGAAGGCAACACCAATACGACCGAGCCGGAATTGAATCCCAGTCGCCCGAGCGTCATCGCTTTCGAAGCCTCGAATCCTCGTGATGTGCTCGACTTCGTTGCCGCGTTCATCGCCGGTCTGAGTGAGCTCGAACGAGAATTGATTGAGTCGCGATTGGTCATCGTCGAGTCGTTGGCGGCGTGGCGCGATCTCTGTGCAACGGACTTGCCGCTGACTTTGATTACTCATCCCAAATTGCTGAGCGAGTCCACCGATTCCGAGTTCATGGCTGAGGCCACTCGAAACGGGCATCAAGCGATTGTGTGTTCGGAGCGATTTCTGAGGACGCAATCCGGTGTCATCGAGTTGCCGAACCCTCGTCGAGCCGACCTTGAGAAGTTGTTGGAGACATTGGACTTTGGCTCGCGAGGCGAGCCTCGCGAGAAAGCTCGTCGCATTGCAGAGGACTGTCGTCGAAGCCTGTCAGCACTCAAACGACGGCTGTCAGTTTTCCCACAGCCCCATCGACCTGATTGGGCAAAGGATGACGACGCGCGGCAGATGATCCCGTTCTTGCTGGCCGGAGGCTGGAACGACAACAACCCGAAAGACTTGGCGGTGCTGGCAAGTCTGGGAAAGCAGACTCCCGATGAGATGCTGGATCGCGCGGCACGGCTGCGAAAGATGGCGGATTCGCCGTTACTGAAGATCGGAGCGACTTGGAGCCTCACGTCGCGCGATGATTCATGGTTGCTGTTGGCTGAGAACTTGACGGCTCGTGATCTCGATGCCCTCGAACAAGCAGTGCTCGATGTCTTGGGGACAGTGAATCCAGAACTACAGATCCCGCATGAAGATCGCTGGAGAGCGGCTCTTTTCGGAATCGTTGCGGTGCATTCAGCCGAACTGCGGCAAGGTTTGGCCGAGTCTGTCGCTCTCTTGGCTACGCGCAGTTCCGAAGCGCGAGTCGATGACTCGCTTCGACCTGAGGACCGCAGCGAGCGCATCGTTCACAGGTTGTTCTCGTCTGTGTCGAGTTGGAAGGATTGGGCGTCGCTGAATGATGTCTTGCCGCTGTTGGCTGAGGCGGCCCCGGATGTATTTCTTACGACACTCGAAACGGATCTCCAACAGTCGGAACCGGCGTCGCTCGGCTTATTCAAGGAGTCGGCGGGCGGGCAACCGATGTTCGGTCGCTGTTATCACGCGTCCTTGTTGTGGGCATTGGAAACGCTGGCTTGGGCACCCACTGATGTCTTTGGCTGGACCGTCGCAATCCTCGCCGATCTCGCCGAGCGGTCTGTAGTTCCGGGCAACTGGAGTAACACAGCATTCAGGAGCCTGTTGCATGTCTTCTTGCCGTGGTGCAGCCAAACCGGTGCGACGATCGACCAGCAAGAGAAGGCATTAAAGAGAATCGTCAAACGCTTTCCCCAAACTGGTTGGCGTCTGCTTGTAGCTTTACTTCCAGATCCTCATGGAATTTGCTCGGACACACATCGACCGCGTTGGAGAAACTGGGCTGAGGACTTTGGAGCCGACTCAACCCCTCAAATCACGCGCGATAAGGAAGCTCGTTATGGAGCGATGATCGTGCCCTTGATTGGGACTGATCCAGACCGCGTGAAGTCAGTCATCGACAACATCGCGCGGTTTCCAGATGGGCTTCGCGGTGAAGTTCTGCAGGTATTGCAGAGCCTTGATCGAGAGAGTTTTACCGACGAACAGCGAGCAGAAATCGTGACCGCCTTACGAACGATGATCACGCGCCATCGCCGATTTGAGACTTCCGCGTGGGCAATGCCGTCCGCCGAGCTTGAGGTCTTGGAAACGGTACTTAGTCGTTTCGAATCGCAGTCCCTCGCTAAACGCATTGCTTGGCTCTTTGCGGACTCCCCGGACCTTCCGATCGCGCGTGAAAAGCTGAGCTTCGACGAGAAGAAAACGATTGTGGAGCAATTGTGCGTGGCGGAACTTCGCGGTCTCTTCGCGCAATCAGGCGTCAGTGGAATTCGAGAACTGCTCGAGTCGGCGAAATCTCCGTACATAGTTGGTAGGACAGCAGGGATATCCGAGATCGCTATCGACCACAAAGCGTTCATCCCAAGTTGGCTGACGGCTTCTGACGAACGAGAAAGAGTCTTCGCGAGGGGACTGCTCTCTGCCCTGTTCTCGATTCGCGGATGGGGTTGGATCGAGGCGCAAACTTGGGACGGCTGGAGTTCAGAGCAAATCGGAATCTTTCTCGCCCAGCTTCCCGTTAGTAACGTTGATGACCGTCGAGTCTGGAACCTGTTGGAAAGTCTGTCGGCCCAAACGCAACGAGCCTATTGGTCTCGCTGCTCCGCTTATCAGGGCGTCTATTCCGATGCCGAAGATCTGAAGTTCGCTGCGGAATCATTGGTGAGATATCAGAGACCGCTGTGTGCTTTGCAGTTGGTTCAATCCGCGATCGACAAGTCGCCTGTGGTGGAAACCGATCTCGTCTTTCTTGTGCTCGATGCTGTGATCAATGCTCAATCAACTGTTGTAGAAGCTAACGTGAATCTGGATGGGACCTTCGTCCGTTGGGGTGTTGGAGAACTCATTAAGTACCTGCAGCAACAATCGTCCGTTGATGAAGCTCGGCTTGCGGCTATGGAATTTGCATTCCTCGGGGCGTTCGAACATTCGGAAACGACACCGCAGACACTGATCAAGATGCTGTCCCGCGATGGCACGAACTTCGCGCAACTGATTCAGGGCATCTACCGATCAAAGACGGAAGTGGGATCATTAAACGAGCTTTCGCCTGAATTGGAGGCAGGTCGTTGTGCCGCGTTGCAGAGCCTCCAGAGACAATGGCACGAACATCTGCGGCTACCGGGCACTCAGGAAAGCGGCGAGATCGACGCTGATGAACTCAGCCATTGGATCAACATTGCTCGCGAGCGATGTCGAGCCACTGGGCATCTTCAAGTTTGCGACGTTGAGATTGGAAACCTGCTGGCGCGTGAACAAGAGCCGGAGGCCGATAGCAATCAGTGGCCGTCGGATGCCGTCAAGGATGTGCTTGAAGAAATAAATACCCCCGAAGTGATGAGCGGCTTCGAGATGGGAGCATTCAACAAGGTGGGCATCAGAACTCTAGGGGTGACAGACGATGGCGACACCGAACGAAACATCGCGAGCAAGTACGATCGCTACGCCACTGCAAGCCAAGATGAGTGGCCCCTCGTCGCGAGGTCGCTGCGTCACATTGCCGACCAATATCGCGAACTAGCCCGACACGAAGATGAGCGAGCGGCACGCATTGTCTGATGCTACTTGGACGATTCGACAATCGACGTTGTCTCCCACATGACGTCATAACGCGACAGCTCAATCACTCTGTAATCCGAACGACACAATGCAAGGTGATAGGCATGAAAGCGGAACACCCCGCCCTTGTTGCCAATGGATTCAGGCAGCTGAAGCGAAGTCTGTGAGTTGCGTTCGATCTCCCTCGCGACGTGCGCGTGCCGCTGCATGCGAAAGTCGCTCGAACTTGCTGAGTCGCTCAGTAGGGGATGTCGATCGGGACTCTTACCGGCCGCTGAGGGCGTCGAGTTTTCCTCGACGCTCGGCGCGTTCTTTGTCGAGCTGTTCCTTGCGCTCTTCGAACTTCATGCGGCGGTCGGCTTCTTCGGCGGCCTTCTCGCGTTCGATCGCAGTCATCGAGAGGGCTTGAGTTTCATTCGCGACCTCAAAGCGTTTCTTGATCGTCGCGGAGAAGTTGCCCATTCCCATCACGAGCGCTCCGACCGTCACGGAGGTGACGAGCGACATCTCGGTCGAGATCGACGATCCGACACAGTCGCGAGCCAGTTTTCGGAGCAACTCGATCATGAGTGCCTTCCGTCGCTGAGTGTGAAGTGATGGCGTTACGAGAATGGAATGAAACCCGAGGAACTTGAACGCGAGGCGAGGCTGTTAGAATTGCTACAGCCTTTGGCCGCCAGTCATGCCGAGCGTCGCAGGACCGAGAGAACTCGGAGAGAAGACTGTGTCAGAATTAATACCCGCCGCCGGCGATGTCATGGCTGCCGGAAGTTGGACTGCTGCTGCCGCTCCAAACTTTGCCCGTATCGAGGTTGCTGTAGCGATGACCGGAGTTCACGGCGTAGTAGCTGTCGGCAACGTCTTCGAGTTCTTGAACGACAGCGTGCCGAACTGAAGTCAGGCCGACGATCATGCCCAATGTCAGGATGGTTGAGACCAACACGAGTTCGCCCGCGATGAGGAATCCCGATTCGTCCTTGAGCAGTTTCTGGAGCAGCATGATTCAGTCTCCCGAGTCGTTAGCAGGCGGTGATCGCAACGTCGGGATGTAAAGCACGCTGAATGCCAGAAGCTGAATTCAGGTTGTTTGCAGGTTGCTGGGTCTCATCAATGGCCTACCAGCAAAGGACTTGCAGCATTTCGAAGAGGCCGTGAGGAGCGGCGGCAACAGTGATGCGTCTCGGCAACACCGTTGCCTCGCGGCAACGCATCGAGGCGGAACGGCAACATTCTCGAAGCACTGCGACGGGGAGCGAGAAAAACAGAAGAAGCGGGGAACGCTAATCGGCACTAATCGACGCTAATCAAAGACGGGAAGAAATTGGCTGCGATGAGTTCATGCGCGGACGATGGTCGCTCTCGGCAGTGTTACTTCTCGCGGTGCAGACGGACTTGCTTAACGACAAGCCGAAGGCGTCGGCGTTTGTCTTGATCGCAAGCCGTCCTCTTGCCGTCGCCTTCGGCTTGCCGTTAAACGAATTGGGTGTAACCGGCATTCCAGCACGGTCTCCGGCGAGCTTGTCCCGTCGGGACCAACGACTGGCAGCTACAAGAACGAGCTGAGTTG
>CAZNMS010000256.1:0-12281 GCA_964573505.1 uncultured Planctomycetaceae bacterium | reverse complement strand
CAAACCCAAAGCGGCGATGAATCGCCGCACTCCACATCGAACAACGCAACTTCAAAACTCACACGAAGGCCGCAGCGACTGCGTTTGACATGCGCGAGAGGTACGAACCATTCGGCTCTTGAGGTTGCGTTGTCAGCAAGACGCAGAACGACTTTGTGTCGGGGTCGAGCCACATAACGGTGCCGGTCGCTCCCCAATGGCCGTAGGTCTTCGGGCCTAAGAAGTCTCCGAAGTTCGCGCTATGTGCCGGCCAATTTAGGCGCCAGCCGAGGCCCCATCCTTTGCAGCGACGATCGGTCTCGGGCACATCGGGCATGAACTCCAATTGATTGCGAGTCGCTGCCTCAACGGCGGCGGGCGAGAGAATCTGCCGGTCGTTCCCGCGTCCTCGATCAAGCATCATCAAGCAAAACCGCGCGAGGTCCGCCGGTGTCGTCAGCATGCCGCCCCAGGGTGCGCCGAGCATGCGCCAGTAACGACTATTCCAGTTCCAATCGTCTTGAGCTTGAGCTTCCGGCACTCGCAGTTCGGCGATGCGATTGGCGATTGGATCGCTGCCCTCGAACCACTGCGCCGGGACACCGAGCCAACTGTCGGTCATGCCGAGCGGTTCGAAGATCTCTTTGCGACAGAAACTCTGACAGCTTTGCCCGGTGATGCGCAGGATGATCTCGCCGAGGATCGCGATGCCGGTGCTCTGATAACTGACTCCCTTACCCGGCCCGAATGCGAGCGACTCTTCGAAGACCGCTGCAACGAACTCAGACATCGGAGCGTGTTTCTGCCGCAGCTCGATGTTGTTCGCGACCATATCCGGCAAGCCCGACGTATGCGTCATGAGGTTGCGAACCGTGACGCCGTTCTTGCCGTGCTTCCCGAACTCGGGCACGACGTCGATGACTTTGTCCGACAGCGATAACTCGCCGCGCTCGATCAACATCAGCACCGCCGCGCAGACGATCGGCTTAGTGATGGATGCAATTAAAAACACAGCGTCATTGCGAATGGGCTGACTGCCATCGATTCGCTGATGCCCGAACAAACGCGGCGCGACGACTTTGCCGCCTCGACCCACAACTAAGCCCGCCGAGGGAATCGCGCCGCTCTCACACCACTTCGTCATGAGCCCGCAAGCCTGAGCCCAGCGAGCCGGATCAAGCCCGATCGCCTCGGGCGCTACGAAGTTGAGATTGGCCATAACGAGTACTTTCAATGTGCTGCCGACCGATTGTCGTCTTAGTTGGAAGCATCATCTGGGGGATTTGAGTCCGACGGTTTTCCTTCGCCTTCATCGGCCTCCTTCTTGCGCCGGGGTAATGATTCCTTCATCCCCTCAACGGCACCTTTTACGAATCCCTTTGCCGTCTGCTTAGCAACTTCCTCCGCGTTTTCTTTGATGCCCTCACCGATGCCTTTGAAATTCATCGCTACGCAGTATGCAGAGAGATCATCCGGTGTTCCCCATTTCTGATCGGGTCCGGCCGATTGGACGACGACGTTCTCGGCGACGCCGCCTTGCTCATATGCGATTTTGATCGGAGTGCCCCACGGATCGGACTCCTTGATGTCATCAGCCTTCTCGCGGACATAGACGCCGGCCTTTGTGGTCTCACGATCGAGTGTCTCGGCTATCCGTTTGAGTTGCGCTCGCGCATTGCGAATGGTCTTCGACTCTCGCTCGCCGCAGCCGCTAACGGCACACAACAAGAGTCCGGCCAAAACAAAGACTCGTTCTTTGGTCTTCGCGTGAGTGGTCATGTCGTCCTCAATTTGTTGCGAGTACTCGAAGGCCGCAGTTGATGTTGTGACCTTTCGAGTACTCGTTTTAGCCCTTTGCCGGGTTCGCTTACTTCTCGTCCGGCGCGCAAACCCAACCGCCGAGCGTCGGCTCGTAGGCGATCAGTTCTTCCGGCTTGAAGTAGATCGCGATCTCGCGAGCAGACGCGTCGGTGCTATCGCTGCCATGCACGAGATTCATTTGGCGGCTCACGCCGTAGTCGCCGCGAATCGTTCCCGGTGCTGCAGCGCGACCATTCGTCGGTCCCATCATGCCGCGCACAACCGAGACGGCTTCCGGTCCTTCGAGACACAAAGCAACGATCGGCCCCGATGTGATGAACTCTTCGAGCATCGGATAGAACGGCTTCGAGACGTGCTCGGCGTAATGCTGCTTCGACAGCTCAGGAGTGACCTTCAACAACTTCAGGCCCACAACCTTGAGCCCCTTGCGTTCGAAACGCGAATAAAGCTCGCCGACCAATCGGCGTTGAACAGCATCGGGCTTAAAAAGGACGAGAGTACGTTCCGTAGCCATAACTCAGATTTGCTCCTAACGAGAACCCACACAAAGAAATCCACACATCGCCAACGTGCATCGCAAGGGCGAAAAACTGCGGAAAAGGGGCGGGAAAGTAGCCCAACATCCGAAGTCGAGCAAACCGCGCTGTATGCGTCATTCGGCCCGTCTTGCAGCGAGCGAAACTCGTCGCGTCAGCTCATCAATGACCGTGAGCGAAACGAATTGCAGCGTGCAAAAAACGAAGACGGCTCCGCCGAAGACCAAAGCGGTAATGAATCACCGCCTCCATAACGACGGCTCTTAGTCGTCGTTGAGCATGGCGACGGGGCGACCTTCTCCGCTCTCGTCGTCAACGAATGGCAGCGAGAGCGACTCCGTGAACTTGATCGCCTCACTCGCATCGGCGCTACGCAGCATCTCTTCGTCAAAGAACTCGGGCTTCTCGTCCGAGTCGAGTTCAACCGTCTTACGATCGGGAACTTCTACCGTCTGATTCGGTGCCGGCTCCGGCTTCGGAGTCGGTGCTCGATTCGCAGGTTTCGCGGGCTTCATCGTGACGACGTCAAATTGCACGTCTCCAATCATCAGCACGTCGCCGGGAAACAGTTCGACGTTGTGCAACTCGCGATGCCCGTTGACCCAAATGCCATTCATGCTTTCGAGGTCGCGGACAAAACATCGTTCGTCAACGCGCGCTACACAGCAGTGCTTCCGGGAAATCTTCGGACTCGACTCAATGATGATGTCACAGTCGGGATGGCGACCAATCAGGATGATCGGCTTGTCGACAACAATTGGTCGTCCGCCGCCTTTAGGTTTGAGCAAGGTCGTCATATCGGCCCCGAAGTGGTCTGAAGCGTCTAGTGTCTGCTCCGCATCAATGTCTGTCGCGCCTACCGCTCCGCGAGAGGACAAAAGCAATCTCCGACAAAAATCATCAAGCACGCCGAAGACGTGCGTCACTCAACCGAGCGACTCACACGAACTCGTTAGCGCTCCAATCGCCTAACAAGAAAACGAGAGACTGAAACGCGAACGCCGCCGCAACTAACGAATGATTTCGCATCGCGGCAGCAGCGTCTTGAGCGCCGAAACCGCTGCTTCCGAGATCTGCGTTCCGAAGATATTCAGAACCGCGAGTTCTTTCATCGACGCTGCGATTGCAAGGAATCCATCTTCAACCGGACAGTTTCGCAGTCCCAATTCCTTCAGTTGCGGAAGTTCGCTCAACCAGCGCAACCCATCCTCCGTAATCCGCGTCCGATCGAGCCATAGGACTTCCAAATTCTTGAGCTGCACTAGCTGATGTGAAGAACGGTCCGAAATGTTCGTTCCTCGCAAACTCAAAGCCGTCAGACTTTGCAGCCCGGCAACGTGATGCAAACTGTCGTCGTTGATGAGTGTGCCGCTGAGGCCGATGCGTTGCAGAGACTGCAATTTCGACAAGTGCTTCAGCCCGTGCCCATGAATCCGCGTGCCGCTGAGGCCGAGCCCTTTGAGCTCCGTCAGCGATGCCAAATGCGCGAGCCCCCCATCAGTGACAAGCGTGTCGCCGAGAAAGAGTTCCTCGAGATGCGAGAGTTTGGCGAGGTGATCCAAACTGCGATCGGTAATCGAGGTGTAAGAAAGATTCAGCACCTGCAATGCCGGCAAATCGGCGATGTACTTCAAGCCCTCTTCAGTGATGTTCGTGCCGAGCAACCCGAGCTTCTTAAGCACCTTCAGATGACGCAGATGCTTGAGCCCTGAATCCGGCAACTCTCGATGGTGATAGAGCCCGAGATCTTCGAGGTGATCGAAACGCTTGAGGTACTCAAGGCCCGCCCGCGTGAGTTGTGCCTGATCGATGCGGACTTTCGTGATCTCGCCGGTCGAACCGAGTTCCACTTTGCCGATCGCATTCAACGCTGTGACGAGATCGCCGTTGTACTTCTCGATCGCTTCCAACAGCGGGTCCGGCGTGAACGCGATGAAGCAATCCGGCAGATACTTCTGCAAGTCCGAAACGGCCTCTGCAGTGACCATCGTCGTGCCGACATCGAGCACATGCAGGTTCGTCAGCGATCTCAGAAACATCAGCCCGGTATCAGTGATCCCTTTGCAGAACACCAATCCGAGCAGTTCCAGTTCCTTGAGATTTGAAAGATGCGGAATGCCTGCGTCGGTGACCTTCGTGTAATCGAGATTGAGATCGCGAAGCTGACTCAACTCGCCGACCTCCGCCAAACCGGCGTCGGTGATCTCGGTGTCCGACAGAATGAGCATTCGCAGCGAGGACAACTTACGCAGCGCGGCGAGCCCGGCGTCTCGAATGCGGCAGCCTCCGAGAATCAGCATGTCGAGCCGCGTCAGGCCGACGAGATGCAGCAGTCCCGCATCGGTCACTTGAGTCGTCGACAGATCGAGCGTTTCAAGACTCGTCAGTTCGCCAACAACTTTTAGGCCGTCGTCGGTGATGTCGGTATCAGCAAGCACCAGACTGCGGAGTTGCGGGAACGAGCGAAGCAGTGCGATTTCCTCGTTGCCGAATTGGCATTCGGAGAGATCAATCAACTGCACTCGACCGGCATCCTCGATCACACGCGCCCCGAGCGACTTCAACTCTGCAATCGCTGCATCAGTGGGGGCATCAACTTCAGAGTTCATTCCTCGACCTCAGTTAGTCACGGGCGAGGTGCTAGCTCCATCGCCCAAATTCGGACTCGCAAAGAGGTCGGGACTATAGCCCGCACATAGACCGAAGGCAGGGAGCGAGTGCGAAGAAACCCAAAGCGCGATTTCAAGCTCCGTCCGCACATCAACGCCGCAACCATTGTCGCAATTCATTGATCTCTTCGTTGAGCTTGCCCCTCAAGCCAATGTTGAACGTCACTGAGCGAACTCAACTTGAAGAAATCCGAAGTCAGAGCATCGACGCGAGTTGCTGAGAGCGAGTCGATCTGTTGCTTCATCGCTGCGGATAAAGCGCCGAAGCGATTCTCTAAGAGCTGAAGCAACAATCCGCATCGTCCTGCTTGCCATCCTTCTTGTTTGCCTTCTTGCCATCCCTCCTGCTTGCCTCGTTCAAAGCCTTGTCTTTCCATCGAAGTCATATGGGGCATGTGTTGTTCCTGTTCGAGAAGAACGATTCGTTGATTGAGTTCCGCTTCCAGATCGGGTCTGAGTCGCATCATCCAATCGATCAATGTGTAGAGCGACTGAATCTCTTCGCGTTGCAGTCCGAGTTCAAACAACCGTCGAATGAGTCGGTATTTCGCGGCCAATCGCCCCTCGGGGTCGCCTCGCGTTTGCAAGGCTTCAACTTGCGAACGAGCCAATATGACCGGCAACGACCAATTGTCTTTCCAGTCATTAGCGAGCCGAGTCACAAGCTTGCACAGCGGAAAGCGGTGATGGCTCAAGAAACCTCCGCATTCGAATCGATCTTCTTCCGGCATCCAGTGCGGATTCAAATCGCCCAAGATGACAAGTGTCACGACTCGTTCATGCAGCACGTACTTCAAGCCGCCGTTGTACTCAGCCAGACGGACTGCAAAGTTTGATTCTGCGGACGTCTGCACCTCGACATGTAACAGCAATTGCAATGGCTCGCCGGAAACCATCTGCACGCGCACGAGCAAGTCGACAACGCGAGCCTTCGCCTTTGCTCGCCCGATGACTCGACTCAACTCCTTGTCGAGCCATACCGGTTCGACTTCCCAATTGATGAGCGGCTCGATGTCGGGGAAGTAGACCGCGAGTATGGCTCGCAAGTGGTTTCGCAGTGCTTCTTTCCATGCACCATCAAAGTCTCCTTCCGGCTGCACGCGACTCTTTGAAGTTTCTCGTTTCGCGGCTGATTTCATGTTGGCCCTCATCGTGAACGGCATGATCGCAGGCCGGAAACCTACAAGCATCTTGCGCTGAAATCGCGATTCCGACTTCGACACTGACTACATGCGGTTACATGGGAGTCGGGAATCCCATCATCGCTTCGTGACGAGAGATGTCCGCGAATAGGCTTCAACTTTCAGTGACTTCCCGCCATGTACTTCGAAAACGGTCGGTTCTTTTACTTTTGCGGCAGCGATGATCTCCGGCCACACCTTCAAGAACTTCCATGCCATCTCGTAAATCGAGAATTTGCTCCACTGATCGGCAAGGAAGAAGAACGTCAATCCCGACGCCTTCAAGGCAGCGACTTCATCGGGCCGCTTTAAGATTCGAACATCGCCGGTAATCACGACGGGTCGAAGCGCGGCACGCGATAGCTCAGTAATCCAAACAATATCGGGAGTGGTCTGAGTAAACCGAGGGTCTAGATCGTGATGTGTGACTTGATGGGCACCGGCTTCAAGTGCTGCAACCATTCGACACAAACGCTGCGACATGCAGCGGTCGAAGAAGAAGTTCATGCCGCTCGCCTCGTTTCAAACGCGATGGCTGCGGCAACGTCTCGAGGCGTCACGCCATACCAATTGGCAACCAACTCCGCGTCTTGATTCACCTTCATTGCTTGAGCCAGCACGTAAGTCGGAATCCCGCTTGACGTGACGATCGGCTTGCCGAAGCAAATCTGCGGGTCGAGCACCACTCCTTCAGCGATCCGCCATCTCATTGCCATGTTCGTTTCGCCGTCGAATTCGAGCCGCTTCAAGAATGGCAGAATGATCTTCGGAAAGGCTTTTTGACGGGTGAGCACTTCGACGACTTCGTTTCGTCCATGACGATCTAGTCCCGATAGGAAGACCTGCTTTCCATCAGTCAGCAGTTCGCGCCGACTAAAGGCATGCTCGACACCGAAGTCTTGCTGCAACGTCTGGTAGACCCTTCGCAATGTTTGCAACGCCAATCCCGATTGCCGCAGTTGTCCAGCAACAAACACATCTACCAAATCAAGAAAACTCAGAAGTTCTTCGCTCGTCTCGTCTTCGAAGTCACGTCGGAAGACGGCAGACACCGACTT
The DNA here is from genome assembly GCA_964573505.1 of uncultured Planctomycetaceae bacterium. Lineage (GTDB taxonomy): Bacteria > Planctomycetota > Planctomycetia > Planctomycetales > Planctomycetaceae > AM-0621. Next base: position 5,037 of record CAZNMS010000256.1, on the reverse strand, counting down.
CTCCGGATGTGCGCGAAACCACTCGCGCACCCGCCGCCGCTTAAGTCCCGTCAACTGTGCGGCATCGCCAAACGTGTAAGCGCCAAGTCCTAGCAGCGACATGATTCACTCCTCACATCACTCAATCACTGTGAGATCGCCCTCCTCTTGTCACGACGTTGCACGAGGCGGCTGACATTCGAGCAAATTAAGGACGAGACTCGATCTCTGCGAGACATCCAAATTACGACGCTTGCTTCATGCGTGCCCGCGTTGAGAACTTGAAACCGTCGTCGCTGCCGTCGACGACGATCTCGGTGCCCGCTTCGAAGCGACCGGCTAGCAACTGCCGCGCGAGTTGATTCTGCAGACGTTGTTGAATCACTCGCTTCAGAGGTCGAGCCCCGTAGGCTGGGTCGTAACCTTCTTCGGCCAGTTGATCGCGCGCGTCGTCGGTAACAACGAGTCCGAAACCGTTCTCTTCCAGTTGCCGTTCGAGCTTCGTCAATTGTAGGTCGACGATCTTGCGAATCTCTTTGTGAGTCAGCGGATGGAAGACGATCACTTCGTCGACTCGATTGAGGAACTCGGGCAAGAACTCCTTACGCAGCGCGGCCATTGCGGCTTCGTGAATCGCGCCTTCGTCGTTGTGTCCTCGAGTCTGAGCGAGTTGCATGATCGACTGGCTGCCGATGTTGGACGTCATCACGACGATTGTGTTCGTGAAGTCGACCGTGCGGCCGTGACTGTCGGTCAATCGTCCGTCATCAACCAGTTGCAGCAAGACATTGAAGACGTCGCGATGCGCCTTTTCGATTTCGTCAAGCAGGATCACGCAGTACGGCTGACGTCGCACCGCTTCCGTCAGCTTGCCGCCCTCTTCGTAGCCGACGTAGCCCGGAGGCGCACCGATCAACCGCGCGACCGAGTGTTTCTCCATAAACTCGCTCATGTCGATACGGACCATCGCGCGTTCGTCGTCGAACAAGAACTCGGCGAGTGCTTTGCAGAGTTCCGTTTTTCCGACACCCGTCGGGCCTAAGAAGATGAACGAGCCGATCGGACGATTGCGGTCTTGCAAGCCCGATCGCGACCGTCGCACCGCATCCGAGACCGCTCGCACGGCATCGTCTTGCGACATGATGCGGCGATGTAAGTCTTCTTCCATCGAGAGCAGTTTCTCTTTCTCGCTTTGCAGCATGCGACTGACTGGGATGCCGGTCCAAGTGCTGACGACTTTCGCAATGTCTTCAGCAGTGACCTCTTCGCGCAGCATGCGCTCGCCTTGCGACGCGTTGATCTCACCAAACTTCGTTTCGAGTTCCGCGAGTTGCGCTTCCGCTTGCTTAATGCGCTTCTCGGCCTCGAAGGCTTCGACGAAGTCTTCGTTGCGATGCGTTTGCTGAGCTTTGTGAAACGCCTTTTCGTAAGCCGTTCGCAGCTTCTCGATGTCTTCCTTGAGCGGACGCACCTTCGAGATGACATCCTTTTCGGACTGCCACTTTGCCTTGAGCTGCTTCACGGACTCTTCGCGATCCGCGATCTGCTTGCGGAGATCGGCCAGTCGGTCGCGACTATCAGCACTCGTTTCCGCAGCGAGCGCCGTTGCTTCGATTTGCATCCGCGTCAGTTGCCGAGTCGCTTCATCAATCTCGGTCGGCATCGAGTCGATCTCCATTCGCAGTCGGCTCGCCGCTTCATCAACGAGATCAATCGCCTTATCCGGCAAGAAGCGATCCGAGATGTAGCGATCCGACAATGTCGCCGCAGAGATTAACGAGTCGTCTGTAATACGAACTCCATGATGCGACTCGTACCGCGCCTTCAGTCCGCGCAGGATCGAGATCGTGTCGTCGACGGTCGGCTCTTGAACGAGCACCGGTTGAAAGCGCCGTTCGAGCGCGGGATCTTTCTCGATGTGCTTGCGGTATTCGTCGAGCGTCGTTGCTCCGACGCAATGCAACTCGCCGCGCGCCAATGCCGGTTTCAGCAAGTTTGATGCATCCATTGCTCCTTCCGACGCTCCGGCACCGACGACCGTATGTAGTTCGTCGATGAAGAGGATCACTCGGCCTTCCGCTTCGGTGACTTCGCGGAGCACGGCTTTCAGTCGGTCTTCAAACTCGCCGCGATACTTCGCTCCGGCGATGAGCGCGCCCATATCGAGCGCGACGACGGTCTTGTCTTTGAGGTTCTGCGGGACGTCGCCCATCACGATGCGATGCGCGAGTCCTTCAACGATAGCAGTTTTTCCTACACCCGGTTCGCCGATGAGCACGGGATTGTTTTTACGACGTCGCGACAGCACTTGAATGACGCGCCGGATCTCGGCATCTCGACCGATGACGGGATCAATCTTGCCGTGCCGCGCGAGTTCAACGAGATCCTTCCCGTACTTGAGCAGCGCTTGATACTTATCTTCGGGAGCTTGATCGGTGACGGTCTGCCCGCCGCGAATCGTCTTCAAAGCATTGAGCACATCATGCTCGCCAACACCGTGCAGATTGAGCAACTTCTTCGTATCGCCCTCCGACTGCACGAGCCCAATCATGAGGTGCTCGGTCGAGACGAACTGATCTTTCATCTGATCGGCGAGCTTCTGAGCGGCATCAAAGACCTGCAGGATTTGCGGGCTTGCTCCGACCTGAAAATCGGGCCGCGAGACCTTCGGCAAGCGCCCGAGTTCAACATCGCACGCCGATCGCAGTTGTGCGGGGTTCGCACCAATCTTCTGCACGAGCGGTCGCACGAGCCCTTGCTCTTCATCCAATAGCGAAGCGAGCAAATGCAGCGGCAGTAGTTGTGAATGCCCGCGATCTTCAGCGAGCTGCTGAGCGCGTTGCACTGCTTCCTGAGCCTTCACGGTGAGCTTGTCAAAACGGAATGCCATGATCGGGACTCCTCAGAAATCGAGATGACCGTATGAAGGTGTTCTGCCACTTTGAGCGAGTCGCAAGAGGCGTCGCCGTCAAAGTTGGCTGCTGCCGCTATGGCAGGCGATTGAGGACTAAGGCAAACGGCGGGCCAATTCCGAAGGCTGTCGAAAGTGCGTCAGCATCTGCCGCTACGATTCTTCAATGGGTACTTAAACCTACAACGACAAGCTCTTCGCAGCAGCATCGGGCGCGGCTCCGTAGTCCGGATCAGGCGGGCATTGCTCGCAAGCGACCTCAGCGCCCCTTCAAAGCGGATGAAGAAACGTCGGCAGCGGGACGCATGCAGCGGCTGCTCTTCTGAGGGATTGTCAGCGAAGAACTTCGCGAGTTCGTCGAATGGACGCCTACGTCCGTGCTGCGTCGCTGTCGGACGTAGGCGTCCAACCTACGCAACGCTGCCTTAGCCGCGAGTGGCCTTCAAGATGGCCTGCACGAGTTCTTCCGGAACGCTCTCAGGAACGGCTGAGGTCGGGTCGGCGAATGCAGCGCGAGTGGCTTCGATCGTTGCTTTGAAGTTGTGTAAGTACGACCGGCAGTCGCGGCACAACGCGAGATGCAGTTCGAACGCGGCGCGCTGCGTCAGAGGCAATCGGCCTTCGACGTAGTCGCTGAGGAACTCGATCAATTGTTCGCAGCTCAACATGTTGGCTGTCCCCCGAAGTATGGGTCGAGCAGCGTTCGCAGTGCTTGTCGTGCTCGGTGCAGTCGCACTTTGATGGCGTCGGGCGTTGCATCGAGCATGCGCGCGACAGTTTCGGTGTCGTGCTGTTCGATGTCGCGCAGCAGCAGGACGGTACGGTACGACTCGGGCAGTTTTTCGATTTGCTGCCGGACAACCTGCTGCGTTTCCTCACGCTCCAATTTCTCCGCCGAGTTCTCCCAGCGCGCACAAGGGGCAGCTTGATGGCGGTCTTCCTGAAACGTCGGCAGCAAGTCTTCGATCGACTCTTCAGGATGCCGTTGCCGGGTTCTCACTTTCATGAGCGCGGCGTTGACGACAATGCGATGCAGCCATGTTGCGAGCTGCGATCGTCCGTCGAATCGACTCACCGCTTTGAAGGCGCTGAGCATCGCTTCTTGCACGACATCCTGCGCATCGGCGTCATTAGGAAAGAAGCGTCGAGCAACCGCCAGCATCCGCCCGGCGTACTGTCGCACGAGCGTCTCGAAGGCTGCCGGATCTCCGGCGCGCAACGTCTCAAGCAGACGTGCTTCAGCTTCGGAGTCAGCGGTTGAGGATGCAGGTGAAGTCATGCCGCGAAGCTATGTGCAAAGCGCATCGGCAACAACTTACGACGAGCGGCAATTGACGATCTCTACGCAGCGCGCCGAGCAGACTTCGTTTGAGCCGTCGGGAACGGGATGACGTCCGGGTGCGACTGCGGTTCGAGCATCACTCGCTTCTCGTAGATCATGTGCAAGAACTCGGGGAATAATTCCCATGGCCGCGCGGCTTTGTTCCAAACGGTCGCCAGATTGTGAAAGAGCTGCATTTCGAATTGCGCAACAACGAGATCATGCAGCGGTTGCACGGGATCAAGATCTTCCGGCAACCAATTACGCGGGCAGAGTTCATAGATCTCATGCTCGTCGGTGCGATTGATAACCGGGATCTCGTGAATGAAGGCGATCTCGCGCGACTCGTTGAACTTCACGGGGAAGACGCGGCACGCTTGCGGACGCGATGCATAGATCCCGCATCGCGCTTGCCCCATTTGGTGCTGCTCATCGGGCTCGCACTCCATCAGGAATTGGCACTTCGTCGTGCCGGGGAAGTACTTGCTGGCAGTGTGACTGAGCGAGATGACGAACGGCGTTTCCGGCTCGTCTTCGAAGAAGAAGTGCGGCGCATAGTGCGCAGCGATTGCTCCGTCGGGGTCGGCCCAGCGACAAGCAAAGTCCCAGAAACTCAATCCGAGACCGCGTTCGATTCGCAGGATGTCGGCACCAGTTACTGGAACAGCAAACGCTCGACAGCAGCCGGCATGACATCCTTCGCAGGGGCTCATCCTTGAGACTCCTCGGTTCAACAAACAGTGAGATGCTTGCTGCCGCAAGCCGATTCGGAGCGTGAGCTCGCGATGCGTTTCTGAGTGAAGCGCGAGTTCCGGGGAACTCGCGC
>CAZNMS010000255.1:0-12292 GCA_964573505.1 uncultured Planctomycetaceae bacterium | reverse complement strand
ACGCTCGACCTGGCCAGTCTCGGGACGGCCGGAGTGACGATCTTCGGCGCGGACGGGATTGACTTCAGCGGCAATTCGTTGAGCAGCGCGGGGGACGTGAACGGCGATGGCTTCGACGACCTGCTGATCGGAGCCGTCTTGGCCGACGCGTTGGGGAACGGCAAATCAGCTGCCGGGGAGAGTTATGTGCTCTTCGGCGGTGACTTCACGGTGACGGTGACGCACCCGGGCACGGCGGCCAGTGAGACGCTGACCGGCAATTCGTCTGCCAATGTGATGATCGGCGGTCGCGGCAATGACACTCTGGTCGGCAACGGCGGAGCCGACGTCCTGCGCGGCGGAGAAGGGGACGACATTCTGGCCGTCAGCAATCTGAGTTTCTCAGACATCGTCGGCGGCAATGGCAGCGACACTCTGCGACTGGACGGCAGCGGGATCACGCTCAACCTGACGACGCTCGCCGACCCCGAATTGGTCGGCATCGAAGCCATCGACATCACCGGCAGCGGCAACAACACGCTGACGCTCGACCTTGCTGAAGTGCTCAATATCAGCGACGAATCCAACACGCTGCTAGTCCGCCGCAACGTGGGCGACACCGTCAACATCGGCAGCGGCTGGAGTCAGGGAGCCAACGAAACCATCGGCCCTGACACGTTCGAAGTCTTCACGCAAGGCCAGGCAACACTCAAGGTTCAAGCCGATGCGGCACCGAACACGCTGTCGGCCAGCATCGTCGGCAACGATCTGGTCCTCGAAGACACCGACGGCACGGGCAAAGACAACGTGCTCTCAGTGAGTCGCAGCGGCGCGAATCTCGTCATCAGTGACGGCAACGAGCAGTTCGGATCAGCCATCGCCGGAGCAGTTTTCTCGAACAGCAATAAGACCGTCAGCATCCCCGTTTCAGCATTGGGGGGCGGCGGCAAGATCATCTTCAAAGGCCAGGGAGGCAGCGACAGCCTGAGCGTTGATGTCTCGACAGACCTCGGCTTCGATGTCGACTTCCAAGGAGGCAGCGGCACGAGCGATTCGCTGACTCTGGCCGCCGACACCGTGACCAGCGTGACTCACACTTTCACGAACGCGAACGATGGCTCGGTCTCGATCGTCGATGGCAGCACGCGCGTCGTCAGCTACACCGGTCTTGAACCAATCACCGACAACCTCAGCGCGACCGACCGCGTCTTCACGTTCAACGGCGGGGCGGAGACGATCACGCTGACTGACGGCACTGCGGCCGACGGGAAGACGAACATTGATTCGACATTGTCTGAGTCCGTCTATTTCACGAATCCAACCGGCAGTCTCACCATCAATGCGGGCGCGGGAGACAGTGTCACGCTCGACACGGTCGATAGCCTCGCCGCTAATTTGTTCGTGTCCGGATCCGACACAGCGACGATCAACAATTTCACGACATCGGGAAGCGCCAGCATCACAGCGGGCTCGATTGCGGACGATGGCAACAACTCGACAAGGCTCAGCGCGACAACGGCGAGTCTGACCGCGACCAATGGCTCGATTGGCGGCAGCAGCGCGAGTCACGAAATCGACACGACAGTCAGCACGCTCAATGCGTCTGCCACCAATGGTTCGATTTTTGTGACCGAATCCAATGGCCTGACGCTCGGCACGATCTCCGCCACTGGAACCGGCACGAACGACGTCACGATTATCAGCACCGTCGGCAGTATTCAGATCGGTGCGGTCACCGCCGATGACACCGCCACGCTCACGGCGTCGAGCGGCTCGATCACAGACGGCAACGGTGCGACGAACAACGTCACTGCGACCAATGCCATCTTGTCGGCGACGACTGGCATCGCCTCGCTGGCTGATCCGCTTGAAACCACGATTGCCAATCTCGAAGCCAGCGGCGGCACTGGGGGCGTCTTCGTCGCCAACACTGGCAGCCTCGTGCTGGGCGGACTGACTGGCGGAATCAGCGGCGTTACGGCCACAGGCGGCAACATCAACGTCAGCGCGTCGGGCTCGCTCAGCCTGAGTGAAACAATCGTCGCCAGCGCGAACTCCGCGACAGTCACATTGAGCGCCGGTGCGAACGTCAGCCTTCCGAGTGGCACGCTCATTCAAGCCGGCAATTCGAGTAGCTACGGCACCGTGACCGTCAACGTCGACACCGACAACAGCGGCGGCGGGCAGCTCGACTTCGCCGGAGACATCGACGCGGCCAGCGCCACGTTCAATGGCAACGGTGCGAACGACACGTTCAACATCACTCCCGATAAAGACGCGACTGCGACACAGCGCACGCCGATCTCCGTGTCCGGCTCGAACCCGACGAGTGCTCCCGGCGACGTGCTCAACCTGACGATCACTGGCCTTAGCTCGTCGGCCCTCACGGTCAGCGGCGTCAACACCGGCGCTTGGTCCTTCGGCAACGCAGCGACAGTGAGCTACACCAGCATCGAGACAGTCAACACCACACCGACCGGCACCACCTATAACCTGATCGTGGATTTGGAGCCGACGCTCACCACGCTCGACCTGACCGGTGACACGATCAACGTGCAGAAGAACGGGGCGAATCTAGAACTGCGCGTCGACGGCACGCAGGTCTTCCAGGGTGCCGACGCCGACATCAAGTCGCTGCAAGTGCTCGGCGGCAACACCACGGCCGGCGGCAACGTCCCCGCCGACACGCTTGAGATCCAAGAGACCGCGAGCGGCCTGCCGGTCTTCGCCGGTACCAGCACCGCGCCGGGCAGTCATGTCAGCACCACGTTCACCGGCTTGACCGGCTACGACAACGCGACCGTCCCCGTGAAGGTGCATTTCGACGGCCGCGGCGGGACCGACGCGGTGCGGTTCCTGCTGACCACCAGTCATGGCGCGGTCTACACGTCGGATAACTCCGACACGAACAAGAGCGGCAATGTGGGAATCGCCACCGACGGCACGTTCGCCACGCGGCAGTTCGGCCTGTCGTTCGAGAACGTCGCGCCGCTGACGTTCGTCGGTGCCGGCGGTTCGCTGTTGATTGACGCCAGCAGTTCCCCCTCCGCCGACATCACGACGTTGTCGGTGATCGGCAGCGGCAGTGATCCGGTCGCCAGTCTCAACGCCGGCACGGCGACCGATGGTGCCTCGGTCGTCTATCCGGACATCACCAGCGCGACGTTCGAACCGACGCTCTTCAGCGGCTTCGCCAGCCTCACCGTCCGCAGCGGCGCGGGGAGCGACACGCTCGACCTGCGCAGCGTGGACGGTGCTACTCCCGCCGGACCGGCCGGGGCCGAGGCGCTCGTCAGCGTGACACTCGATGCCGGTAACTTCTCCGGCGCAGACAACTCGAACGACACGCTGACCGTGCGATCGTTGCCGGGAACCGTGACCGCCACGTTGGCGGGTGCGGAAGGCAACGACGCGTTCAACGTCTATGACAACCAAGAGACGGGCGGGACGAGCGACGACGCAGTCGATGCGATTCTGGGGCAGGTCGTGATCGCGTCCGCATCGGCCCGCGAGATCGGGACCGACACGCTGACCGTGCGCGACTTCGCCGACAGCACCGGCGACACGCTCAACATCACCGCCACGACCCTAGACGGTCTCTTCGACAGCGGTTCTGGAACCGACATCACCTTCAACAACGGCATCGACGTGCTGACGGTCGACACCGGGTCCGGCAACGACACGCTCAACCTCAATTTCGGCGGCACGAGCAACGACTTGGATACCGTCACATTCAGCGGCAACGGAGGCAACGACACGTTCGCCATTCAGTCCAACAGCGGATCGGCGGCGCAGACGCAGCTCAATGGCAATGCGGGGGCTGACCTCTTCGTGTTCTCGGCAGGTGCGTTCGTGCTGCGAGGCGGGATTGATGGGGGTAGCAATAATGACATCGTCGATTGGTCGGCTTACTCGACGGCGCGGACGATTCAGCTCAGTGGGCTCGGCAGTACGGACGGCTTCACGGGCAGCGATGCGAGTGGGACTTCGAGCCTGACCGGTTCGCCGGCGACGTTCACCAACATCGACGCCATTCGCGGTTCATCGTCGAGCGACACGCTCATCGGAGCGAACCTGCGCAATCACTGGGACATCGGCGGCAATGTCTCGAACTTCGGGCCGTTTGGCGCGGCGGCGGTCGGGCTGACGAATAGCCTCTCTGACAGCGGCGTGCTCGTTGCGGATGAGTCGGACATCAGTCTGTCGGGCAATGCGATCGCCATCGGGCGTTCGACGGGTGCAAATCCCATTACACCCAGTGGCGGTGAGCAAGACCTCGCATGGAGCGGCTTCGAGAACCTGACGGGCGCGTTGACGTCCAGCGATTGGTTCGACTTGCGCAATGGAGCGAGCCTCAGCGGGACGATCAACGGTCGCGGCGGCAATGACTCGCTCGACTACCGAGACTTCTCGACAGCGATCAGTGTCAGTCTTGCTACAGGATCGGCGACGAACATCTTCAGCGACGCAGCGGGCGGTCTCGTCGCGGGCACGGGCGGCGCGAGCGACGGTAGCTCGATTGAGAATGTCTTCGGCGGTGACGGCAGTGACGGCATCAATGGCGATCAAGACAGCAACATTCTCGGCGACGGCTTCGGCAGCGATGCGCTGGATGGTGCGGCAGGCGACGATGTCTTCCGCCTTGAGCCGGGTGCTTCGAGCGGCGGAGCTGGGGCGAGCAGCGATGTGCTCACCGACATCAGCGGCAGCGACACGCTCGACTTCCGCTTCGCTGCAGCCGGAGTGACGTTCGATCTCGATCTCGTCGGCACCGCTCAGGATGTGCTGCTCGGAGTTGCCAGTTCGCAGCTTGTGACGCTCGCTCGAACGGGCGGACAAACCGCGCTGATGGCCAGCCCGTTTGAGAATGTCACCGGCAGTCAGTTCAACGACTCGATCTTCGTCGCTCCGCTCGGGGCCGATGGGAACGTGCCGTCGCTCGGTACGCCAGTCCTTCGAGTCGTTGATGGCAACAATCCTCCCGGCGGCAGCGATCCGGTTCCGCCGGGCGATCGCTTGAACGTTGATGGTCAGGGGCAAGTCGTCTTCGACAGCGGGACGATCATCTCCAGCGGCGGATTGGGTAGCGTTTATTACAGCAGCATCGAGTCACTGACGCTCTTCAACGACGCACCGCGCGTGATCGACAACGGAGATGCGGGCTTTGAAGTGTCGCCCGGCCCGGCGGACTGGACTGCTCATTCACAGAGCGCCTCAGGTTATGGCGGGGATGCGATTGCTCCGGTCACGGCTTCAGCCAGCAACAGTGCCCGTTGGACCTTCGACCGACTGACTCCGGGAACGTACCGATTGGCGACATCGTTCCCGGTCGATGCGTCACAGCTCGCGGCAGTGTCGATTCGCGTCTACGACGAAGGCCGCCTCTTGACCGGCTTCACGCTCGATCAACTGTCTGCACCGAGCGCCTTCCAGCAAGACGGTGTGAGTTGGGCGGATCTCGGCTCCTTCACGCTCAGCGGTCGTTCGCTCACGGTCGAGATGCTCGATCCGGGCACGTCCGGCAAGACGATCGCTGCCGATGCCATGCGGCTCGAACGAATGTCGTTCCCGCTGCCTGCAACAGGCGGCAGTAATTCGCCCGAGATCCGCGTGAAAGACGGCAGCCAGTACATCACCGATTTCGATGGCAACGTTGCGTTCAACACGTCGCTCGGCGATTCGCTGACGAAGGTCATCACTGTCACGAACGAAGCGCCGGTCGGCGGCGGGAACCTCGTGATCACAGCGGTCGATCTCGTCGGCTCGGGCAGCGGCTCGTACTCGGTGATCGCGGCCGGTGGACTGCCGCTGATTCTGAGTCCGGGGGACTCCGTGCCGATCATCGTCACGCTCAGTGGCGCGACGGCGGGAGAGTTCCGAGGCGAGCTGCGCATCTTCTCGAACGATCCCGACGAGACCGTTCAAGTGGTCGAAGGGACGGGAGTCGATCCGTCTGGCGGACTCGATCCCGTCACGGGTTTGGCCTACACGACAACGACTCGCGACTACGATCCCTTCACGATGACGCTCGCCGGTCGAGTGACCCCTGCGGCAGCAACGACCGTGCAAGTGACCGTCGATGGCGGCACGAACGTCGTCGATGAGACCGGCGTTGTGACCTATGCCGCAACCGATGTCGGGCAGACTGTTACGAAGACGTTCGTCGTCACGAATGGTGGCGGCGCGTCGCTAACGCTGGGATCAACGATCAGTGTTCCGGCCGGCTTCACGCTGGTCAGCGATACCGGCGAGACCTCATTGGCTCCGGCCGCGACGCGAACATTCCAATTGCGGTTTGATGCGGGAAGCGTCGGCACGATCAGCGGACTTGTGTCGCTAGCGACCGGTGATGCTTCTGCGACGCCCTTTACCTTTGAAGTGGTCGGCACGGTCTCGACGGTGCTCATCATCGACAATGGCGACGCGGGCTATGCGGAAGTTGGCACTTGGTCGAACAGCACTGGCGGGCATCTCAACGACAGCCGCCAACATGCTGCAGGTACGGGCACGGAATCGGCGACATGGACCATCACGGGACTGGCCGCCGGCTTCTATCAGGTGTCTGCGACATGGCGCGAGAACGCCGCCAACACCGCGACCGCGAACTTCAGCGTCGTCTCGGCTGATGGAACTCAAAATACATCGGTCGATCAAAGCGTCGCCCCGAATGATCTGAGCGACAGCGGCTCGCAGTGGGAGCATCTCGGTCTGCCAGTTCGAGTCGCGAGTGCCGGCGGAACGCTGACGATCAGCTTGAGCGACGCTCACGCCGCGAATCTCGCGATCGCCGACGCCATTCGCATCGAACGATTGGTCGATGCCGAAATAGTCCTGCTTGATCAAACGGGAGGCGGGACGCTGTTGGTCGATGGCGCGGGGCGCATTGATGTAGGAACAACGACAGTCGGCGGAGCGGCGATCAATCGCACCATCGAAGTTCGCAACTACGGAGCAACCCCGCTCGTGATCGGAGCGCTGACGCTGCCGAATGGCTACACCTTGATAACGGCTCCTGCATCGCAGATCGCGGCAGCAACAGGAGCAAGCTTCGCTTCGACATCCTTTACCGTGCAGTTGCCATCATCTGCCGCCGGTCCCTTCATCGGCGAGGTCTCGCTGACCAATGGCGATTCCAATGAATCTCCGACGACGTTCACGCTCGATGGCGATGTTGCCAATGTCGCGCCGACAGCACTCATCGTCGATAATGGTGACGCGAGCTACAGCGATACGAGTTGGACGGCGTCGGTCGCGGGATACTCCGGCGATCAACAGGAAGTGCTCGCGACGGCCGGTGCCAACAGCGCCACATGGACCTTCACCGGCTTGAGTCCGAACAGTCTGTATCGCGTCTCGGCCACATGGCAGACGATCGCCGGAGCAGCGACCGCGTCCCCCTTCAGCACATACGACGGCTCGGTCGCGCCGGCCAATTTGTTGGGCGCAGTGCTCGTCGATCAGTCAGTCGCACCGAACGACTTCACGGCGGATGGCGGCGTTTGGGAAGACCTCGGAGGCGCGTATCGCGTCAGTGCATCGGGCACGTTGATTGTGCAACTCTCGACGGCAGCGTCGGGGACAATGCTGGCCGATGCAGTGCGACTCGATCCGATCTCTGCCGCTGAAATTCAAGTCGTCAACAACACAACGAGCAGCAACGTCATCGATGGCATCACAACTATTTCGTTGGGAAGCGTGCTTGTCGGCAGCAGCGTTTCTCGCACCTTCACCATCTTTAATCGAGGCACGTCAGCACTCTCGGTCGGCACGCCCGTCTTGCCCTATGGCTACAACCTGACGAGCGCTCCCGCCTCCAGCGTTTCGAGTGGCAGCAGCACGACGTTCTCGATCGCGCTGCGCACGGATCTGCCCGCTGGCACTTACTCCGGCAACGTCGTCTTCGCGAACGGCGACAGCGACGAGAACAGTTTTAGTTTTGCAGTCTCAAGCGTTGTGAATCTCGCCAGCGCGATAATCGACGATGGCGACGCGGCCTACTTCGACACGGGCTTCACTCCGACCGCGTCGGGCTACTTGAGCGACTCAAGCACGAGCGCAGCCGGTGCCGGTCAATCAGCAACATGGACCTTCAACCTCGCCTCACTGGGGCTGCCCACCGGCGCGACCAATGTGTATCGCGTCTCGGCCAGTTGGACTCCGCAAGGCGACCGTGCGACGAACGCGCCCTTCACCGTCAACGGCAGTGCTCCGATTCTCGTCAATCAACAAGCGGCACCGAACGACTTCACGGCGTCTGGCGCAGCCTGGGAAGATCTCGGCTACTTCAATCCTTCGCTCGGCACGATCACGGTGACGTTGAGCGACACACCGGCTGACGGCCTCGTCGTCGCTGATGCCATTCGCATCGAGCAATTCACGGTTCCCGAAATCGACGTGCGGCAAGCGACGAACTCGCTGACCGATGCCGTCTCGATCTTCGATTTCGGCACATCGGCCGCCGGTGTCCCCGTGCAGAAGACCTTCACGGTGACGAACTTTGGAGCAGGAACGCTGACTCTCGGCAGCCTGACATTGCCGAGCGGTTACTCGCTGGTCTCACCACTGGGAAGCACGACGCTCACGCATGGTGTCTCGACCACATTCACCATGCAGTTGGATGCCAGCGCCGTTGGCTCGTTCGTCGGAGCTTTGCTTCTCGCAAACAACGACAGCACGGAGTCTCCCTTTGAGTTCGCGCTGCTGGGTGAAGTCACGAATGATTCGCTCACCGCCAGCATCGTCGACAACGACCTCGTCATCGAAGACGTCGACGGTACGGGCAAGGACAATGTGCTCTCGGTGAGTCGCAGCGGCGCTCACTTCGTCATCAGCGACGCCAATGAGTCCTTCTTGACGACCATTGCAGGAGCCGTCCTCTCCAACAGTGGCAAGACCGTCACCGTTCCGGCCTCAGTGTTGGGAGTCGGCGGCAAGATCATCGTCAAAGGCAACGGAGGCAGCGACAGCCTGAGCGTTGATGTCTCGACAGACCTCGGCTTCGATGTCGACTTCCAAGGAGGCAGCGGCACGAGCGATTCGCTGACTCTGGCTGCCGATACCGTGACCAGCGTGACTCACATTTTCACGAACGCGAATGACGGCTCGGTCTCGATCGTCGATGGTGGCACGCGCGTCGTCACCTACACCGGACTCGAACCGATTACCGACAACCTCAGCGCGACCGATCGCGTCTTTACGTTCAACGGCGGCGCCGAGACGATCACGCTGACCGATGCCACCGGCACCGCGATGACCATCGACTCCGGCCTCAGCGAGTCGGTCACGTTTGCTAACCCGACCGGTTCGTTGATGATCAACGCTGGCTCCGGCGACGACACGGTCACGATCACGTCGGTGGATGCGGCCTACAACGCCGCCCTGACGATCAAGGGTGATGCCGGAGCAGACACGGTCAATCTCGACGCCGACATCACGTTCGCTGCCAACAAGAGCCTGACCGTGTTCGCTGAATCGCTCAACACGGCTGCTGGCGCGGATCTCATCGTTTCAGGAACAGGCGGCATCTCAATCTTCGCCGACGATGTCGCAATCGATACGACGAGCACTCTGCAGGCAGGAGCATTCCCAGGCGGTGTGGGCATCAACACTCTGACCTCCGGGCGACCGATCAATCTTGGCACGAACACCGCCGGATCATTGAGCCTCACTGACGACGAGCTCGATCGAATCAACGCTCAGTTCATCGCTATCTCTGCGACAGACATTGGAACGATGACGTTCTCCAGCAACATCTCGATCGATACCGGGGCAGGCGTCGGTCTGGCTTTGTTCGCGCATGACAGCATCAACTTGGGCACGTTTTCGTTGAGTGTTGCGGGGGCAAATTCGGGAGCAAACCTGACCACCGCCAATGCCGGAACGATCACAACGAGTGACAACTCCGGCACGGACATCACGGCGAGCAGTGTCTCATTGAGTTCCGGCAGCATTGGATCGAGCACCAATTTCTTACGACTCGCAGCAGCAGTCTTAGAAGTCCAAGCGTCAGTCAGTACTGGCACCTATCTTGTCGAATTGGACTCAGTGACGATTGATACCGACGACTTACATGTCGACTCGGGGCCGACAACGCTCGGCGGCGGCACGTTCTTGACCGGTTTGAATCGCGACATCTTTGGCCCCGTCACAGTCGCGAGCGGAGCAACGCTCGGTGGAACGGGAAATACAGACGCCATCACCGTGCAAAGCGGCGGGCACATCGCGCCCGGCACGAGTCCCGGTGTTCTCAACTCAGGCGATGTCAGCTTTGAAAGCGGCTCGAACTTTGATGTCGAGATCGGCGGGACGACGGCAGGCAACGCGGCGACGAATCACGATCAGCTCGTTGTCACGGGAACGGTGGATCTCGGAGACGCGACGTTGAACCTCTCGGCCTTCAACAGCTTCGTGCCGGTCACTGCCGACACGTTCGCGATTCTGCTCAACGATGGCAGTGATGCGATCACCGGGACGTTCAACGGACTGCCCGAAGGGGGCATCATCAGCAACTTCCTCGGTACGTTCTTGAACGCGCGAATCAGCTATGTCGGCAACGCGGATGGGGGAGCGACTGGCAACGATGTGGTTGTAACCGTTCTGACAGCCCCGACTCTGACCGCAACTCTGAGCGGCAGTGGCCTGACGATATTTGACATCGACGGCGCGAAGAACAACTCGCTCACCTTGAGCGTCAGCGGCTCGAACCTCGTGATCAGCGATGCGAATGAAGCCTTCATTTCGGCACCCGCAGGCGGGACGCTCTCGAATGGCAACCAGACGCTGACAATTCCGGCGGCGTCGGTGGCCGGGAATCTGCTGCTGATTAGTACGCAGGGAGGCTCGGACACGATCAACGTCAACGCTCTCGGTTCGACGATGCTCTCGTCGCTCAGGATCACTGGGGACGACGGCACCGACACGGTCAATCTCAATGGTGATGTCACCTTCGCACCGGGCATGGATCTGATTGTGGAAGCCGAGTCGGCCAACATCGCGGCGGGAGTGGACCTCATCACCACAGATGACACTCTGCAATTTGAATTCCTCTCATTCTCAGTCGATGACATCGCTATCGACTCCACCAGTACTTTGGTGGCCATTGATAGCGTCACGTTCCGGACTCAATCCAACGGGCGACCGATCAACCTCGGTACGGAGTCCGTTGGGGCGCTGAGCCTCACCGATGCGGAACTCGACCGCGTCACGGCCGGCACGACAGTGATCTCTACGGAGTTGCTTGGGGTGACGAGTGTGGGTGGCGCGATCACCGTGACAGCACCAATCACTCATGCCAACGCATTGGCGATCCGTCCGCACCGCAACCAAAACTTCGAGCTGGGAACGTCGTCTGTGACAAGCGACGTCTCGGTGTATGCGAGCCTGGGCGGAACCGGAGCCATTACCTCTTCGGACAATCTCAACACGGACATCACGGCACCTCTCGTTGAGCTATTCACCGATTCGGGGGCCATCGGGTCGACAACCAACTTCGTACGAATCGCGGCCGCAACAGTAACCGCCGCAACCTACGAAAACGGAGGCATCAATCTCGCCGAAGCGGACTCGGTGACGATGAGCACCGATGATCTCGATGCAGGTTCCGCAATGATCACGCTCGGCGGCGGCACGTTCTTGACGGGCTCTGATCGCGACATCCTCAGCCCTGTCACCGTCGCAAGCGGAGCAACGCTCGGTGGAACGGGAAATACAGACGCCATCACCGTGCAGAGCGGCGGACATGTTGCGCCCGGTACGAGTCCCGGTGTTCTCAACTCGGAGAATGTCAGCTTTGAAAGCGGCTCGAACTTTGATGTTGAACTCAACGGCACAACGGTCGGCACCGAGTACGACCAGTTGAATGTCACCGGCACCGTGAGCCTCGGCGGCGCAACGCTCAATGTGTCGGTCGGCTACACACCGACGAACGGCGACAGCTTCACGATCATCGACAACGACAGCACCGACGCCGTGACGGGCACGTTCAGTGGCCTCGCTGAAGGAGCGGCTTTCACGGCCGGCGGGAATCGGTTCGTCATCAGCTATGTCGGCGGCACGGGCAACGATGTCGTGCTGACCGTGCAGAACGACATCACAGCTCCGAGCGCGAACATTGTTGATGTCACTCCTGATCCCCGCACGACCAATGCGGGAGTCGTCTCGATTGACTTTGATGAGGCTGTGACTGGAGTTGATATCAGCGACTTCACGCTCACTCGCGATGGCAAGTCGGTCGATATCAGCAAGCTCTCAGTAGCTGGAAGTAGTAAGAGCTACACGCTCGATCTGTCGACGGTCACGGTCGCGAATGGCAAGT
>CAZNMS010000254.1:0-12420 GCA_964573505.1 uncultured Planctomycetaceae bacterium | reverse complement strand
GTCCGTCGTACCAGTGTTCCTCACCCATTGTGCCGGCCCGCCCGGTGAAGAACTTTTCTTGGAGTGCTCCGCCTTCCGCCATTCGCGACTTGCACCGGATCAAGACGCTGAATCGAACAACTCAAAGAAGGCGACAAGCAGCAAGCGGTTTGCCGGAGCTCAATGTCGCTCACGCAAACCCGGAGCAGAGAGTGACTATGTCGCGCGGGGCTGACTAGAGTCCCGCCCAACTCATCGGGCCGTGCATGCCGACTGCGAGTTCGACAACGCACCTTCGCGATTGCGTAGCCGAAATCGTCAGATTTCGGACGGTTGAAAATGCCTGAAATCTCACGATTTCAGCGACATCGTCTGCTGTAGAAACTAATACCCCTAAAGGTGCCGATTCATGCGACGCGAAGATCATGTGCTCATCACCGGCGGCGCCGGCTTCATCGGCAGCCATTTGGCGCGAGCGCTGCTCAAAGCCGGTCGACGAGTTTCGGTCATCGACAATCTCTCAACGGGCTTGCATTCGAACGTCGCGGACCTTGAGAGCGATCCGAACTTCCGGCTCTACGTCGACACCATTCAGCACGTCGCGCTGACCGAAAAGCTGATGCAGGAATGCGGCACGGTCTATCACCTCGCGAGCGCCGTCGGCGTCAAGCTCATCATGGAGCAGCCCGTCGCGACGATCGACACGATCTATCAAGGCACGGAAGTCGTGCTGCGACTCGCTCGCCGCTATCGCAATCGCGTGCTCATCACGTCGACCTCAGAGGTCTACGGCAAGTCAGAGAAAGTGCCCTATTGCGAAGACGATGATCGCGTTGAAGGCGCGACGACTCGTCATCGATGGGCCTATGCCTGCGCGAAAGCACTCGATGAGTTTCTCGCACTCGCGCATTGGAAAGAGACCCGACTTCCCGTCGTCATCGTGAGGCTCTTCAACACTGTCGGCCCGCGACAACGCGGCCAATACGGAATGGTCGTGCCGAACTTCGTCGAGCGCGCCTTAGCCGGAGAAGATCTCGAAGTTCACGGCGACGGCGATCAGTCGCGCTGCTTCTGTCATGTCTTCGATGTCGTGCGAGCGTTGATTCAACTCGTCGATCACGGGCAGTGCTTCGGGCAAGTCTTCAATGTCGGCAGCACTGAAGAACTCTCGATTCGACAACTGGCAGACCGCGTTGTTGCGCGACTGAAGAGTTCGTCGACGGTACGCGTCATTCCCTACAAGCAGGTCTACGGAGACGGCTTCGAAGACATGCGCCGCCGAGTTCCGTCGATCGACAAGATCCGCTCAACGATTGGATGGCAGCCGACGCTCGATATGAATTCGATCATCGACGACGTCGCAGCCGACATACGTTCGAGGAAGTGACCGCTCTCTCAAGATCCTTCAACGGCTTCAACGCGGCTGAGCACTCGCCCATTTTCAAGGTACGTCAGCAACCCGTCGCCGGGCGCGAGTTCAGAAGCTCTCCGCACGAGCGAGCCGCGCTGCGAGACGTCGCCCGCAGCGGCTTCATTTCGGAACGTCACCGAATAGCCGCGCGCTAACACTCCGAGCGGGCTCAGTGCGTCGAGCGACTGAGCGAGCGCTGCGACTCGTTGCCGCGCAGTCTCAACGCGATGCCGCATTGATTTCTTCATGCGCGCATCGACGTCGTCCAATTCCTCAACGAGCTGACGAATACGCTGCGTCGGCTTCGCCATCACCGGTCGCGAAGCCAATGCATCGAGCTTCAGTCGAGCCGTCACTGCTTTGTCGCGGAGACCGGTAATGAGCCGCTCGCGCACTGAATCGAGCAACGCGCGAACGTCATCCTGATTCGGCACAACGAGTTCGCCGGCTTCGCTCGGAGTCAGCGCGCGACGATCCGCAACGAGATCTGCGATCGTCACATCAATCTCGTGCCCGACAGCGCTGATAACGGGAACTCCGCAATCTGCAATCGCGCGCACGACGACTTCCGAATTGAACGCCATCAAGTCTTCGATGCTGCCGCCGCCGCGTCCGACAATCGCAACATCGACATCGGGAATCTGATGCACGAATCGAACGGCTGCCGCAATCTCGCCCGGAGCGGACTCGCCCTGCACGGCAACTGGCACGATCACAATGTTGGCAGCAGGCCATCGTCGCGTGATGACTTGCAGCATGTCTTTAACGGCGGCTCCTTGAGGGCTCGTGACGAGCGCAATGCGGCGAGGAAGTCGCGGCAACGGGCGTTTGCGATCTGCGTCAAAGAGCCCTTCGGCCGCGAGCTTCTCTTTGAGTTGTCGCAACGCGAGCTCGAGCGCGCCGACTCCCTGCGGAAAAACTCGATTGATGATGAGCTGATAAGTCCCGCGCGCCGCGTAGACCTCAACGCTTCCGATAGCAACGACCTGCAACCCATCCTGTAATCGAAACGACAGTCGGGCTGCCGTTGAGCGCCAAATCACTGCGGCAAGCTGCGCACCTTCATCTTTCAGAGTCAGATAGACGTGCCCGGAACCGGCGGCTTTGCAGTTCGAGATCTCGCCGCAAACGCAGACGGTATCGAGATTGGCTTCAACGAGGTCTTTGATCTCACGCGTCAGTTCCGAAACGGACTGAGGATGAACTTGAGGCAAGAGCGTCATGCGGGGTTCTCTGAGAGCGAATCAAAGGGCACTGCAGGCGAGCACTGACGACGCTATTCGTCATCGTCCTCATCGAGTTCCGCATGTGCTGCGAGAGGTGCTTCAGAACCGGCTCGCGGCGACACTGCTAAGTCCACTTCTGCGTAGCGAACTTCGTCGTCGCTCACACTCGGTTCAAGCACGCCCGAATCCGCGAACAAGTTGTGAAACCGATAGGCGGGCAGTTCCCCGTCGTCGATCTCATCGCCTTCATCGCCGTATTCCTCAAGCATCAAGCTGTCGGTCATCGCTCTGAGAACGTCATACGACTCCTCTTCGTCGATCGCGGCAAGCTGATAGATCAGCAAGATCGTCTCGGTCTCGCCTTCGCAGGCGCGGACATGTACGTGAGTAATCAAGTCGTGCGAAAAGAAGTCGACGTCCTTTGAAACAGTCGGCAGCAAGCAGATGGCTTCCTCGCTCGGATAGACATCGCAAGTGGCATACTCGTCGATCAGCGAGCCAATCACTTCCTTCACGATTGCTTCGGGATCGGGGCGATTCTGCAAGATGCTGACGACCCACATTGCGGTGCCCGGCCCCATCACCGAGATATCAATTCGGTCCGAACCGACCTCACGCACGAATTCCCAATTGGGCTGATATTGAAAGCAGATTCCGTGTCCCTGAAACGTCTTCATAGTCGCGTTTTTCGGCCTATTTTCGATGGGTTCGAGCGGCTTGTGAGCCTTATTCGCTCGAACTAGATTAGGCCATCGCTGTTGAAAGCTCGAATGTGTTGCGAGCCAATCTTCCGATCGGCAAACGAGGCCCAATGAGCCCGCATCCAGCATGAAACACTGCTGTTCTCGACCGGTCGGATGTTTTGCCCTGATTACCAATAGAGGAGTATCGAATGGCGTCTGCGCGTGCGCAAGAAGTTGCGGAACTGCTTTTTGAGATGAAGCGAGCGAACAAACTGGGCAAGTTCACGATCGTCGCTCGGCGTGCCGGGTTTGCTCCCGGTGCAGGCGGTCGGACGATCATGTCCGTGATCGCCAATGTCCGCAAAGACTACCCGCACTTGCATTGGTGGCGCGTGCTGCCC
This sequence comes from uncultured Planctomycetaceae bacterium, assembly GCA_964573505.1. Taxonomy (GTDB): domain Bacteria; phylum Planctomycetota; class Planctomycetia; order Planctomycetales; family Planctomycetaceae; genus AM-0621. Next base: position 8,720 of record CAZNMS010000254.1, on the reverse strand, counting down.
GATGACGGCTCTCTCGAAAAAGACGCCGAAGGCGAACAAGCAAAGATCCTGCAAGAGAATGGCTTCGAGCTTGTCACGAACGAGAAGAAAGTCGTTGTGAAAGGCTTCGAAGAGCACTGCATCGTTTGGGCGGATCCTGAGCCAGAATCGGAAGAGACTCCGGCAACGCCGCCGGCATTCACTCCGCCAAATAAGCGACAAATCAAGTAGTCGCCGTCAGATTCAACGTCGAAGACCCTTGCTCTTGGAGCGAGGGTCTTTTTGTTTGTGGCTCGTTCGAAGCCCCGGACTCAGTCGGTCTTCTTTGTGACTCGACTCTTAACTCTGCACGCGGAACCCTTTTGCTTTCAGCAGTTCGCGCAGCCGCTCGATGTGCTCGCCTTGAATCTCAAGTTCGTCTCCATCGCACGAGCCTCCGGCACCGCAACTCGACTTCAATGACTTCAGTAGTGCCGGCAAGTCGTTGTCCGCTGCGAGCAACCCGCGAATCACGGTCACGACTTTGCCCTTCTTCCGCTTCTCGATCGAGATCTTCGCGGTCTGAAGAGCGGGCGCCTTCGTCGGCTTCGGAAGCGGCGGACATTGGCATTCCGATTCCAATTGGTTGCATCGCTCGCAACGCGGCAGGATGTCGAACTCGGTTCCTTCAAATAGTCGCATGCCGAACTCCTAATGATGCACATCAGCGTGCCGACGGACGATCGCCGACCTCGAATCGCGAACGGAATGAGCAGTCGCTAAGGTCTCGGCCTCAGCCGGGCTCTCAATGCGGGAAGAATTATTACCGCATCGCCTCTGCTGGCGAGCCTCCGAAGTCTTGATCATCGACATGATGCCGCAGCCCTACATTCTCGCCTTTGCGTTCGGCAGCCAATTGCTGCTGTCGGGGCTTGCATTGGCGAGCATTCCGCTGCTGATCCATTTGCTGCACCGCAAGCACTTCGTTGAGACGCGCTGGGCCGCGATGCGATTTCTGCTGCAAGCACATCAGAAGCAGTCGCGCCGCGTTCGAGTTGAGCAACTCTTACTTCTGCTGTTGCGAACGTTGCTGATCGCGATCTTTGTTTTGGCGCTTGCTCGACCGATTCTCGATTCGTCGACGAGTGCCATTTCAGCGTCTCAGGCGACTCACCGGATTCTCGTCGTCGATGCGTCATACAGCATGCAGTTTCGCGAGAGTGAACTCGTCGAACCCGAAGCAGAGAGTTCGCGAGCAGTCTTCGAAACTCGCTTCGATAAAGCCAAAAAGCAGGCTCTTGATCTCGTTCAGCAAAGCCAATCCGGCGATCTCTGGAACGTCCTCAGAGTTGCGCAAGACGGAACCGAATCGCTGCCCTCTCCCCCGTCTGCCTCTGCTGACTTCGCAGCGTCGGAGATCCGCGATCTCAATGTCAGCGATGGAACCGGCGACTTCGCGTCGATCATTCCGGCGCTGCTGAAGCTGGCGAGGAGTGCCCCCGAAGTTCCGCGCAAGGAGATCGTTGTCTTCTCGGATATGCAGGCTTCGTTTTGGGCGGCATTGGAAGACGAAACGAACAATGGTCGCCGAGCAGCATTCGAGGAACTGCAGCAAGCCGCGACGCTTTCGCTCGTCAACGTCGCAAGCGGTTCGTCGTCGAACATCGCCATCACCGAACTCAAAGCCGATCGGTCATTCGGCTTACTCGATCGCCCGAACCGACTGGTCTCGACCATTCGCAACTCCGGAACCGGAGTGATCAAGGGACGGATTGTTGATCTGCTCGTCGATGATCGGCTCGTTGAAACGAAGCGCGTCGACTTGCCCGCAGACATGACCGTCTCGCTCGACTGGCAGGTCCCGATTCAATCTCCGGGAGAGCATCTCATCGAAGTGCATGTTGAGGACGATCAACTCCCGATCGACAATCACCGCCGCATGGTTCTGCCGGTTCGCGACGAACTTCGAGTGCTTGTTGTCGACGATGGGCTCAGCGCACGATCGGAAACGCTGACATCGACCTCGTTCTATGTCGCTCGGGCTCTAGCTCCGCAGGTTGATCGCAAGACCGGAAACAGTCCGATTCGCCCGCTGCAAATCTCGGCGAATGAACTCGCCGGAACGAAGCTCGACCAATTCGATGTCATCGTTATTTCAAACGGCTGGGCGATGACCGAACGCGAGATTCTCGCGATCGAAGCAGTCGTCCGCAGCGGCCGGGGACTGATCGTCTTCCCCTCTGGCGGCAAGTCGCTCGAACTCCTCAACGCGAGCCTTTATCGCTCGGGTAAAGGACCGCTTCCGGCAAGCATTCTCGGGCAAGAGCGATTCCGCGCCGAGGAAGGTGCTTTGAGATTCGAGCTTGCCGGTAGCGAGCACTCGCTCATTCGAGACTTTCAACGAAACCCCGGCTCCGGACTTGAAGCAACGCTCGTCTTTCAATGGGCGAAATTGGCTCCGACTGGCGACTCGCGCGTCGCGCTGCGATTCACGACGCAAGATCCGGCCATCATCGAACGCCAATTCGGACGAGGGCGAGTTCTGCTGATCGCGACAAACCCGCTGGCTGAGTGGAGCACATGGGGGGCACTCGGACAAAGCTTCGTCCCGCTCCTGCATGAGGCCATTCTTTATTCGGCCTCTGGCACTCAATCACCCGCGATCGAAGTTGGTCAAACGGCAACGATCGAATCGCAGGTTGCACGCAGTCGCGCTGACAGCTTTCTGCGAACGCCCGATGGCAGCAAGCGGCCGCTGCAAATCGTCGAGACGAGCGGACAAGAACAAGTCATCCTCGAACGACTCGATCAAGCCGGCGCTTATCGCATCGAAGCGGCGACGGGCGATCTTCCCGCTCTCACGATCGCCGTGAACCCGACCCCGGCTGAGGGAGTGCTCGCATCGGCGTCGCAGCCGGATTCCATTCAGACGAGGCTTGCGCAACGCAACCTCACTCAACGAGACGAAACGGCAACAAACCCCGCTCAATCCTCTTGGCCGTCTCAACCAGCATCCCAATTGGCGCTCCGGCTCGCATTTGCTTTCACGCTTACGTTGCTGGTCACCGAGCCGCTGTTCGCTGCCACTTCTGTTGCCGGAATCACCCAGTCGAGCTGTGCTGCTGGACTCGTATTTGTCAGCATCGCAATGGAATCTGCATATTTAGCTGCCGCAGCTATCGTTGTCGTCGGTCTCGTGTGCTCCGCCCGAACCCGCAGTAGCCAACGAGCGCCCGTCTCTCCCGCTTGGTTGCAGAGCAAAAAGTAGCCCGTTATCTTCAATCAACTGAGCGGCAGGCGGCCCTCGATACAACCCGGAGCGTACCACTGTGACCCGCCGGTGATTTTGTTGTCAGAATTTGTATTCGAAAGAGTTTCAACCAAATGTCGGCACCCCAAACCGTTGTCGCAGAACCTCGGCAACTTGTTGGTACATCAAAGTCACGCGGTCTCCGACGTCAGGGGCTTATTCCTGGCAACGTATACGGATTAGGCCAGCCAAATATCAGTATCACGATGCCCGCTGACGCGATCACCCGTGTGGTTCGATCCGGCGCGCACGTCGTTGACTTGAAGGTCGGCGAGAATCTCAGCAAAGCGATTATTCGCGAATCACAGTGGAATGTGTATCAGACGAAGTTGCTGCATGTTGATTTTCAACGAGTCGACCCGGAAGCCCGCGTTGACATCGAAGTCGATGTGGTCGCTCGCGGACAAGTTGCTTCGGGTGTCATGGATCACCTGATTCATAAGGTAACTCTCAACTGTCTCGCCTATTTGATTCCGGAACGAATCGAAGTGAAGGTGGGCATGCTCAAGATCGGCGACGTTGTCACTGTTGCGGCGCTGGAACTTCCGAGCGGAGCAAGTTGCAAACTTCCGAGCGACGCGGCAGTCATCCGAGTGCATGAAGCGAAGAAGGTCGAGATTATTCAAGTGTCTGATACTGGTGCTCAGCCCGAAGTCATTGGCCGCAAGAAGGCTGATGAGGAAGAGGCGGCAACAGGCAAGTCGGGCAAATCCGGCAAGTAAGCAGGGTAATTCGTTGTGTCTATGAAGCTCATCGCAGGACTCGGCAATCCGGGTTCGCGATATGAAAAGACAAGGCACAACGTAGGATTTATGGCGATCAAGAGGCTGTCTGAAAAATACAGTCTCAATCCGCCAAAGAGACAATTCGAGGGACTGGCGACCGAGTGGATCTTCGGTTGCGAGAAGACGGTCCTCGTAATGCCTCAGACATTCATGAATCTCAGCGGGCAGTGCGTCCGGAAATTTGTGGATTTCTACAAGATACCTCTCGATTGCGTGCTGGTTATCGCTGACGATCTGGACCTGAAATTCGGCCAGTTGCGAATGCGTGCTAGTGGGTCAAGCGGAGGCCAAAAGGGTCTGCAGAGCATTATCAGTCATCTTGGTACGGAAGAATTTGCACGGCTGAAAATTGGCATTGGTCGGCCGGACGCTCGGATGCAAGCCGCAGATTATGTGTTGCAGGAATTCTCTCCCGAAGAACAAGTCGAGATACAATTCCTGCTGAATGATATATGTGACGGTATGGATCGCTGGGTCCGCGAGGGAGTGATTCCCGCAATGAACTTGGTAAACCAGCCGAAAAATAGCAAATAACGATAAGCAGCCGTTAGGTGACTCTCACTGAGTCCGCGAACCGGCTTCGAAGTTCCAAATACAGTCGACGTCCTGTGAAGGTTATTGGGGAGTACAGCTTTGGCTCAGCACTACTATGAGGGCATGTTTATTCTCGACAGCGGTCGCTTCGGTGCCGATCCGGATGCTGCTGGCGCGGAAGTTTGCGGGATCATCGAGAAGGCCGGTGGCACGATCGTTGCGCATCGCCCGTGGCAGGACGCGAAGCTCGCTTATCCGATCAACGGTCATAAGAAGGGGTTGTACTACCTCTCATTCTTCACAGCGCCCGGTAGCGCGATCGGTGAGTTGACGAAGATCGTTAAGCTCAATGATCGCATTATTCGTCACCTGATTATTACCCATCCTCAGGGGCTGTTTGACCGAATGGTGCAGCTCGTTAAGGGCGGTGAAGCGTTCCGTCACGAGCAAGTTGGCGACAACGCGCAGCCGGAACTTGGCGTCCCTGAAGAAGCAATCGTTGAATAATGCAGTTGGCTTTAGGGTGCGGTGCTAATCGATAAGGAGATTGTTGATGGCCAGCTTCAATCGAGTGATCCTCGTCGGAAATCTGACTCGCGACCCACAAGTGAAATATACCCCTTCAGGGATGGCTGTTACTGAGATTGGTATGGCGGTCAGTCGAAATTGGAGTGACCGGCAGACTGGTCAGAAGCGTGAAGAGACGACGTTCGTTGACGTCACGCTTTGGGGCAGGCAAGCTGAAATTGCGGGCGAGTATTTGGCAAAGGGGCGACCGGTTCTTATTGAGGGTCGTTTGCAGTTAGATACTTGGGAAGACAAGCAGACTCAGCAGAAGCGGTCAAAGTTGCGAGTTGTCGGCGAGACAATGCAACTTCTTGGTAGTCGAGGAGACGGCGGTGGTGGCGGAGGAGGAAGCCGGGCAGCGAGTGCAAGCTCTGCAGCACCGGATTTCGACGCCGGGCCGCCAGCCGGTTATGGCGAACCGAGTTACGATTCGGAGCCTCGGGGCGGAGCAACGTCAGACGACGTTCCGTTCTAATTGGTATAGAGATCTTGCGCCGCGTAACGCGGTTTGTTCTTGAGTTGATATTGGATAAGGCAATGCCCAAGAAGACACGCATCAAGGCGATTCCCGGATCACGACGTATGTCGGACATCCTGTTGGCTGAGAATATTCCTGCACTCGGGAAGCAAGGTGAGATCGTTCGCGTGCGAGCCGGTTATGCCCGGAATTATCTCGTGCCCTACGGACTCGCGACGGTCGCAACCGAAGCGAATAAGCGCCGAGTGGAAGAGCATCGCAAGCGTCAGGATGCGGCTCGTGCAGCACGGCTGCAGAGCTTCCGTGAACTGGCCGAGAAGGTCGGCAAGTACAGCGTGACCATTGAGGCCAACGCGAATAAGGACGGGCATCTTTACGGCTCGATCGTCGCGACGGATATCGCCGGTCAACTGAAGAGTGCCGGGTATGATGTTAGTGCCGAGCATGTGAAACTCGAAGGACCGCTGAAGGAGACGGGGATGTATACCGTCAAGGTTCAGTTCGAGTCTGAGATTGGAGCCGAAGTTAAGGTTTGGGTTGTACCAAAGGCCGCAGTCACTGGCGGGAAAGCATAATTGTTGCGTCGACCAGATACGGTTGATGGTCGACCGAGGAATCAAGCAGCCCGAACAGTCACTGTTCGGGCTGCTTTCGTTTTTGGAGTATCAATTGATGATACTCACGCTGAGGATTCTTGATGTTGTGTAAGCGGCGGTATGTAGGTGCCGGCTCGAAAAAGCGCAGCCCGTTGGGCGTGCGGTTAAACGAGTGGGAAAGTCGATTGGGAGTGTTGCTCGAAGTGTCGAGGCGGTGAGGTTTTGGATTAGTTCGCGAGCCGTTTAACAAAGGAAGACTGCATGCGCATCACGTTGCAAGGTTGCTGGAGTTTCGCGATGGCATTGAGCCTCTCGGCTCCGGTTTTGGCAGATGGGCCGAGTGACAATATTCCTGACAAAGTTCGGCAAGTGCCGCCGCCGGGGGCGACTCTGAGTGAGGCCGATCAGCAAGACCTCAACGCAGAGCTTGCGAAGCTGAATGAGAACCTTGCGAAGCTCAAAGCGAGCAAAGACGCACGGATTCAATCGCTGATCCCCGACGTTGAGATCTACTCGCGGGCGATCTCGGGCGGACTGAAGCACAAGGAACTGTTTCCCGCGGATAAGCCCGAAGCGGCGGCGAAGAGCGCGAAGCAAGTGCTCTCGCAGGGACTCGAACGCTCGCAGCAGTTGCTCAAGGGCGAGGCTCCGTGGACGCGAGCAAAGGGGCTCGTTGTGCGGGGCTATCGGTCGAAGATCGACAAGACGGTGCAGCCTTATGGGCTCGTCATTCCTGAGTCGTACAACTTCGATGGCGGCTCCTCGCATCGACTCGACTTTTGGTTTCATGGGCGGTTCGAGCCGGTTGGCGAGATGAACTTCATCCAGCAACGCATGACGTCGACCGGGAACATCACTCCCAAAGACACGATCGTGCTGCATCCGTATGCCCGCTTCAGCAACGCGAACAAACTGGCCGGCGAAATCGACTGCCTCGAAGCACTCGAACATGCGCAGAAGTGGTATCGAGTCGATGAAGATCGCATCGCGGTCCGCGGCTTTTCAATGGGCGGCGCGGCTGCATGGCAGTTTGCGGTGCATTACGCCGATCGCTGGTTCGCGGCCAATCCGGGAGCAGGCTTCGCTGAGACGCCTGAGTTCTTGCGCGTCTTCCAGAACGAAATCATCACTCCGAGTCGGACCGAGAAGAAGCTGCTGCATTACTACGACTGCACGGACTGGGCGGCGAATCTCTATCACCTGCCGACAGTGGCCTACAGCGGCGAGATCGATAAGCAGAAGCAAGCCGCAGACATCATGGAAGAGGCGCTGAAGAAAGAGGGCCTCAAGTTGACGCACCTCATCGGCCCAAAGACGGGGCACTCGATTCATCCCGATACGAAGAAGGTCATCGAAGAGAAGCTCGACGCGATCGCGCGACTCGGGCGAGACACGATGCCGCATGAGTTGCACTTCGTGACCTACACCTTGAAGTACAACCGCATGCATTGGCTCACGGTGACCGGGCTCGGTGAGCACTTCGAGCAAGCTCGTGTCGACGGGCAGTTGCATAGCGACGTGAATGGCGTCGAACTCAAGACGAAGAACGTTACGAGCTTCACGCTCGCGATGAGTGCCGGTCACTCGCCCTTCAATCTGCGTCGCCCCGTGACAGTGACGATTGACAGTGTCGCAATTCCTACAGAGCGCCCCGAAACCGACGCTTCATGGACGGCATCCTTCGTGAAGGTCGACGGCAAGTGGCAGCAGGGAATGCCCGCTGACGGACTTCGCAAGAAGCACGATCTGCAGGGCCCGATCGACGATGCGTTTATGGACTCATTCATCGTCGTGCGCCCGACCGGCAAAGCAGCACATGAAAAAGTCGACGCATGGACGAAGTCGGAACTTGCTCACCTCGTGCAGCAGTGGCGGCAGCAGTTCCGAGGTGACGCGATCGTCAAAGACGACACTGCCATCAGCGACGATGACATTAAGAACTCGAACCTCATCGTCTTCGGTGATCCGTCCAGCAATGCGTTTCTCAAGCGAGTCGTCGGCCAGTTGCCTCTGCAATGGACGGCGAGTGAAGTCGGCATTGGCGAGAAGAAGTTCGCGGCGACCGAGCACGCACCCGTGCTCATCTACCCGAACCCGCTGAACTCCGAGCGGTACGTCGTTCTGAATAGCGGCTTCACCTATCGCGAGTTTGCGTATCTCAACAACGCGCGGCAGCACCCGAAGCTGCCGGATTGGGCGATCGTCGATCTGAAGACGCCCGCGAATCCGGTATGGCCGGGCAAGATCGTCGCAGCAGACTTCTTCGGTGAGCAGTGGCAAGTGGTGCCGTATAAGGCGGAGTAAGGTTGCCGGATTGATTCAGTTGATGGGACGAGTGGGACTGCTGGGACGAATGGAATGCAGGCACCGTTTTCATTCGTCCCAGTTGTCGCAGGCGTCCCATTGGCATCCTGAGGAACACATCCGTTTTGGGGTATGACGGACTTGCAGTCCGTCGCTTCTCACGACGTTCGACGGACTACAAGTCCGTC
>CAZNMS010000253.1:0-12437 GCA_964573505.1 uncultured Planctomycetaceae bacterium | reverse complement strand
CCCGTTGGTCGCTTGCCCTAGGCTGATATGCGAGGCCCCTTCAGGGCGAAGACATCGACTGCTCAACATCAAAAGCGCCTGCGAGCGCCTCCCAATTTTTGCTTCTTGAATTGCACGCACACTGCGACGCGGCAGGTTTGTTTTAGGAAGTTATTTCTCGACTGGGCTTAAGCGGCGCAGGTGATGCGCATGAGCGAATCAAGTTTGCTTACGGTATCCCTGAGGTCTTGATCGTGCATGCTGTGATTGACGATCAGCAATTCGGGCCGACGGCTGTTTTGGGAATCTCGGAGTATGCGGCCTATGCTCCGAGCGTTGACGCTTCAAAGTCGCAGTCACCTCTTCTTCAACTCCCTCACGGACGAATTTGCTCATGACGACCAACACTCGAATTCGGCAGCTCTACTCAGAGAAGTTCTCGAAGTCGGCTCAACTGTTTGAACGCGCGAAAGGCATCTTTCCGAGCGGCGTGACGCATGACGGTCGCTACTTGCAGCCGTTCCCGATCTATGCCGATCGCGCATTCGGTTCGCGTAAGCAAACGGTCGATGGGCCAGAAGTCATCGACTATTGGGTCGGGCACGGAGCGTTGCTGCTCGGTCATTCGTTTCCGGCAGTCGTCGAAGCCGTGCAGAAGCAAGCGGCACTCTCGACGCATCCGGGCGCGTCACATTCATTGGAGATCGAGTGGGCCGAACTCGTGCGTCAGCTCACTCCTTCAGCCGAGCGCGTGCGGTTCACCAATAGTGGAACCGAAGCGACGCTGATGGCGCTGCGAGTCGCACGCATCACTTCGGGACGATCAAAGGTCATCAAGTTTGCCGGTCACTTTCACGGATGGCACGACATGCTGATTCCTGCGGCGGACGCACCGCACGGCGGGGACTATGCAACTCCGGGAGTCACTGACGGAGTGATGGGCGATCTCGTCATCGTGCCGCCGAATGACATCGCTGCTCTCGAACGAGCGATCGACGAACACAATCCGGCGTGCGTCATTCATGAAGGCAATGGCGGGCATTGGGGGCAAGTGCCGGTGCGAGCGCCGTTCATTCAAGCGACTCGCGAACTCACGCAGCGTAAGAAGGTGATCTTCATCCTTGATGAAGTGATCACGGGGTTTCGAGTCGCTCCCGGTAGCTTTCAAGGACACTGCGGAGTCGTCCCCGACATGACGACCTTTGCGAAGATTTTGGCCGGCGGCTTACCCGGCGGATGTCTCGCAGGCCGAGCGGACTTGATGGAGGCACTCGCGTTCGACAACCGCTACGGCAAGAAGATGAAGCATCCCGGTACGTACAACGGGAACCCACTCTCGGCAGCAGCGGGCATCGCGTGCCTGAAGGAAGTGGCGAAGGGCACTCATAACGAGCATGCCAATCGGATGGCGGCATCGTTGCGTCGACAACTCAATGGTGTCTTCGCCGAGAAAAACGCGCGGATGATCGCTTACGGCGACTTCTCGGCGACAAAGATCCTGCCGGACTACGACGGGCCGCGAGCGACGAGTGAAGACTTCATCCCGCTCGGCGGCGATCACGTGAAACTCGATCGCAAGATGGATGCGGCACTGTCGCATGCTTTCCGCTGTGCGCTGTTGCTCGGCGGAGTCGACTGGATGAACTGGGCGGGATCGACATCGTCCGCTCATACGGAAGCAGACATCGCTCAAACCGTGCGTGCGTTTGCCGAAGCGATCGAGTTGCTGCGAGCGGACGGATTCGCGGTTTGATTCCATTGGCCGGCGGACTAATGGTCGCCTTTCGCTCTGCGAAAGTGCGTCTTATTCGGCGTCGTTCTGCGAACGAACTTGATTGGCACTTCAGCCTTAAGAGACGCTCTTTTGCGGAGAGGCTGTGATGAAATCGCCCCCGCGCCCCAGAGGGTGCCCCGGCCTCGGGGGGGTAACGGCCTTTGCGCTACTCGAATTATTCCTGATTTTAAGTATCGCAAAGGCCGTTGAACCCCCGGCACAAGGCCGGGGGCGAAAAGATCACAGCCTCGGAGCAAAAGGCGACCATCGTTCGACATCCTCTCATCGTTGAGTTCCTTTCCGTCCTTTCGCCTGCGAGGAATTCGCGTCATGGGTAACTGGTTACAGAAAGCACTGGGTCGCACTGAGTCGTCATCCGAACGACCCGTGCCGGTGCCTTTCGAGATGATTTGCCTTTGCGGGCATGCGTTGGCGGGGACTCGGCAAGAGCGAGCCCGGCGGCTGATTTGTTCTGAGTGCGGTCGTGCTCAATTCATCTTGCCGCTCAATCGTTACCCGGTCTCTGAGTGGAAGTATTTCGGAGGTCAGCAGACTCAAGAGCCGCTCGATCCGACGGACGAGATGCCGACTTATCAAGGCGGTGCGGCAGCGCGTGAATCCAGTGCCGAGATCCGTAAGCCGCGCGTTGCTCCGAAGCCGCCGCCTCGACCTAAGAACAATGATGCCGACCAAATTCGGGTGCTCGATGATGAGCCCGAGCCGACAGCGCGACCGACTCAAAGTCGGCGTCGAGCCGCGCGGCTCGACAAGATCGAAATGGCTCCGCGCGAGCGAACGAGTTCGCGCGGCAAAGTGTTCGCGCTGCTCGGGGTGCTCAGCGTTGTCGTTGTCTCGTCGGTTGTTTGGATGATCCTCAAACAGCGGCGCGAGAATGCTGAGATCCGCTTCAAGCAAGCATCGGATGCCGGCCATTTGGCGTTCGAGAAGGGAGACTTCGGAAAGGCTCGCTCAGAGTTCGAGGACGCGCTGCAAGCTTCTCGAACGCTCGGCTTATCAGGATCGCAGCGAGAGTCGGTCGCGACTCGGCATGCTCATGCCAATGCCGTCTTGAGACTGGTCGATCTCGAACTCTTCGACTTACTGGCGCTGCCGTCACCGGATCTCGCAGGCAAATGCGTGATCGTGCAGACGAACGTCGCGACGCATGAAATCACCGTCGGAAAAGAGTCGCTCGTCGAATGGGATCTCTTCGGAGCGAAGCAGCCGGTGCGATTGCGCGGGCTCGATGAACTTGCTGCGATCGCGAAGAAAGCCGGTCTGACCGACGTGCTCTTCGCTGCTGAGATTGAGCGCGTCGAGTCGGTCGATGGCGGTGCGGCGCAGGTCGTGCAGTTCCGCAAAGGCTCTGCATTCTTGTGGCAAGACTTTGAAAGCCTGAAGCGAATGGGGCTCTGTTTGCAGGCCGATGAAGAGTCGTCGCACGCCTATCGGCAGTTGTGTTCGCGACAGGCAGCGGCCACTCGGGGCGAGACTGTGCCGAGTGTTGCTGAGGCACCGAATGCGGAATCGAAATAACTCTGACCTCGTATCTTCAGCGCGCCGTGCGCGCATCTTTTGTAGCCGAAGTCGTGAGACTTCGGACGCAGTCACTGCGGCCCCGAAATCTGACGATTTCGGCTACGGTCGATTGCGGCCTTGCCGCGTTAGGGACGCTATGAGCATCAAAACTCAAACAGTCGCGAGCTGTGTCTTTCGTTACATGCTGCTCGGTGCGGTGCTGTTGCTTGCCGGAACGCACGTCGCATTCGCCGCCGGTGAGTCCGTCGAAGACTTCATGAAGCTCAAGTCGAAGTGGGATGAACTCGTCGGGTCGAAGTTTCTGCTGCAAGGCCGCGTCTCGGGGACGACGGACAACATCTTGGGGCTGCAAGGTTGCAGTCTTGAGTTCCGCGCCAAAGAAAAACTGCCGCGCTTTGATGTGAAGAAAGATGCGATCGAAGTCAGCGGTGAGTTAGCTCGGGACGAACGCACGAACGCGATCTACTTCAAGCTGACTTCCTACAAGAAGCTCGATAGCGACGATCGCCTCTTCGAGCGGCGGCGGCTCGAACTGAACCGCAACGATGCGCAGAAGTGGTACGAACTCGGACAATGGGCTCTGCAGCGCGGAGCGTTCTACAAAGACGCCGAGCTGACTCAGAAAGGCAAGCAGTGCTTTGACGAAGCTCTGCAAATCGAACGCGCGACAATGAAAGAGAAGACCGTCGAACGGCTGAGCGAACTCGGTCGCAAAGCGGTTGAACTCACGGGCAACGAAGTCTTCAAGCAGCAGGTCGAGCATGAAGCGACCGTCATGCGCTGGAGCGAGGCCCTTAAGAACCGCACGACTGCCGACGAGTTGCAGGGACTCGCAGAAGGGCTCGCGAAACAGCTTCCGGGATCTCGTGACGCCGTCGCGGTCGATCAGCCGTTGCGCGACGCGTACCTGCAAAGTCCGGTCGCGATCTACGACGAGACGTTGCTCAACTCACAACTCAGTGCCGAGCAGCGGTCTGCCCGCTTGCAGAAGATTCATCGCATCATCTTTGCGGAGCTTGTGCTTGAGAGCTTGAAGCGGCGCATGAAGAAGGACGGCTCGAACGGCAAAGCGGTCGCTGCCGAGTTACTGCGTCTGCTGCCGGAGCACTCTGATCTCGCGGCGAAGTATCGCGACACTGAATACGCCGCGCGGCTAACGGGCTTCAGCAAGTTGTCGTTCTCCGAGATGACTGCACTCCGCAAAGAGCTGTCGGAACTGGGCCGCGTTGATGAGTCAAAAGAATTACATCTCAAGTGGTTCACGCAGCGTGATGAGACGATGCGCAAGCAGACGGCGGCTGAGTTAGTGGAGCTCGCGGCTCTCTATCACGTCGGTTACGAGGGGCCGCGCGACAAGCGACGCATCGTGCTTGATCTGCTCTTTGAAGCTGAGAGCAAGCGACCGGGAATCGCCGACGCAAAGACGCTGTTTGCGGAGTACGGCTATCGCCAATACGAGGGCCGATGGCTGACGGAAGCGGAGATCAAAGCCGAAGAAAATTCGCCGATCGCAATGGCGACGCGCGAAGGCCGAGTGATCCCCGGCATGACTCCGCAGCAAGTGCGTCGCGTGCTCGGTCATCCGACGTTCGTCACGAAGTTTCTGACGAACAAGCAAGTCGTCGAGTACTGGGTCTATCGTGACTCGCGCTTCAGCGTGAAGCTGACCCGCGCCGTCTCACGCGCCGACGCCGTTGTCTCGGCAGTCGAAGAACTGAGCGGGCAATAGGGTCGCAGCGAGTGCGATCACTTCGAAATGGAGCCGTAGCTGAACTCGTCAGAGTTCAGGCATTGTGAGCGAGTCTGAAGTCTGACGACTTCAGCTACTTAGAAGTCGCAGGCCGCTCTCACCTGACAGATACGAGTGACCGGTAAGTTGTTGCCGAGCGGCTGCCGCCTGCGAGACGCGACTTTCGAGCAGCATCGCGCGGCATCGCTGCTCGACGTTCGGCGATGGCGTCAAATTCATGCCGGAGCGATCAGCGTCTCGGTATGTTGAATCGTTCGCCGGAGGGGCAATCTCGGACGCCGGTCACGTCGTAGCATGGGCTTCTAGCCCGTGCTTGCCGGTAGGCGAGAAACAACGACGAGAATGGCAAAGACGGCACGGACTGGAAGTCCATGCGACTTAGACTGCCGCTCAAAACTGCCTGCTGTAATTTCTCTGACATCACTTGTTGCGCGTTGCTTTTGGGAAGTTCTTGAATGTCCTTAGCAGATCTCGATGCCTCGTCGATGTCGTCAGCCGAGTTTGAGGTCGTTGATCACGGCCGGCTCGCGGACATTGAGCGTAAGCAGGCGCTGATCGCTGACTTCCTCACTCAACGCAATCTCGATGGCTTGCTGCTGACTCGTCCGTCGAATTTTGCATGGTTCACTGCCGGAGGAGATTCAACGCGCGGCACATGGGCCGATGTGACGGCGGCTCTGTTTCTCAACAAAGACGCGCGGGTCGTGCTGACTCGCAAAGCAGACTCGGCGCACATCTTTGATCGCGAGATTCCGCGACTGGGCTTTCAGCTCAAAGAGCGAAGTTGGCAAGAAGCGCGGCACGTCTTGCTCGCCGATCTTTGTCGAGGCCGACAGATCGGTTGCGATCAAGCGTTCGAGAACGGTGAAGACGTCTCGGTCGCGCTGTCAGCTTTGAGATTGCCGCTCTCGAAGACTGAGGTGCAGAAGCTGCGCGAACTGGGAGCGATCGTTGCTCATGCCGTTGAGCAGACCGCGCGGACATGTCATCGCGGCGACACCGAGTCCGAGATCGCCGGACAAGTCGCTCATCGCTTGCTGAGGCATGACGTTCAGCCGTTGCGCTTGCAGGTGCTCGCTGATGGGCACGGGCAGGCTTATCGCCATTGGACTCACGGTCAAAAGACGGTGCATCGCTATTGCACGATCGCCGCCGTCGGACGTCGGCACGGTCTGCATGTTGGAGTCTCGCGCACGCTGACATTCGGCGAGCCTCCGAAAGTGGTGCGCGATGCGCATCTCGCGTGTTTGCTCGTGCAAGCAACGGGGATGTTCTTCTCGCAGTCCTCATGGGACATCGCGAGCACATGGCAGCGAGTGCAACGCATCTATGAGAAGTTCGGGCACGGCGAAGAATGGCATCTTGCCGATCAAGGCTGCGTCATCGGCTACGAAGCGAGCGAGACGCCCATTGTTCCGAAGAACGGCTATCGGCTTGCCGCCGGAATCCCCGTGATGTGGCACCCCTCAATCGGGTCGGCCTTCACGATGGACACGATGTTGGTCAAAGACGAAGGCTTCGAGTTGCTGACCCCAATGGCGAATTGGCCGCAGATCGAGATCGACGTCAAGCACGTCGCGATCCCTCGTCCCGACATGCTGCTGCGAACTGAGAGCTAACCCGTCGTCGCCGGCAGTCTCGCAGTTCTCTTGGAGTGCTCCGCCTTGTCGGAGCCTTCCATTTCAGCGGCACTCAGCGATCAACAATCAGACGACGCGAACGTCGATAAGTGGCGCTGTTGTGAATTCAACTCTTCCGCACTGAGAATGCTCGGCGTTCTACTGCGTCTTGGAGACTAAGAATTTGGGGTAGCTGAACTCGTGAGAGTTCGGTCTTTCGACGCTCGATCAGAAGTCTCACGACTTCTGCTACCTGAAACTCAAGTCTCGAAGACGCACTACTCTGACGGGCACTTCGATCATTTCTCGATCGCGCTGTGCCGCAGAGATGGAGGGCTCCGACAAGTCGGAGCACTCCAAGATGCGATGCCGTTCCTCACTCACGCCGGGATCGCAGCCGAGCTAAAGCCACTGAAAGGGACTCTCTCATGTCGCGTTACTTTGCCAACATCGTTTTGCCGCTCGTTGCTTTGACAATGGGCATCTTCGGAATCGCGCACATGTTGCAAGGAGCGCAACCCGTGCCGCCTCTTCCGCCGCCGGTTGAACCGGTGCGCAATCCATTCGGACTGGGACTCGCCGCGCACGGCATCGTTGAGCCGAAGCATGAGAGCATTGCGATCGGCTCGGCTCTCTCGGGCATCGTGCTTGAGGTCTTTGTTCCGGCTGAGTCGGTCGGCAAGCAGGTCAACGAAGGCGATCCGCTCTTTCGAGTCGACGATCGGCACTTGAAAGCTCAGCTCGCGTTGCAGAAGGCGAACCTGCAATCGGCAAAGGTCTTGCTCGCGAAGCTCGAAGCGATGCCGCGACAAGAAGAGTTGCCGCCGATCGAAGCAAAGGTGCAAGCAATGGTCGCTCAGCGTTCCCGCTTGCTCGATCAGTTCGAACGTTCGAAGCAACTCTTAGCGACGAAGGCGACGACCGACGAAGAGCTGACTCAGCGGCGCTTCAACTACGAAGAGGCCGAGCAGAAGCTCGAACAAACAAAGAGCGAACTTGAACTGCTGAAGGCCGGCGCATGGAAGCCGGAGATCGAGATTGCGAAAGCAGCAATCGCCGTCGCTGAGGCGCAAGTGGCTCAGACCGAAACCGAGATCAATCGAGCCCTCGTAACGGCACCGGTCGCGGGCGAAGTGCTGCAAGTCAACGTGCGACCGGGGCAAGCGATTTCGACTCAGCCGGGGCAAGCCTTGATCATGCTCGGCGACATCAGCGAGCGCCGCGTGCGAGTCGACATCGACGAGCATGACATTCCGCGCTTCGACGCCACTGGTCGCGCGAAAGCCTTTCGGCGCGGTGATTCGACGAAGGAACTCTCTCTGAGGTTTGTGCGGCACGAGCCCTATGTCGTCCCGAAGAAGTCGCTCTCGGGCGACAACACCGAACGCACCGACACGCGCGTCTTGCAAGCGATCTACACAATCGAGTCATCCGCCGTGCCGCTCTACATCGGGCAACAATTGGATGTCTTCATTGAAGGCCAATAGCCGAAGAAGAAGTCGCGCAGTCCAATGAGTTTCGTCCTGCGTAACTTCAGCGCGCCGTGCGCATCTCTGTAGCCGAAGTCGTGAGACTTCGGACGCATTCACAGCGGCCCCGAAATCTGACGATTTCGGCTACGGGCGATTGCAGTCGCAGCGCGTTAGGCTCAGGCAGTGATTCGCACTCTGAACAGCCGCAAGGCAGTCTGCTGACAATCCTCACTCACTCGGAGATCCCAATGGCTCTACCTCGACGCGACTTGTTGAAGACGTTGACGCTCGGTGCGGGCGGCTTCTTGTTGAACCCGATTGTTTCGCAGCTCGAAGCACGTGCGGCCGGCAGTCAGAAGATGCCGAAGCGCTTTGTGTTCGTTGTCGAAAGCAATGGCGTGCGACCCGAGCAGATTGCTCCCAAAGGCGTTGATCGCAAGCCGCGCGAGCAGAAGCCGCTCAATGGACCGGAAACGCTTTTCGAGACTTCGCTGAGCGACAAAGAGTTGCCGTTCTCGTTAGCTCCGGTTGCCGAGTTCAAAGACCGACTGACGATCGTGCAAGGACTCTCGGGACGTATCTGCGGCGGCGGGCACTCCAACAACTTCGGAGCACTCGGCTGCTTCCCGGTGCAGCGAGAGAGCACCAACATCGCTGATGAAACGATCGACGGGGCACTCGCAAAAATCGTCCCCGGCATCTTCCCGCATATCGGGCTCGGCATCTCAAAGCGGCTTGAGAACAGCGTCATCTACAACATCTCGGCGATCGGTCCGAATAAGGGACTGCCGACGATGTGCAAACCGGATCAAGCCTATGCCGCGCTCTTCGGCAGCGTCGCATCAGGCAGCGCGCGGCAAGAGTTCCTCGCGAAGAACAACTTGTTGGACTTCATGCGTGACGACGTGAAGAAAGTCGCCTCGCAACTGCGCGGTGATGAGCGAGAGCAGCTCGATGCGTACCTCTCATCGTTCGAGACGCTGCGAGATCGTCAAAGCCGACTCAATGAGATCGAGCACACTCTGCGCGAGAAGGCGCCGGTCACCGACAACAAATACACATCCGAAGTCGAGACCGATCGGCTCGATGCGCAGTTCGACATCGGCGCGGCCGCGCTGATCGCCGGACTAACGAACGTGATGACGCTCTCATCGGCTGCCGGTATTCGCGACTTCGACATCACCTTCAAAGGGCTCGGACTCAAGATCGATAAGCACTCGATCGGTCACGGCGGCAGCTATGAGGGGAAAACATGGGCCGAGCTCTATGACATGATTCGCCGCTATCACTTCGAGCTGATTGCGGGGCTGATGAAGAAGCTCAACGCCGTTAAAGAAGGCGACGGCACGATGCTCGACAACACGTTGATCGTCTATCTGAGTGATGGTGCTGAAGCTCACCACTCGCGTTGCTGGGAGTGGCCGATGGTCTTGCTGGGTAACATCGGCAAGCAGCTCAAGACCGGCCGCTATTTGGACTACCCCGGCTACGGTCACAAAGGACATCGCACGACGGCGAGCCTCTACACAACGCTGCTGAATCTCGCAGGTTCGAACCGCGAGTCATTCGGTATGGCTGACCCGGCGTTGAAAGACCTCGATCAAACCGGCGTGCTGACGGAGTTGCTGTCGTAAGCGGTAAGCCGATAGTCGCCTTTCGCTCTGCGAAAGGGAGCGTCGGCTTTTGCTCCGCAAAAGCATCCTTTCGCAGAGCGAAAGGCGACTATCACACGCGCACTCGTCTCGCACTCGACAGCTACGGCTTTCTGACCGTCTTCGGAGTCCCTGCCTTTTGCGGCTTGACGTTGACTGACTTGAGCACGCGGAACTCCATGCTGTCCCCGATCGCATGATTCTGAGTCAGTCGTTCGAGCGTCAGCTTCTTGCCCGGTACGACGGCGAAGAGGTCGTACTTTCCCTCTGACTTCAGCGTTTCCTCTTCGGGCATGAACAGCTCGAAGCGACCCGGCCGATTGATTCCCGAGTAAGTGAAAGTCGTCGCGCGAATCACTCCGTCAGTCGCTGCAACCAATGTGATTGGCTTCGCTTCTTCGTCGAAGTCGCGCACTTGCCCGTCAATTAGCAGCGGCACGAGCTGCCCGTCCTCGATCAGCTTCGACTTCCGCTGATCGCGGATGTCAGCGATCTGCTTCCCTTCGATGATCGTGAACTCGCTGAGCGGCTTGCCGATCCAATCCACTCGCGGCCCCATCCTGAAGAGTCGGTTCTTTGTGGTGCTCGTGCCGAGGATGCGTTGCTGCCGCTTCAACGCCTTCACTGCCTGAGGAAACTTTGCTTCAGCGATCGTCTCTTTGCCGTCGAACGTAATCGTCTTCCGAGGCCGTGCTGCGGCGGACTCGTCTAAAAGCGAAGCGCCATCAACCGGCTGTTCGAGCGAGTGCTCGAGCACCGCAGCCGCTGTCGGAAACACATCAATCGTCTCGACATTGCGATCAACGATCTTGCCTTCCGTTTGACCCGGCAGCTTGATGAAGAGCGGGATGCTCATGATCTCGGCCAAATTCTCGCCGTCCGGTTGTCGCCGCGAGTGCCCCGGCATGAACGAGACTCCGTGATCCGCCGTCACGATCAGCAAGCACTCGTCGAAGAGTCCTTCTTCATTCAGTCGATCTAACAATCGCCCGAGCCATCGATCCATGTACCCAATCTGCAGCACGTATTTCTGCCATGCTTGCGCGCAGAGCAATTCGTTCTGCATCCAACTCTCGTCGAGACTGCCGAGCGGCACGTCGGTCGGCTGAGAGCAATAATAATTACCCGATGGCAAGAACTGCCACGGGTAGTGCGGCAAGACGACATGCATGAAATAGAACTCGGGCAACTCGCGATTGGTGACGCAATCCAAATAGTGATTGATCTGCATGTCGCGGTCGGCGTCCCAGTAGTACTGAATCAGCCCCTGCCGTCGTTCGCGACTTGACGACTGAGGATGACTGAGCCCGAACCACGGTTTTGGAATGTTCGGCATCGGCAGCAGCGAGTCCTTTGCAGTGACCAAATGCGGATACACACACAGCGCCGTGAGGCTCAGCGTGCCGAGCTGCTCAAGAACCGAACCCGGATGGCGCCGGTAATCATTAATACCTTCGTCGCAGAGGCGCGAGACCGGCTCGAACACGACCATTTCGTATTGCTGACTGTCTTGAATGAGCTGCAGCAGGTTCTGCGGATAGTCCCGAGCGATTGGCTTACGAGCAGCATTCGGCAGCAACCCCGATAGCAAAGCCGGCAGTGCATCAATCGTCTCGCCGCAGTTCGTCGTCGCGTTGCGATACCAATGAGACGACTTCGCAAGCCGTGCGAACTGAGGGAAGCGTCCGGCATCGATCTCGCGTTTCTCGTCCTGCAACGACAGTCCGCTGAACTCGTCGAACACGACCATCACGACGGGCACGGGTCGCTTAACAGGCACGGCGGGGCGAGTTGCGGCTTTCTCATTCGAAGCGACTGCGGGCGTCATCTTCCACAAGAAGTGTGCGGGGAAGAGCACTAGCGCGAGGCTGCAAACGAGCAGCCAGCGTTCGGCACTCGGCGATCTCCTCAGCCACTTCAGCCAGAACGCTGTGAGTCCACAGGATGTAACAAGAAGCACAACCCAACTGACGCCCTGCTTCTGCAAGGCGTTCACATCGATCACGGGTTTGAGGAACGACAGCAGCACGTGCAGAAGCACGAGAAAGAAGACGCCGTCTGCCAACTTCGGAAACCGGCGACTCACGAGCCCGCGCCAAACTCGATCGAGTGCAACGAACAACAACGGCAAGACAAAGATGATGCCGACAGCGAAGAGGATCGTTTCACTCCAGCGCGGCTGCATGTCGTGCAGAAACAACGTCCGCTCGGGGATCAGCGAAAGCAGCGGCTGAGCGAACCCGAAAGCACTCAACGTGAAGAAGTGAAGAACGCGCCGTCGTCCTGAAAGCGGCTCAGCAACCGGCGCTGCTAAGGGCTCAGCGACAACGTTGGCGTCAGCGGCATCAGACATCAGATCAAGCTCCACTCTTGAAACATCAATCGGCTTCACGAGCGAGGATGCTACCGTCGCGGTCTCTCAGGGATAGTTCTTTGCCGAGCAGCACCGCGAGTGCGGGTTGCGATGCGATCCGACAAACGCGGCGCGAAAATCTTGGAGTGCTCCGGCCTGACGGAGCCCTCCGACTCAGCGGCACGTGATCGTCATGCAAAATAGGGCATGGTTCACGGTGAGGTTGCAGAGCCGCGCCCGTCACGAAGCGGAATCCGTTACGAAATAGCCAAAACTCCGCTTCCTAACGGGCGCGGCTC
>CAZNMS010000252.1:0-12509 GCA_964573505.1 uncultured Planctomycetaceae bacterium | reverse complement strand
TGGAACGGCGGCAACGCCAATAACTTCAACGGCAGTGGCTTGAGCGGCGGCTCGCAGCCGAATGGCTTCAATCGAAGCGGCATGAATGGCAACGGCTTCAACGGCGCGAATAGCGGTTCGCAGGGCGGAATGAACTTCTCGCAACCGAACATGAACTCGAATGGCTTCGCTCCGGGCTTCAACGGTAGCAGCGGCAACGCGGGCGGCGGCTTCGACTTCAATGGTTCGAGCTTCCCGCCCGGTGCGCCGCAGTTCCCGAGCGGCAGTAACAATAGCTACAACGACTTCGGCGGGATGAACGCGCCGACTCAGCCGAACTTGCTGCAACCCACTGGCCCGCAGTCGTTCGGAACTCCGCCGTCTTTCGGTAGCGGCTTCGGCGCAAGCAATGGCTTCGGTCCCGGCAGCGGATTGCCCAATCAGTCGTCGTTCGGCGGGCAAACAAACTTCGGCGGTGCGATGCCGAACATGCTGCCGGATGCGAATTCATTCGGTAGCAGCATGCCGAATGGCTTTGGCAGCGGCCCGAATATGACGGCTCCTAATTCATTCGGTGGAACCAGTGGCGGCGGCTTCAGCGCGAACAACCTCGGAGCGAGCGGCTTCGGTTCGAACGGTTCAATGCCGAGCTTCAATCCGGCTGAAGGCTTCGGTGCTCCTCTTCTCAACAGCAGCGGGCCGAGCAACGGCTTCGTTAGTAACGGCATGCCGAATGTGCCCGGCCCCGCACCATCAATGACTCCCGGCGCATGGACGCCGGGTAGTCGAGGCGGCTTCGGTAGCTCATCCGGTTCGAGCATGCCGTCATCGAACACGATTCAGCATTCGGGCGGTCCCTACAACAACGTCGGTGATCCCGGAGTGAAGCAGTTGATGGAAGCGACGCAGCTCGGAATGGGTGCGGGACCGGGTTCGCTCTTCAACTTGTCTGAAGGAAATCGACAACTGCCGTCGGGCATGCCTTCAACTCCGCCGGGAATGGGGATAAGCGGCAACGGCATCCCGCTCGGCACCCCGAGCATGGGCACGCCGTCCTTAAGCAGCGGTAGCTCAGCGCCAGCATTCGACCCCAATCGCTTCCGTCAAATGCCCACTTGGGGCGGAGCAGGGCGATAAGACGCGGCGACGATTGGGACTTATCCAATCAGGAACTGCGATCGACTCAGCCAGATTCGATCGTCGCCTATCGCCCCCCCCAATAGGACGCTTTTGCACCGCAAGTGCCGACATCAAACCGAAAACCGGCCACTTGAAAATCGAGTTCGTGAATTCGGTGTCAAGCTGCGAGTGAGAGCTTGTTGGTGACCTTCTTCCTGCAGTTTTAATTACATCGACACATCCGCAGTTCGGCTTTGCTATCCGCAGGAAAGCACGATCCTTCAAAAGCGGCTTCCTACGGATGGCCGGCGCCGGACTGCGGATGAATGAGGTGCTGACTCGATGAAAGAAAATCTCGATCCGGCTATTGTGAAACTCGTCAATCTGAGGCAAAGCCTCGCTGTTAGTACGACGCTCTTCGGTAGCGTCACTGCTCAGCAACGGCGTTCAAACTCGGTCGGTCAGTAAGTTCGCGAAGAGGGGCAAAGGTCATGTTGTTGACGCCGGAAGAGATCAAACTCGAAGCACTGTCGATGTCGTCGGATGATCGATCGGAGTTGCTCGTGAGATTGGCCGACAGCCTCGATTCCGATGACGCCGAGGCCATCAATCAAGAGTGGCTTGCTGTCGCTCGTCGTCGATATGCCGAACTGCGAAGTGGAGTTGCAGTCGCGATTCCCGCCGAAGAGGTCTTTGCGCAAATCGAATCGCGACGGGCTTCGGTATGAGTGTCAGTTTTCACGACGAAGCACGCGACGAACTGCAGACAGCATTCGACTTCTACGATCGCGTGCGACCACAACTTGCGAACGACTTCCTGTCGGAAGTGAAGAGCCGCATCCGATTGATCGAACGCGATCCCGAAAGTTGGCCTGTTACTGACGTCAACATTCGCCGCGCGCGAGTCCCGCATTTCCCTTACGACTTGCTGTTTGCGGTCACCGGGAATGCCATTGAGATCATCGCGGTTGCTCATCATCACCGCAGGCCGGGGTATTGGAGACGTCGCCGTTCTCGTTGATCGCAAAGGACTCCCGTCATGCGAATTGGTCACTGCCAATTGGATTCTGCTCTCGGAGATTTCGACGCCAATTTGCAGAAGGTCGTCAAAGGGCTCGAGCGAATGGATCGAGATCGCGTTGACATTGTTTGCTTCCCGGAGTGCTTTCTGACGGGCTATCCCGATGACGGTACGAAGGCTCGCGACGGTGCCTTTCGCGTTGATTCGAATCAGATGATGAAGGTGCTCAGTGAGACCAGTCGCTTCGAGGCGGCCTTCATCGTCGGCTTCAACGAGTTGCGCGGCGCGGACCTCTTCAACACTGCGGCCGTGATTCACAAAGGCCATTTGCTCGGCACCTACAGCAAGTGCTCGGCCTACATGAAGTTTCATAAGCAGGGGCGCGACTTCCCGGTCTTCGAGCACAAAGGACTGACGTTCGGCGTCGTGATCTGCTCTGACGGCGGCTACATCGAGCCCGCGCGACTACTCGCTCTGCAAGGCGCGCGAGTCATCTTCTCTCCGCACTTCAACTACATCGGCAAAGAGGGCCTCATCGGGCACTTCATGAAAGTTCGCGCCGATCACATCGCCCGCGCCGTCGAGAACTCGGTCTACTTCTTACGCGGCAACAACGTTTCGCTCGGTAAGGAAGAGTGTATTTCGAATTACGACGGCGTCGGTTACGGCGATAGCTACCTCGTTGATCCGCACGGCGAGATGGTCGTCCGCAGTCGCCGACACAAAGAGGACTACTTCTTTGCGGACATCGACCCGACGATCGTTGATCGAGGATGGGGCGTCGGTCGCTCGTTGTGGAGCGCTCGCGAGTTCGGGCGGATGCTCATGAGCGTTGCCGTGCAGGATCCGAAGTGAACTCGCTCAATACGACCGGCGCTGCGCGGTGTAAGATGGCCGCCCTCGGCCGTCCGCGTCTTGCGATAGCGGCCTGAATTCATCCCGCTCGATGACTCGTCGAACGCAATTGCAACCTCGTTGATGTGTTGACTTCATGACCGCAATCCTCGGTATCTCTGCCTTCTATCACGACTCCGCTGCCGCATTGGTTGTTGATGGGGAGATCATCGCAGCGGCTCAAGAAGAGCGGTTCACGCGGGTGAAACATGACTCGCGCTTCCCGACGCATGCGATCGACTACTGCTTGAGAGCAGCGGGGCTCGCACCGGAACAGCTCGATTTCGTCGGCTTCTATGACAAGCCGCTGCGTAAGTTCGAACGCATGCTCGAGACCTATCGCGCGTTCGTCCCGAGCGGCTTTCAATCCTTTCGCACGGCGATCCCCAGTTGGATCAAAGAGAAGTTGTTCTTGCCGCGCGAGCTGAAGCAGGGGCTCGGCGGGAAATACAAAGGCCGCTACGTCTTCATGGATCATCATGAGTCGCATGCGGCGAGCGCCTTCTTTCCGTCGCCGTTTGACGATGCAGCAATTCTTACACTCGACGGTGTCGGCGAATGGTCGACGACGTGCCTCGGTGTCGGGCGCGGCAACAAGTTGGCGCTCACGAAAGAGCTGCGCTTCCCGCACTCGCTCGGCCTGCTGTATTCGGCCTTCACGTACTACACCGGATTCCGCGTCAACAGCGGTGAGTACAAAGTGATGGGCCTCGCTCCTTACGGCGAACCGCGCTTCAAAGAGTTGATTCTCGAACGACTGATGGACTTAAAGCCCGACGGTTCATTCCGCATGGACATGAGCTGCTTCAACTACTGTCAGGGCCTGACGATGACGTCAGAAAAATTCCATCAGCTCTTCGGCGGCCCGCCGCGAGCACCGGAGTCGCAACTCACTCAGCGTGAAATGGATCTCGCCGCGTCTCTGCAAGCAGTGACGGAAGAAGTCATGTTGCGGCTCGCTCGACATGCGGCGGTGACAACTGGCAGCAGGAATCTCGTGCTGGCGGGAGGAGTGGCTCTGAACTGCGTCGGCAACGGCAAGATCTTGGGCGACGGCTGCTTCGAAAATGTCTTCATTCAGCCCGCAGCCGGAGACGCCGGAGGCGCACTCGGCACGGCTCTCTTCATTTGGCATCAACTGCTCGAAAAGCCGAGAGCCTCAAACGGCAAAGACTCATTGCGCGGTTCGTTACTGGGACCGTCGTTTTCGGATGACGAGATCGCGAACGAACTCAAACGGCTCGGCGCGAAGTTCACGACGGCAAAGGATGACATTGAACTTACACAGCGCGTTGCGGCGCTCATTGCTGAGGAAAAAGTTGTCGGATGGTTTCAGGGGCGAATGGAGTTCGGCCCGCGCGCACTGGGCAGTCGCAGCATTCTGGGAGATGCCCGCAGCCCGCGCATGCAGTCGGTCATGAATCTGAAGATCAAGTTTCGCGAGTCATTCCGCCCGTTTGCGCCGCTTGTCTTGCGAGAGCACGTTCACGAGTGGTTCGAGATGCGACCGAATGAAGACAGTCCCTACATGCTGCTCGTCGCTCCGGTGCGTGAGGCGCATCGCTTGCCCGTGCCGCCCGAGTACGACTCAAAGTTCGGCATCGAGAAGTTGAATTTCCCGCGCTCGACCGTGCCCGCGATTACGCACATCGACCATTCGGCGCGCGTGCAAACCGTCGACGCCGACCGCAATCCCTTGCTGCATTTGTTGCTGACGAAGTTCAAAGAGCGAACCGGTTGCCCGGTGCTGATCAACACCAGTTTCAACGTCCGCAGCGAGCCGATCGTCTGCACTCCCGAAGACGCATGGCGCTGCTTCCGCATGACCGACATCGACGTGCTCGTGCTCGGTCATCACGTGCTGCTGAAGACTGAGCAAACCCCGATCAGCACCGCCGAACGCGAGACCTATTTGAAGCAGTTCGCGCTCGACTGACGCGACGACGGTGACGGACGAGTGAGACTCAATCCGACTATTAGATACTTCAGCGTGCGTGCAGATTCTGTAGCCGAAGTCGTGAGACTTCGGACGCAGTCACTGCGGCCCCGAAATTGACGACTTCGGCTCCGGGCGATTGCGGTCGCACCGCGTTAGGCACCGAATCTCGCTTTGTGTTAGCTGCGTCTCCGTCAGCTTTCAGCAGCGGAAACGGGTCTGTCCCTGATTCCGCAAATTCTCTTAGAGTTCCGCGCTGGCTCGGATGGAGCGAAATGGGGACTCGTTTCGCAATGGAAGTTCGAGCCTTTGTGAGACTCATGAGGAGCACACGGAAGTGGCCTCTGCAGACGATCTTCTTGGCGATGACGACATTCAGAAGCTTCTGGCGGAAGCAAAGGGCAATCTCGGTGGCCCTAAACCGCCCGAGCCTCCGAAGCCTGCTGCGCCCGCTAAGCCGCCCGCAGATAGCGGCGGAAGCGACAACCTCATTGATGCGAACGAACTCGAATCGCTCTTAGCCGGCGCGCCGATGCCCGGAGCGGCACCGAAGCCGGCTCCTGCCGCAAAGCCTGCTGCCGCTGCGACTGCTGCACCGCCGCCCCCGAAAGCCGCTGCGAAGCCGACAGCAAAACCGAGTAACAGCGGAACTTCGAAACGCGCTGCTCAGCTTCTTGATCAAGTCGAACGCGGGATCGACGCCGCGATGCGCGAAGATCGACCGCGCGGTCGCAACGTCGCTAGCGATGTCGATGGCGCGAAGCCGTTCGAGTTCTCGGAGTTCTCCAGTGGAGATAGCGCGTCGCCTCGAAACTACTCACTGGGAAAGCTCGACGATGTTGAGCTTGATCTGCACATCGAATTGGGCCGCGCGGAACTGATGATCGACGAAGTCTTGTCGTTGCGCGACGGAGCCGTCGTGCAGCTCGACAAGATGGCCGGCGACCCGGTCGACATCGTCGTGAATGGAAGACTGATCGCTCGCGGCGAAGTGCTCGTGCTCAATGACAACTTTTGCGTGCGCGTCGCAGAAATCGTGACGCCGGATTTCTAAGCAACTCGGCAACGGCACGATCGAACTGCGACTCAGCAGGATGTAGGACAAAATACAGAAGCGTGTCACAAATCCGACACCGGCAACTTCGAAGACTTCTCTCGGACTTAGTCATGCGGTTCTTACTTCTCGTTCTGTGCGTGCTGCTGACTGCGACGTCGGTTGCGGATGAGCCGCGTCTGCGCATCGGACAGAAGCCGCAACGACCGGCCGAGATTGATGACGCTCCGCAAGCAGAGTTTCCTCCGTTCGACTTCCGCGCGCCGCAAGCGACGAACGAGCCGAAGTTCGCAGAGCCACTTGAGAACTCGAAGCGAACTCCGATTCCTCTGACTCGCGACCCACAAAGCGACTCCTCAAAGGACGGACGGAGTAAGAGCAATCAGCTTGCGTTCTCGACGCTGCTGACGGCATTGTCGGTTGTCGTGCTGTTGTTGTTGGGGCTCGCGAAGCTGTTCTCGAAACGCAATCCATTCGCAGCACCGGGCATTCCGCGCGAAGCGATTGATGTGCTCGGACGTAGAACCGTTGACCCGCGCAGTTCGATCTACGTCGTGCGCGTCGGCACGAAAGTGTTGTTGCTCGGCTCGTCGACGAACGGACTGACAACGCTCTCGGAAGTCACCGATCCCATTGAAGTCGCGACGATCACCAATCTGTGTCGCGGTCAGGAAGCCGATCAGCCGACGTTCGCGGATTGGTGCTTATCACTGATTGGCCGCAAGCCGCCGCGAGATACGCGCAGCTTCGGCGAGCGATTCGGCGAGAGCCTTTTTCAAGATGCAGAACGCACCGGCGTGCCGCTGACGAGCTTGACCGTGCGACCGACTCGGGAGGAGCAGCATGTCGGCTAGCTTCCTCACGACCGCCATCAGACTTGATGCGCTATTCACTCCGCTGCGACGCATCGTCGATCGCTGCACATGCAACTGGATCGCAGTCCTCACACTAGCGCTGGCTTGCGTATTGGGACTCGCTTCACCGGCAGCCGCTCAGAACGCGCGCGCCAATAACGGAAGACCGGTTGCACCCGTCGTCGGTCTCGGGAAAGACAATCGCGGCGCTGTCGAGCAGGGCCCCGTGCCGGTGCAAATGCCCGGCGGCATCGACGTCGATCAGATGCTCTCGCCCAATGGGCTGACCCCGACGTTGAAGATGATGGTGCTGCTCACACTGTTGAGCGTCGTGCCGTCGATTCTCGTCATGACGACTTGCTTTGTGAGGTTCATCATCGTGTTCGGGTTGCTGAGGCAAGCACTCGGCACTCAGCAGCTTCCGCCCAATCAAGTGGTCTCGGCGCTGTCATTGTTCTTAACGCTGTTCGTGATGACGCCCGTTTGGAAAGAGGCATATCGCGACGGCATCGAACCCTATGTCAACGAGCGAGAGATTGCCGGAGTCGCACCCGGCGAAGATCCGCTTCCGAAAGTCTTCGAGAATACGTTTCGCCCCATGCAACGTTTCATGAGCGAGCAGATTCACAAAGCGGGCGGCGACAGCATCGTGCAAACGCTCGTCGATTACCGACGCCCCGATCCGAAGACGCCCGAAGGTCGTCGCTATCGACCTCCGGAGACATACGACGACGTTGAGCCTGCAATAATTGTGACAGCATTCATGCTGAGCGAACTCAAGACGTCTTTCGTCATCGGCTTTCAGATCTTCTTGCCGTTTCTGGTGATCGACATGGTCGTGTCCATCGTGCTGACGAGTATGGGCATGATGATGCTGCCGCCGACGTTGATCTCATTGCCGTTCAAGCTGCTGCTGTTCGTGCTGATTGATGGTTGGACGCTGACCGTGACGATGCTGCTGCGGAGCGTTGATGCCTCTTTCGGGTGACGCGAGTAGCGGGAGATGCTTCAGCAAGTTGGCCCTCAATCCGAAGCGTCATTCATCCGCAGTGCGGCTCTGCTATCCGTAGGAGTTCCCCTTTCGGCACGGGCGCGTGCCTGCGGATAGCAATGCCGAATTGCGGACGAGCCAATGTAAGGCGAATTACCTACAAAGTGTTTGCAGCAACTTCAGACGCGAGAATTCAAGCTCGTCGGGCTCAAGTGATCGTGTCTCTCGCTTCCCGTAGCTGCGGCTCGATTGCGTTCGCGCCGATGCCAATGACTCAAAGTAACCATCATGTCTCTTACTGAAGTCACAGATCTGACGCGCGCAGCAGTGATGCTGACCCTCATGATCTCTGCTCCCGTTGTGGGAGTGGCGGTTGCGGTCGGGCTCATCATTAGCGTGCTGCAAGCGGTCACTCAGATTCAGGATCAGACCGTCAGCACGGTGCCGAAGATCGTGCTCATGCTGCTGACGCTGTTGCTGATCGCGCCATGGGCGCTCACGCAAATGGTCCAGTACTCGACCGAGGTGTTTGAGAAGATCCCGGCCAACATGTGAGAGCAGACTTCTTCGACAGAACCGTAGCCGAAGTCGTGAGACTTCGGACTCAGTCATTGCGGCCCCGAAATCTGACGATTTCGGCTACGGCCATTTGCGGTCGCACCGCCTTAGGCAAGACGCCGATCCCATTTCCGAAACCGACGCTTAGTCATGGATGACTTCTTCAACATTCGCGCGATCGACAATTGGATCCAATTCGGATCGCGCCAATTCTTGGAGTGGGCGACGGGTAATTTTTATGTCCTCGTGCTCGTGCTGATCCGCTTCAGCGGGTTGATGACGACCGGTCCTATCTTCGGACAATCGCACGTCCCGTTTCGCGCTCGGTTCGTTTTGATTCTCGCTCTGACGACTGCCATTGCGCCGCTGATGGTCGATGGAAGTCAGCGTCAGTTTGCCCGATTCGATCGCGATGCCGACGGCTATCTCTCGGCGAATGAAACGCCGTCGCATTTAATGGGACGCTGGAGCCGGCTCGCGGAAGGCCGCGCGGACGTCGCCAAAATTGGCGTGCCGGTGAGTGCGTTTCGTCAGCGGGCAGAGCTACCGAAGCAGACATCCGACTTGATGCTCGCAGTCGCTTCCGAGTTTGTGCTCGGCATGACGCTCGGACTCGGCGCAATGATCGTCCTCTCGGGATTGCAGCTTGCGGGGCAGCTTGTCGATCAGCAGCTCGGGCTTGAGTTCGCGTCGGTCGTCAATCCCGAGTTAGGCGGGCAAGCGTCGCTCTCAAGCAATGCGTTCTTCTTAATCGGCGGACTGGGAGTGCTGCTGCTCGAACCGATTGGCGGGCACATGCAGCTTTTGCTCGCGGTCATTGAATCGTTCGATTCGCTTCCCGTCGGGCATGTGACTTTGCCCGAGACATTGCCATTGCTGCTCAGCGAACTCGTTCACAAATCGCTGCTGCTCGGAGTGCAGGTCGCGGCTCCGGTTCTTGCAGCGATGAGTCTCGTTTCGGTGTGTATGGGGTATCTCGGTCACAGCGTGCCGCAGTTCAATCAGCTTGTTGTTGGCTTTCCGGTGAGAGCACTCGTTGGCTTGATGGTGCTCGCGGTGACGTTGTCGGGACTGCCTCGATTACTGATCGACGCCGTCCCGGAAGCAATTTGGGCCGTGCAGACAGCGGTCTGCGTTTGACGGTTTCTTTGTCTGTTGAATGAAGGAGTTGCGTGAACTCGCAACTCAGAAGCACCGCTGAAAAGCGGCGAGCCTTTTCCTCTTACTGAAGCACTGCGTCCTCATGGCTAATGGTGAATTCGGCGAAAAGTCCGAACTGCCAACAGAGCACCGTCGACAAGAAGAACGACGGCGAGGCAACGTCGCGCGCAGTGGGGAACTCACGATCGCCGTGCATCTCATGGCGACGGCGTGCGTGCTCTATGCACTCGGAGCAGGACTGGTTGAAGCACTCGGCCTGCTGATCGCAAAGAGCATCTCGACCGCTGCAGATCGAGGTGCGAATCTCGGCACGTACATCGTCCAGTTTCAGGAGTTGGCGCAGTGGTCCGCAGCGCATGTCGTTCCGTGGCTTGCGGCGCTGATCGCTGCGGGGATCGCGGTCAATCTCGCGCAAGTAGGGTTCTTGATCACGACCGAAAAGCTCGAACTCAACTTCGAGCACCTCAACCCAGTGACCTCGCTGCAACGGCTCTTCTCGGTCCGCAGCGTTGTGACGGCACTGCTGAGTCTCGCGAAGCTCGCGATTCTGTTGGGTGTCGCCGTTTGGTTTATCAACTCGAAGTTGCCTCTGTTCTTGGCGCTCGCAACGGAGCCAGTCGGCTCGGCCTTTCAGCTCATTGGCACGTCAGCAGTCGAACTCAGCTTGTGGCTGGCGAGTGTGATGCTCGCGATCGGTGCAGCGGATTACGGCTTTCAGAAGTGGAAGTACGAACGCGACTTGATGATGACCAAAGAAGAGATCAAGCAAGAGACGAAGGATCAAGAAGGCGATCCGCTCATTCGCCGCCGTCGCAAAGATGCGCATCAGAAGCTGATTCAGTCTCGCAACATTCGAAAGGTGTCAGAGGCTGACTTCCTGATGGTCAACCCGACTCACTATTCGCTCGCATTCAAGTACGCGCCACCGAGATACCCCGTGCCGACGTTGCTTGTTAAAGGCGTCGATGACGTTGCTCTGCGCATGCAAGACGTCGCTAAGGAAAACAACATTCCGATCATCGAACGCACCGAACTCGCACGCCGGTTGTACGATCAACTCGAACCCGGTCAGGGCATTCCGACGGATCTCTATGAGGTCTTCATCGAGATTCTGAAGTACGTCTATTCGATCACCGGTCGGAAGATCGACCTGCAAGGCTCGCGGCCGAAATAGCGCAGCGTCCCGCGCGTAGGATGGCCGCCCTCTGCCGTCCGCATTTGCGATGCGAAAGACCTTCAGCAGCGCCTTTCCTACAACGTGACGCTGAGCGCTCTTCGAAGACCAATAACCGCGAGCCTCCGTAGAGTGCGTGTCCCGGACGCGAGCATCAAATCCCTGCAAGACTCATTGATGCCATTCACTCGTGAAGGGGATGTAATAATCCCGCCACTCACGATTGAACCAAACGGGTGACGACGGAAAGCCTTCTTGCCCGAGCGCGTCGACAGCGACGATGTAGTAGCGGCGAGCAGCTTTGCCGGCCCCTTCGTCGGCGAAGGTCGTCTCTAACTGAGGCTTAGTCGTCAGTCGTGAGACTGGGTCTTTCTCGTATCGCCCATCCATGCGATAGACGCGATAGCCTGCGAGTCCCTTTTCTGCATTTGGCGCCCACTTCAGCAGGCACTTCGTTCCGTCTTCGCGGCTGAAGACGTGCTGAGGAGAACTCGGAATTGTGAAGACGGCGGACGATGGTCCGCTCTCTTTGCCGCTCTCTTTGCCGCTCTCATCCACTGCTCGGATGCGATACGCGAAAACTGCCTTCCGATATTCGCGGCCGCCTTCTGCGAGATGGTCTTTATGCAGTGGCCGATCAAAGCTCGGCTCACCTTCGATCGGCTGTGGTTCGCTAAGGTTGATCGAACTGTCGACAAAAGAAGTCGTCTTAAGCGGCTCGGTCGTGAGCCGCTTGAAGGGGCCGATGCGACGAATCGCGCCAACGATTGGTTCTTCGAGAGTCGGCGTCTGTCGAATCAGTCGTTTGAGTTGATCGTCGCTGTAGACCTCAACCGCCGCCCGTTCGACGTGATAGCCGAGCTTTCTGCTCTCTGGCTTCTGAATCGCCGCTTGTGGAGATGAAGTCGGACTCGGCGCGAGCCAATGGACTTCCACTCGTCTTGTATCGATCACCGAAACGACGGCGTCTGAAACAAGCGGCACGACGTCTCGCGCCTGAATCGTCGGCAGCTTGAAGTCAGCCGGTGCTGCCCCGAAGCGATAGGTCCAAACTTGCTGCTCACGCGGCTTGCTGGTGCAGTTTTCGAGGATCGCCAGATTCAACTCGGGAGCGAAGATCAAATTTCGTGCGCGGTTTCCTGACGGCTCGGGCTCGGCGGTCGGATTCATCCGCTGCCAACGATTGGCTCCAGCATCGTAGGCCCATGTTTGCAGTTCGTGTTTGGCATCGTCGTCTTTACCGGTCGTGACTTTGATAATCGCGAGCACAACTCGATGAATCGGGTCATAGGTCAAGACGGCATCGTTCTTATCCGTTGGCGGCTGTAATTCTGGTTGCATGTCGCGCCATTCGTTACCCCGAATGTCGTAAGTCCATGTGCGTTGCTCATTGTCGAATTGCGAACCGAACAACACATGCACCTTCCGAGCTTCGTCGTAAGCCATGTTGCCGCCACTGCGTCCCGGCGGTTCCATTTTCGGCTTCGGCCATCGCCATTCATTCCGAGCCGGGTCATAGATCAACGTGCCCTCGCTGCTTCCTTCGCCGCCGAAGACGACAACAACTTGCTCGTCGCTGTCCCATGAAGCGCAGCGATAGGGAGCCAATCGCGGTGTTGGTAACGGACGCATATTGCGCCAGCGGTTCTCGCCGAGGTCGTAGGTCCAAACCGACGAGTCATTCAGATAAAGCTCGCGAGCCCACTGCCATCCGCAGGGCTAAATCACACTAAGTCGTTACGCCAAATACTACTTCGGCGAGGAAGTT
>CAZNMS010000251.1:0-12520 GCA_964573505.1 uncultured Planctomycetaceae bacterium | reverse complement strand
CCGCCGGTTCGCTCAATCGCACGCGTGAGTTCTGCAACAGATCGCCCCACTTGAGTGACCAGTGATCGACGAACTCAGTCCTCGCGAACAGCGCGTCGATCAACTTCGATCGCTTTGCAGGATCAGCGTCTGCAACGAACGCTCGCACTTCTGTCGGAGTCGGCTGCAGACCGATCAAGTCGAGCGACACGCGCCGCAAGAACTCTTCATCGCCCGCGACTTCCGACGGAGTCACCTTCAAGTCATTGAGCTTCGTGACGACATGCTGATCAACGAAATGATCCGTCGGCACGGGAGTCGGCTGAAAGGTCGGCTGCGGCTTCAAGACGATCAGTCGCGCCGCCGCAAACTTCCGTTCGAAGCGAGCAACGACCGCAGACTCACCGAACTCCTTCGCAGTGACGTGCCCAACATCCGTGACATCCGCAACGCCCTCAGTATTCACCGTGAAGATCGCGAGCTTCGTGACATCGCGCGTCGTGCCATCGGAATAGTGCGCGACCAGTTGCAGCCGATGCGACTTCCCCGGCTCAACAACAAAGCGTTCGGGATAGATGCGGACAAACTCGATGTCGCTCTTGTCGCTGAGATCGCTCTTTGCACCTTGCGAGATCCACTTCTCCAAAATGGTATAAGACAAACTACCCTGAGCGAGCCGAATTCCGCCGCGATGCGGCACCTCACCAATCGGCTTTGTGAGCAGCAGACTGTCGGCGGGCTTCACGAAGTTGATGCGCCGCCCGAACTGATCTCCGAAGACCGCTTGATAGTCCTGCTGAGCTTCGCCGCCGCGGAGCGACAACTTGAAGCCATTCTTCCCGAGCGAGTACCCGTGACACGCTCCCATATTGCAGCCGCCCTTCGACAGGACCGGCATGACTTCGTGCTTGAAGCTATAGGGCCGCTCAGCCTCGGGCAGTTCAACAACGACCGGCACTTGCACCGTCTTCCCCGCCGCCTGCACGACGATCTGAGTCCGCCCCGACTTCAGCGGCTTAACCCATTCGTTCTCGACAACCGCAATCGTCGGATCCGCGCTCGTCATCATCGCGGTCAGAGACAGATCGACCGCAAACCCATCCGCAGTGCGACCGCTCACAACGAGCGAGTGCTCATGCCGATGCTGAGTCAGTCGAAGTTCTTGCGGCACTGCTTGAATGGGGCCGGCAATGTCAGCGGCAACAGAGACACGCAAACTTGCAATGACAGCGATGCCGATCAGCAAGCGAACAACATTTATTGGCAGCATGGCGACGACTTCTTTGATCGGACTAAAGAGGTAAGTAGACGATCTGACCGAGCCACTCGTCGAACTGTGTCGCCAACCAAATCAGCAACACGCACTCAGCAATGTGTCGAGTCGGGCGATCTTGAGGAACCAAAACGAGCCCGTGCAATCTTCGTTACTCGGCAAGTCTTCGCTCAGCTACTTCTCGGCGTCAGCCCCAATAGCCATGAATGACCGAGTCGAGTGAGACGCGAGACTCACCGACGCGCCAACCACCATCGGGCATCGGCGAGACATAGGCAGTGGCAGCACTCTCCATGAAATCCCCCTCTCAACATCGTTGCGGGCAATTCAATCGCGACCAATCGGCAAGTACGTAGCTGCTCCGACTTCAGTCGGAAGAAGTTGAATCGAGCGTTGTTCTTGATGGCCTTCGACTTCGATGAATAACGTCGCTGGCCCCTGACGTAGGCAAGTCGGCTTGCGAAGGATGACGAAGTCGGGCGCCACTTGTGACAAGGCGTGCCGATCGCCATCTG
The DNA here is from genome assembly GCA_964573505.1 of uncultured Planctomycetaceae bacterium. Lineage (GTDB taxonomy): Bacteria > Planctomycetota > Planctomycetia > Planctomycetales > Planctomycetaceae > AM-0621. The sequence continues at coordinate 10,753 of CAZNMS010000251.1, read as the reverse complement.
CCAGTAACCAGAATTCAGCAATCTTCGACAAGCGGTGAGGAGCAGCAGCACTCATGATGGTTGTCCCTTCTGAGATTGAATTACGACGTGACGACTACTGTCGAATGTACGACCTCAAGATAGTCGATCTGATTGGCTTCGGAGTTGACGGTTATGTTTGGCAAACGAACCGAGAAACTGTCGTAAAAGTGTGTCGAAACGTAGCGCCGTTCAAGAACGAATTGGATGTGTATTTGCGATTGAAATCTTTGCGGTTACGAAAACTACAGGGCTTCGATATTCCATGGCTGATCAATCACGACGAACGTCTTTGGACGCTTGAGTTGTCGTTCGTGTCTCCGCCTTTCGTTCTCGACTTCGCTGCAGCGACATTGAATAGAAATTCGGGATCTGACTTTTCATCCGAGTTCCTCGCGGAAAAGCAACGCTTGTTTGGCTCCGATTGGCCCGATGTGCAACGACTTCTGGATGGACTTCGTCTGTACGGGATCAATTTCCTAGACGTGCATTTGGGCAATATCCGAGTGCGAAAATAGTTACACCGAAGCTGCTGCGGCTTACTTCCCAAACAACTCATGCCCGGCATCGCCGCCGCTGAGCACGTAGGCCAGCAAGTCGAGCACTTCGTCCTTCGTCAGCAGGTTCAACAACCCGACGGGCATTGGCGAGATCTTTGAAATCTCGATCGACTCGATTTGCTTGCGGTCGATGGCGACGCGCAGGTTCGGGTCGGTTAAGTCGGTGTTGAGCTGCATTGAGTCGCCGGCCAAGTTCACGACGACTCCCGAATGGACCTTGCCGTTTTCGAGCACGACGGTCACGGCGGCGAATTGGTCGTTGATGACCTTGCTCGGGTTGATGATCTGATCGAGCAAATCGTGCGACGAGTAACGTCGACCGGCAGTGCTCAAGTCGGGGCCGGTCATGCCGCCCGAGTTCGCGAAGCGATGACAGTTAAAGCAGCCCGTTGCCGCAAACATCTTGCGACCGTTCTCGAAGTTGCGTTGCTTCAATCCCGACTGAGCCGCTGCCGACAGTTCTTCGAGTTGCCAGTTCGTCGGCTTGCGACCTGCAAAGACCGCGCTGAGGTTTTCGAGCACCGATTTCTTCTCCGGCTTCTTCGCCAAAAGTTCCGCGAGTTCTGTCTTCTCGGCAGCGGTCAGCGTTGCTTCTGCGTCCGTGCGAATGAACTCAATGAACTTCTCGAAGCTCGCGCCGCCTCGATAGTTCGCAGCCTTGAGGAACCATTCGAACTGAGTCGTGCGTAGCTCCTTCGTCCAACCGGTCTTCAGCATGCGCAGCGACCGCGCGTATTCGATCTGCTCTTCTTGAGTGGGCGCATTCGCAATCAGCTTCATGCCTTTGCTCGCCAGCCGTAGATTGGGACTCTGTCCCGATCCGTCCGTCGGGACTCCAGTCCCGACGGCTATCTGCTGAGACTGCAAGAAGACGAGCGTTTCGCACAACAGCCAGTTGAGATCAAAACTCGGCGCAGGAAAGACGGCATCGAGCTTCGAAGTCAGTTTCGCAACGGCCGCTTCATCAGGCCGACCGAAGCGATTGAGTGCAATTTCGACTGCACGCACGAGTGTCAGACGCTGAGCGTGATTGAGCTTGCTCCAATCGACCGCGATCAGCGCGTTGAGAATCCGACTGCCGAGATTCGCATCAACTTTCGGAGCCTCTGCCGTGCGATGCTGCGGACAAACGCCGCCGACGCGTGCGAGCGCCAACAACGCTTCGACTTGAATGCCGGGATCCGTTTCCGTCAGCGCCTTCTCGGACCAACTAACGAGCGGCTGATGTTCAATCGCCGTGCGAGCCGCCCAGCGAATGTAACGATCGTTACTCGCTAAGTGCGGCCATGCTGTGCTGACTGCGGCGGCGTCTTGTCGACCATGAAACGCTTCCAATCGCTGACGCAGTGCATGCAACTCGTTTGTGAGCGGCAAGGCGCTAGCCGCCGGTCCTGCGGATGTTGTTGACGCTGCTGACGAACCGGCGGCTAGCGCCTTGCCGCTCATGAATGCCGTCGATTCCGTCCCAACATACGTCACGCGATAAACTCCCGACTGCACGCGACGACCGCCAATCGTGAAGTACATCGCCCCATCTGCCGGATGAATGATCGCGTCGGTGATCGGCAGCGGAGCACCGACAACGAATTCTTCTTTCGTCGCGGTATAGCTCGCACCGCTCGGAGTCAGATACACCGCGTAGAGCTTGCCCCAACTCCAATCGAGTGCGAACAACGCTTGCTGATACTTCGCCGGAAACTTCGCTCCATAGCCGAACGTCATGCCCGTCGGAGACCCAGGCCCGATGTTGAGCGTTGCCGGGAGATTGTCGGGATAGAACTCGGGCCGCTTGCCCGCTCCGTTGCGCCAACCGAACTCGGCACCGCTCACGACATGATTGATCCGAGTGGGCCGATACCAACTGGTGTTGAAGTCGTACTCCATATCGGCGTCGTAAGTGAAAAGGTCGCCGTTCAAGTTCACCGCCGCATCGAACACATTGCGAAAGCCCGAAGCAACGGCCTCGAACTGCTGCCCGTCGGGAGTGACTCGATAGATGATCCCGCCCGGTCCCATCACTTCGCGCATGAAGCCTCGACCGTCCGGCATGCGCGGGAGTAAGTGATCTTCGCCCCAAACAGGCGGCACCGGAGACGTCTTCGCCATCGCTGTAGGTTTCGTTCCATTCCCGCAGACGAGATACAGCGCCTTGCCATCGGGAGTCGGCACAACGGCATGCACTCCGTGATCGCCGCGCGCGGTGAGTTCCCGCAACAACTCGACCTTATCGAGCATGTCATCGCCATCACTGTCGGTCAGCCGATAGAGCCCCGACGGAATCTTCTGCTCGTAGTCGTTGACGCCGACATAGAGAGCCCCGAAGGCCCATACCATTCCATTCACCGCGCGAATGTCAGCCGGGACTTTTTCGATGGTACTCGGATCGAGCGTCTTCCCCGCAGCCGGAGCCTTAAACCGATAGAGCCCGCCGTACTGATCGCTGACGATGATTCGCTGCTTGTTGTCGACGCACAGATTGACCCAAGAACCTTGCTCAACACCGGGTACCGAATAGAGCAGCTCAACCTGAAACCCCGGCAGCGTCTTGATGCGTTCAATGGGCGTTGCAACGTTGCCCTTAATCGCCGGTCCAACCTGTGCCGGCTTTGCTTTCGGGTTATTGGCTTTTGTCGCCGGCTTCTTCTTGTCTTGAGCCGTCCCCATCAACGCCGCGCCACACAAGATAGCCGCAATAAACAAAGTCCCGAATCGCTTCATCACGAGCAACCTCTTTGTGAAATCAAGCTGCCGACTTCGCAGCTAAGAACTGAACCTCGCAGCCTCGATCACGGCGAGCCTCATTCACAAAGAGTTCGCAACGGACCGCCGATAGCGCCAGTCGCACCGAAGTATGCAGGTGCGTCAAAGGCGAGTTTCGATCGTAGATCCCGTCACTGAATGCGGAAACGCTCGGGGCAATGCTCAAGCAGCATCCGCGTCGACATCGCGCCATGCAGGAACGTCGCGAGCGAGTGCTCTCACTTCGCCGGGCTTGCGACAAGCCGATCAAACAGCGGAGAGGCCATCAACGTTGTGATGACGGCCATGATGACGAGCGTTGCAAACAACTCTTCTGAAATGACGCCGCGCTGCAGTCCGATGTTGATGATGATCAGCTCCATCAAGCCGCGAGCATTCATCAGCGTGCCGATGCCGAGAGCTTCTCGATTCGAGATTCCGGTCGCTCGTGCGGCGAGCCAGCAAGCAACGCCTTTACCGAGCACCGCAGCCGCAAGGACGGCAAAGCACATCGCCCACAAGTACGCAGAGTTCAAGAGCCCGATCTTCGTATTGAGGCCCGAGTACGTGAAGAACAACGGCAGCAGCAACGCGACGGAAAGCGGTTGAATCCGCGCGATCAAGTCGCGACTCACAACGCCGCGCGGCATTGCCGCTCCGGCAATGAAGGCTCCGAAGACCGCATGCAGACCGATCATGTCGGTGAACCATGCGCCGAGCGCCATCACCGCGAGTCCGATGACGAGCCCGGTCTCTGAGAGTTCTTCCCCGTCACAAAGACATCGCTCAAACCGCGCGAGCAGCGGCTTCACGAGTCCGAGCATGAGTGCGACGTAACTCAATCCGCCGCCGATATTGAGCACAGCATGCGACGCGTTGTCGTCAAAGCTCGCGAGGACAACGGCGAGCAAGCACCATGCAGAGGCGTCGTCGATCGCTCCTGCGCCAATCGCGACAGTTCCCATTGTCGTGCCGCTGAGCCCCTTGAAATGAATGATCCGCGCCAGCATCGGGAACGCGGTGATGCACATCGACGCTCCGAGAAAGAGCATCGCTTCTGTCAGCGTCGTCCTTTCGGGAAACAGCTTCGTGTGCTGATGAAAGACGTATGCGAGCCCCGCACCGAGCACAAAGGGCGTCACCATTCCCGCTGCCGAAACTGCGATCGAGCACTTCAGATGCTTGCGCACGATGTCCATGCGGAACTCGAGCCCGACGATGAACATGTAAAGCGCGAGCCCCAACTGCGACGCAGGAAAGAGATAGCTCTGCGTATCGCGAAGGCTCTGCGATTTGTCCCATGGAAAGAGCCACTCTTGAGCATGCGGCAGCAGCAAGCCGAAGAACGACGGGCCGAGCAGCACGCCCGCGATCATTTCCGCAACGACCTGCGGTTGACCGACTCGTGCCGCGATCGCCCCAATCAAGCGGCACACCAGCAAGATAGCGGCGATCTGTAAGAAGAACTGCACCGCCAATTGGACGTTGCTCATACCCCGGCTTCTTGTTTCGAAATGCACTCACCGCGACCAATGGACGCATCAGCGACACTCGCGCCGATCGACAAAGGCACGCCCTCGCGCGCAATGGCAATTGGCAGCGAGCCTTACTCCGACTCTGTCCCATTGCCCCAATGTCCGGCGGACTCTTCATGCGGGCTGCGAGCGGCTTGCAACAACGCAATGAGCTGTCGCAGCTCCGCCGCTTTCATGTGCCCGAGTTGCGAGCTGTGACACTCGGCCAATGGTTCCGCCATCTGATCGAGCAACCCGACTCCCTCTTCGGTGATGCCGATGCGCACGACTCGCCGGTTCTCCTTCGGCCGGTCACGCACAACGAGTCCGCGATCTTCGAGCTTGTCGATCATCCGCGTGATGTCGGGAGCGCGCGAAACCAATCGACTGGCCAATGTCAGAGTCGGCACGGGTTCGGGATGACTCGCTCGCAGCAACCGCAGCACGTTGTATTGCTGCGGCGTGAGTTCAAACTTCGCGAACAACTCGTCTTCAGGAATCCTCAGCCGATCGTAAGTCCGCCAAAGATTCAAAAAGACTTCTTGTTCGAGCGAATCAAATCGCGTCGCACGTCGGGGAGTTAGAGGCTTCTGTGTCATAGTACGCCGGACGATATTACGGCGGACAATAGTTGTCGAGACAACTATTGTCCGCCCCGGAGTTAGACGAGGGGCGCGTGCGGGGCCGGTGCTACATCAAGCGAGGCGTCATCATGTGCCCGCTGCGACTGGCTCCAGAATGCGATGCGTCGGCACCGGACGTCCGGGACGGAAGCTCTGCATCGTCTGCACGGTGAAGTTCGCACCGGCATGCCGACAGGCGGCAGCCACTTCTTGTCGGACGAGCGACTCAAGCTCTTGCGGATCAGTCGCAACGCGCGCATTGACGACGACGTTCGCCTGCTTCGTCTTCGTATGCGACGGCAGGGACAACTCGGGACCGGTGACGTTGCTCACCAAATTGGCGACGGCATAGAAGCCGTCGCAGAGTCCGATCGTCTTGAGATGCGCCGCTTCGGCATTGTGTTCGAGGAAGCGGTTGTGAAGCCGACTGATGATGTCGACCAACAATGCATCGAGATCGAATTCAGCCGACGAACTGACTTCAACCTGACTGTTGAGCCATCCGAGTTCCGCTTCGCCTTCCGCGTAGATGTCGTAATCAACTTCCATCACGCGCCGCCCGAATTGGCCGCGCTGTTCGAGATACCCGATCAAATCTTCGAAGCCGGCGCCGGTCTTCGCGGACGTATGAATGATCTGCCGGTCGGGGAACTCGGCGACGAGCAGGTCGGTAATTTCAATGACATCAGCGGGTGACAGTTCATCGATCCGGTTCAGGATGATGAAGTCCGCCTCTTCCAGTTGCTTGCGGAAGATGTACTCGGCCTTCGGTGAGAAGCCGCCTTTGCCTTCGTCCTTCTTGAGGATCTTGAGTCCGTGACTGGGCTTCAGGATCACGCCATACGGAGCGATGTCGAACGGTCGCTGATAGATATGAGTCAGCGGACGAATGACGGTCGCAACGAGATCCGTGCAACTCCCGACCGGCTCGGCGAGAAAGACATCGGGCAACGCTTCTTGTGCGAGTCCCTCAACGGTGTCGGTCAACGCATTGAAGTTGCAGCAGAAGCACGAGCCTGCCACTTCGCCGACATCAAAGCCCTGCGACCTCAAGCTATGCGTATCGACGAGATCCGTCGTTTGATCATTGGTGACGATGCCAACCTTCAGCCCCTGCGAAATGAAGTGGCGAGCCAGTCTGCTGACTGTCGTCGTCTTACCGGCACCGAGAAAACCGCCGACCATGATGAAGCGCGGATGCATGAGATGAGCCTTTCGAAAATGGAGTTACTTGCCAATTGGGTTGTCCGCGAGGTGATGCCCTTGCGACAACGACGGTCAGTGAGTCAATCGAAGCATTGAGGAACTTGAAGATGACGACGGCGACAGCGACGCAGATCACGCTCAAAGAGTTTCTGGCCTTGCCGGATGACGGCATTTATCGCGAAGTCATTCGCGGAAAGTTGAGGGAGTATTCCGGCGCGAGAGCGATTGAAATGACGCGGCGCAGCAGACTGCATGCAGGGACGGAATCGTGCATCGTTTTTGTTTTGAAGAACTGGCTTCATCAACGGCCCGAACAAAGTGGCGGTGTCTTTTCGGGAGAAGTCGGCTGCATTCTGACGCACGATCCACTGTCGGCAGTCGGGGTCGACGTTGCTTATGTCTCGCAAGAAGTGCTCGACGCCGCAGACACCGAGACAACGATGATTGACGGGGCGCCGATATTGGCCGTTGAGATCTTGTCGCGCAGTGACACCGTCGAGTCGATCAACGAGAAGATCGACGACTATTTGGCTGCTGGAGTGAAGATCATTTGGGTCGTCGATCCACACTTCGAAACGGTGAAAGTTCATCGCTGCGATCGCGCGCCAGAGATGTTCAACAACGAAGAAGAGCTGACTGCCGAGCCGTTCTTGCCGGGCTTTCGCACTCCAGTCGCAGCGTTGTTTGCATAGCCGCCGCGCAACGTCAGCAACCGCGTTATGCCAGTCATCACTAGATGCACCGAAACGGTCGAAGCGATTCATCATCGCGAATCACCCTCAACCTTAAGTGAGCCGAGATCCGTGAATGGGTAGCTCACCGGCTTATCCGCCTTGAAGCGTTGAGCGGTCATCCATGCAAACTTTGTCGCGGTCTTGTCGGACGGATCGGGATCAGGCAGCGGCTTTCCGTCGGCTTCCGCGTAGATCGTGCGCACGACGGGAACTCGCGCTGCTGCTTTCGGAGCAAGCTCGTAATCGGAGCCTCGCGTTTGCGCGAACCATGTGTTGTCGCGAAAGCCGCTCACGAGTCGTTGATTCGCAGCGCTGACGAGCTTCTCTTTCCGCGCGTCACTCAGTTCGCGGTTGTCACGAATCGAGGACGTCAGCTTTTGAGTCTCGGAGACATCGAAGCTCACCCAACCAAACGGCGAGATGAACGCTTCGAGCTTGCAGTGCGACGGCGACGCCTTCGGAAACGTATTGATGCCGTAAGTGATGCGGGTCGGCTGCGCCATCACTCGCCCCATTGCAGCGCAGAAGCCGTGATAGTCGCTGCAATGCCCGCGTCGCTTCTCGATGGCATGCACCGAACTGCCTTTGAGCGATGCGATTGCGTGATCGTAGGCAAAGTTCTTGTCGGCGAATTTGATGACCGAGTGCAGGTCGAGCAGTGGGTTGCGACGTTCGGGGACGATCTCGCTCAGCAGCTTGCTAAAGCGGTCGTCGATAACAACTGCCTGCGTCTCGCCGCGCAGGTACGGACGAAAACTCTCGGGCCACTCATTGGGCGATCGCACGCGACTCGGATCGAGCTGCCAATGCAGCTCCCAAACTTTGATCGTCAGCTTATGGCTGATGATCATCGCTCCCTGCGGGTTGCTGAACTCGAAGTACGCAAAGCGATTGCCGAATACCGGCTCTGCGCCGATGACGGGCTCAATCGAATCCGGGAACGTCGAGAACTCAGTCGCAAGCACCTCTTGCCCGCTATCGGTTTGCGGGATCGGCATCCATACGCGCAACAGCTTCGTCTTGTAGGGAGCAGTGACAATGACTTGCAGATGTGCGTCGTAAGTCACTGGATTCGATCGCTCGGCTACATAGGGCATGTCGGGCAAAAGCAGCTCGGCAGCACTCACAGAGCTAACTGCAAGCGCAATGCAGCAAGCGGCCAGAGAAAGAAGACGAGACATCGAAGAGCGCTCCCTGAAGCGTGCGAGAACCAATTCTTACTTGTGTAGTTGTAGTTACGCACGCGCGTGCGGATGACTCGGACGAACGACGAACTCATAGATCGCGCTCCCGAGCACCGCCCCGCCAATCGGAGCGATGATGTAGACCGTCAGCCAACCGAACTCGGCAAAGCCGGGAAACGCGACTCCGCCCCATCCGGCGAGCGACGCAAACAACCGAGGTCCGAAGTCCCGAGCGGGGTTGAAGCAGGCTTGAGTCAACGGCGCGATGACCGAAATCAGCGCCGAGACCGTTAGCCCAATAAAGATCGGAGCTTGCCCGTTCTGAGGGCGGCCGGGGTTCTTGTCGTCGGTCACTGCAAAGACGACGAACGCCAAAATCGCCGTGCCCAGCAACTCCGCAACAAACGCAAGGCTCTGCGGAACACGAGTCTTGAGTTGCTCATGCTTTTCAGCGGTGTAAGTGTCGTTACCCCCGGCCAATGAGCCAGGATTCGGGAAGTACTCGCCGTAGCACATCGCAGTGACGACGCTTCCCGGTTGCCCGCGCGCGACACCTTTCTCAAGTTCTTTCGCCGTTAGATGCGGGCCGAAGATCACAAACAAAGAAGCCGCCGCGAGGATGCTGCCGGCAAGTTGTCCGAGCACGAACGGCAGAACTTTGCGTTTCGGAAACCCGCGCCAAAGGGCAAAGGCGATCGTCATCGCCGGGTTGATATGAGCCCCACTGACCGCCCCGATCGAATAGATCGCCAGCATGATCGCGATGCCCCAAACAATGGCGACTTGCCATAGCCCGCTCTGAGCACCGGTCAACACCGCAGAATGGACTGCACCGAGACCAAAGAAGATCAAGAAAAACGTCCCGATGAGCTCAGCAACAACCTGCTGCCGCAAGCTCGGATGTTCGGACACGATTGGGGCACGGGCTCGATTGCTCACAGCGAAAAGTCTCCGAGAGTAAAGCCGTCGACGGCACGACATTCAGACGAACGTTAGATCGAAATAATAGGGCGGCGACCTCGTTTTTCACCCCTCGCGCGAGCCCCTTCGGAAGTTCCTCACTCACTCAACCTGATCGACGACATGACGATTCGCAATGCACATGTAGGCCGCGACTTCGGAGCAATAATTCCTACAACACCTGCTTCGGCGAGCTGAAATTGGGCCGAACTCGCTATGACCGAGGATCCGTCAAGTAGCAACTCAGGGGAAATTGGTGACTTCAGAATCTTCCGAGATCACTCTCAATCCGGGGTTTCTGAATTCGAGAGAGCACGTGCAACATGCCCCCTGTCCGGTTCAGATCGCGTCGAGACGGTGTGATGAAGAGGCTCGGGCAAGCGCAGTGAAAGACGCGACAGTCGTGAGTGACCGGGACGATTTCTTCCCTCAAATTCTGGAGGTCACACATGAGCCTATCAGTTACTTCACAAGAACTGCTCATGGGCTACACGCGGCTTGAGTATCTGCTGCTAGGGGACCTGCGAGCGATTCTCGATGAGCCGAATGAGACGCGCGATAAGCGCTGGCTGCTCGCCGTGCTCGACTCGCTCCTAGAAACGATTCCTCGCGAGTTCGAACTGCGAGAAGAGGGCGGCTACATGGCCGAAGTGATCGAGTACCGCCCCGAACTCTGCGATGTTGCGGAGTCACTCTTCGGCGAACATGACCGCATCTTCGACATGCTGGCAGCACTGAGAGAGCGAGTGGGGCAGAACCTCGACGCGACCTCGTTAGAAGATCAACTCACCGCCGAATTACGCGACTGGATGTTGTTGCTGATGAAGCACAATCGTCGTGAGCGTCGCGTCTATCAAACCGCAATGTGTATGGAGCACGGCGGCGAGTAATTCGCGTTACAAGATCGAAGTTCGATCGACCGTCGAGACTGCGACCCATTCGAATGGCGGTCGCGAAAGAATGCGATGGCGGCGACGAACGCTGAGAACGCCGTTTGGGAGTTCGGATAGCACATCCGAACGGACGGCTGGCACGGGCAAGCTGCTCGTGCCTCTGCGAGGAGTCCCCCTGAGAACGTTGCGAGGTTGCGACGTTGGCTGATGGGCAAGTTGGAACGCTCTCCGGTGAGTAGCCGTTCCCGCAGTGACTTCCGCTTGGCAGCCCGGCACGCATCGCAGTGCCGGGCTGCTTGCTTTTGAAGACTCCTCAACATCC
>CAZNMS010000250.1:0-12544 GCA_964573505.1 uncultured Planctomycetaceae bacterium | reverse complement strand
TCGAGTCAGTTCGAATTCGACTTGCGCAGAGGCAGCTAAACCCCCGCGCCCCAGAGGGTGCCTCGACTCGGGGGCGAAGTTCTCATCAGGCCAACCTCATGCTCCCTCGCACCACAAACAACGACTTCATCCCGCCCGTCTTTGATTAGCGTCGATTAGTGCCGATTAGCGTTCCCTCCGTCTTCGCCTTTTCCGAGCATCGACAGCCACAAAGCAGATCTCAGCGAACTTCCAACATCACATTCCCGACCTCGCAGTCATCAAACGCCGCGTTGTCGCTGCCAGCGGCAGTCTGCTTGATCGCAATCACATTCCGCTCGAACCGAAACAGCTTCCGATCGAGCGGCAGAGAGATCCGCACGGGCTCACCCGCCCAATTAGGCGTCGACGTCGCAAAGTTCAGCGTTCCTGCTTCCGTCCCATTCACGAAGACCTTCGTCGCACGAAACCCCGCCCGCACTTCGTTCAAGAAAGGTGTCCCTCGCAGTGTCTTCGGACCGGCGGGGATCAAGTCAGTAACGCTCATGCTCAGCGCGATCGCGCCCTCAGGAACGCGACCGGGAACAGTGATCTGCCATTGAATCCCATCAGGAGTCGGACGACTGAACTCGGGCCGCGTCGAGTTCCCTAAGTGGCGCGTGCCGAGCCCAATCAATCGAGCAGCGCCCTGCGACAACGGCTCGATCGCACGAACTTGTTCCCAATCGAGCCGCATCCGCCATCCAATCAACCCACTCACCTCAAGACCGTCGTCATCAGCAGTCGTCACGGCTCCGGTCAGTGCATCGAACGCCGCGCATTCAGGCCCGAGCGACTGCGGTTGCAGATGCACTCGGCAGATCGTCCCCGAGACCCATTCAAAATCCGCCGAGCGATGCTGATCACCACAATGCAGCGTCAGCACGTCACTTCGCGGAACGCTGTAATCTTTCTTCCTCACAGTGAGCGTCACGTCGTCCCGAGTGACCGCCTGCAACTTGCCGAAGAGCACGTCCTCACCCTCGCGAACGAGCGCATCAAGCTGCGAATCGACCACTCGTCGTTCAACCGGCGCGGCAGCGACTGACTGCACCCAACTGGGCCCAAACAGCAATTCGTTCTCACCTGCGCCACCTTTGAGTTCGATGCCCTGCAAGCCGCCTCGCAACGACCCCGATGCGATCACTTCCTGATTCACCGCGATCATGAAGCGGTCTTCGAACAACATCGCTCGCAAGCAGCACTCGCGACCGCGCACGACGGCCTTCGTCAGAGTCAGTTGTTGCGAGCCTCTGTGCGAGTTCGCCGTCGCTACGACGAGCGTGCATCCAACGTCATTTCGACTCAGCGTCACGACGACGCTCGGCGCGTCCGGTCCAAAATCAAAGGTCGCCGTCACGACATCCGACGGAGCCTCTGAAGAGGTAATCCAAATGACAGCCTGACCGCGCACGAGCGGTGCTTGCGCCGCGTTCTTCATCTCAGCAGCACGACGAGAAGCAATTCTCAGCCGCGCCGACTTCATCAGCTTCATGCGCGAGTCGGGCAAGATTGCGAGTGGCTGCCCATTCTCATCCCGCCAAACGGCAGCCTCACCGAGTCCCCTAAAACCGGGCATGAGTTGCACGCTGCTCACAGAACCCATCGGCAGAGTCGGCTCGCGGCCATTCGGCAAACGCAGTTCAAACTGGCGACCGTCCCCGCGCAGCACTGACGCCGTCAGCACATCGCCATTGGCCAAAGTGAGACCGCTCAACGGACCTCGCGGCAGCGGATCAAGCCGCTGAATCGGTCGCGACAATCGCTGCATGCCGACAACGGAATCGCCATTCGATAACCGCAAGCCCGCAGTCCCGTCGCTCTTCGCGAACCTCACCGCCCTACTCTCCCCCGCTGCATCAAGCCCATCAAAGACTGGCCCGACTCCGTCATCCGCGAGCGCGGCATTCGCACCGACAAAGCGTGCCCCAACGATCGCTGCAAAGATTGCGAAGCATCTCAGAACGCAGCGACCTCGCATGATTCACACTCCCGCCGAACACCACTCGTAGCACCGCCAACAAATGCGCCGCCGTTTGTATCCCGCGTGCCTTCAGATGTGATGCCTGCGTCGCGTGCGAAGCCCCTTTTGGGACTGCTGCAGCCTGCTGCCGCTTTCCGCAGCCAGCCTGCTGGCGTCTGCCTGAAACGAGCATCCCCCCTGCCGAACGACTCCGCAGTCTTCAATAACGAAGCCATCAGCAAAGGCGCGTTCGCAGCAGGCTGCGAACGCTCAAAGCGGCAGCGGGCTGCCGCAGTCCGAAAAAGAAACCCAAAACGAAAAAGGACGGACATTGCTGTCCGTCCTTCAGGTCGCTCAAGAATTGCTGCAACGCGAATTACACCGCCGGAGCGTTGATCGTCACCGAGACGACGAGCGTTCCGCCGTTCGGCAGCAGTCCCTCGGTTGCAGGGATCGCGTACTGGCCGCCGAGCGTGCTGAGGTTGCCGTCATCATCAAAGCTAACGGTATCAGCGACGTCAGCCGGCACGTCGATCGTGAATGAGAACGGGTTGTCGCCATTGATCCCGTCGATCGTCAGTTTGCCGCCAGTGATTTCAGCTCCGTCGTCAGTACCGCTCAGCACAACATTGCCCGTCACTCCGCTGATGTAGACCGCCTCATCGCCCAGTGTGTCATCAGTATTCCATAGGTTGACGGCCACTGTGACCGACTCGCCGGAACCCGGCTGAGCAACGCTCTCAATATCGCCCGTCAGATTGACTGACTGGCCGACCTCGCTGATCGACGCTGTCACTTGTGCGTTGCCCTGACGAATTCGAGCCTGATCGCCTGCAGGCGGAAGCTCATCCGGTGCGAACCCTTCTCCGCCGTCTTCGCCAATTGCATCGCCATTCTGAGCATCGAGCAGATCCTGCAAGTCAGCCTCGAAACTGCTGAAATCGCTTTGATACACAGGCCGAGTCGCAAGCCGCTGAGCACTGAATGTCGACGCTGCTTCACCGATGCCTGCCGGGTTCGCAGCCGCTTGATTCAACGCCTGACTCGCTGCGGTCACTCGACCGAGATAGTTCTGCTGAATCTGAGTGAACCCGCTGACGTAGGTCGAAACCAGTTGATTGAGTTGATTGATCAACTCTTGATTCTGAGCAATCTCATCAGCGATCGCGGCATTGTCACCGGCTGCTGCCGCTGCCGCGATGTCGCGACCATTCTGAGCGATGCCTTCCGAGATCAAACCGACAAGCTGAGTGAAGCTAGCAACATGAGCTTGCAGGTCCGAAACGAACGCCTGACCCGCGTCTCCATATTCCGCGACACACAACTGCACGACACCTTCAAAGGTCGTGACTTCAGGAGCACCGCCCAACGTGCGGATCTCGGGATCGCCTTCTTCTTCGCTCGTCGTCGTGACTTCGAGGACTTCCTCGCTGCCATCACCGACTTCGCCGCCAGCGGTCGAGTAGAGGATCTCGGGATTGAACTCTTCGCCCCCGCCCTCGCCCTCGCCGCCTTCACCAATTCCGCCGCCAGCGGTCGAGTAGTAAATGATCTCGGGGTTGAACTCTTCGCCGTCGTTAAACGTGACGACCTCTTCCTCACCGACAACCGGTTCTTCGCCGCTCGCGGATTTGTCAGTGATCTCACCGTCGTCAACCACTTCGCCCTCAGTCGGTGCTCCGAAGGTGTAGAAGATCTCGGGATTCTCGCCGCCCTCTTCAGAAGTCGAACCGTCTTCAACGACGTCGCCCTTGAAGAGCACTTCTTCGCCCGTCGCCTCATCTGTGACGACTTCGCCTTCACCGCCGTCTTCGCTGCTAGAGGCTCCCGTAAAGGTGCGGTAGTACGGCTTGATCTCAAACGTCTCAGATCCATCCTCGACGACTTCTTCGACGCCCTCTTCGATCACTTCACCATCAACGACCTCTTCACCCATCGTTGAGTCGCTCTTCACGAACAACTCACCTTCAACCACTTCGCCCGATTCTTCGAAGGCAGTCACCTCGACGAACTCGCCCTCTTCACCGCCGCCGTCCACTGGAGCCATCGAGTAGAGCATCCACTCATTCGGCACCTCACCGTCGACCGGCCCGACCTCGACAAACTCCAGCGAGCTCTCGTCGACCATGAAAACTTCACCCTCGAAGACTTCGCCTTCGCTGAAAGTGAAGTAGGAGATCTCCGGATTTTCGCCGCCCTCTTCAGAAGTCGAACCGTCTTCAACGACGTCAACCTTGAAGAGCACTTCTTCGCCCGTCGCCTCATCTGTGACGACTTCGCCTTCACCGCCGTCTTCGCTGCTCGAGGCTCCCGTGAAGGTGCGATAGTACGGCTTGATCTCAAACGTCTCAGATCCGTCCTCGACGACTTCTTCGATCACTTCGCCCGATTCCTCGAAGGCAGTCACCTCGCCGAACTCGCCCTCTTCACCGCCGCCGTCCACTGGAGCCATCGAGTAGAGCATCCACTCATTCGGCACCTCACCGTCGACCGGCCCGACCTCGACAAACTCCAGCGAGCTCTCGTCGACCATGAAAACTTCACCCTCGAAGACTTCGCCTTCGCTGAAAGTGAAATCGCTCACCGCAAAAGTCTCGAACGCCTCGCCCTCATCAACCGGAGCAAACGACGAGAACGCCATGAACATCACGCTCTCAGGATCGCCCTCTGCGACGAATTCTCCGTCGACGATCTCGGCCTCGACGAACTCACCGTCAGCGACCTCAACACACTCTGCAGCGACGATCTCAACATCAGATCCCGCATCCTCAATCGGCATGCTGGCAATCGCTGCCGGAACGGTGCGGAGTTGCAGAGTTTCAAGCCGCCCGTTGATCGGACGAATGGTGCGGCGACGAGGCTTAAAGAACCGGGCAGTCAGCCAACGGAAGTCGAACAGCTTCTTCATGGAGGGGGCTCGCTTTCTGGAATGAGTCTCAGGAGTGCCCGCAGGCTAGAGGCACAGAAACCTGAACTCGAAGTGTTTTGACAGAGTTAAGGCAGCAGCTGAACCGAAGTCCGAGCATGTTGCCAGCTTGTAGGGAATGTGACGGTCGATAGACGTCTGAAGAACGGAATCATGCCACTCAGACGCACAGCAACAACGCAGTAGCTTCGAAGATTCTCGACGTTTCTCGCAACGTCATCTCTCAGTCGCTCAAGGCGACAAACAGTTGCCGATCGGTTACGAGCAAATTGATGCCGCAAGCTCCCCGTTCCCGTAGCGCGAACTCGTTCGTTTTGAAAAAACAGTCCCTCTTCCGCCCACATAGCGCCCCGACAAGGTTGTTTGCAGCAAGTCACAAAAAGTCATGGTTCGCTCCGCGAACCAACGTCTGCAATCGGAAACCGAACGTCATCCATAAAGCTTGAACGCGTTGGTTCGCGGAGAGGCTGTGATCTTTTGAAGGGCGGCAACTCCTCGGATGTACGACGGACATGCAGTCCGTCGCGCAAAAGCGGTTTTCGTTAGGAAGCGACGGACAGCAAGTCCGTCGTACCAATTTCATCACAGCCTCGGAGCGAACCGCCACTCTCGCCAACTTGCTCGGGCTCGCATCCCGATCGCCAATCTGCACTGATTAGACACGGAGCTCGATGAGTACCCGTCTCGGCACCGTCCTTACTGCAATTCGCCGAACAAGAACGGCTCCGAGTTTCGTCCGCGCATGAGGCAATGATGACCGACTTCAGCAATCAGGCTTGCCCGTTACCCACTGACGTTGTCGGCGATCGAGTCTTGCTCGCACACGGCGAAGGCGGAGCGGCGATGCGACGGCTCATCGCAGAGCACATCGTGCCTCGTTTGAGCGACTCGCCGCGCCCCCTCGATGACGCCGTTGTGCTGCCGCGATTGGACGGACTGCCGGTGCTGACAACGGATGCCTTCGTTGTCTCGCCATTGTTCTTCCCCGGCGGTGACATCGGCTCGTTGTCGGTCTTCGGAACCGTCAATGATCTCGTCGTTCGCGGCGCCGAGCCCTTATGGCTGACGCTGTCATTGATCCTTGAAGAAGGATTGCCGCTTGCCGTGCTCGATCGGGTGCTCGACAGCATCGCCGCAGCGGCAAAGCGCTGCGGTGTCGTTGTTGTTACAGGAGACACAAAGGTCGTCCCGCGCGGTGCGGCTGACGGGCTCTTCATCTCAACAACGGGATTGGGGCAACTGGCCGAACGGCATCCGACCGGACCAACAACGATTGCCGACGGAGACGTGCTGCTCGTCAGCGGCCCGATTGGACGGCACGGCATCGCGGTATTGGCTGAGCGCGAGCAGCTCGGCTTCGAACCGCCGCCGCGCAGCGACTGTGCTCCATTGACTGACGTTGTTCGCAGCTTGAGATCAGCCGGTATTCAGCCTCGCGCATTACGCGATGCAACGCGCGGCGGAGTCACTGCCGTCTTGCACGAGTGGGCTCGTGATTGCGGACGAACGCTCGCGATCGACGAGACGCTCATCCCACTCACCGCCGACGTGCGCGGAGCCTGCGAGCTTTTGGGACTCGACCCGCTGCACATCGCGAATGAAGGCACGCTGCTCGCCGCAGTTGATCGCGCTGATGCCGAGCGTGCTTTGCGAGCGATGCAGTCCGTCAGCGGTTTCGAACGAGCAGCAATCATCGGCAGCGTTCGTCCGCGCGGCATTGTTCCGGTCGTCGTGCGTCGCGGTTCCTCGCGCGAGCAACCGCTCATCGAACCGACGGGAGCACCGCTGCCGCGCATCTGCTAACGCGAACGGCAGATGAGTTGATACCGGTACGACGGACTTGTAGTCCGTCGAAGATGAGGCCCGACGGACTGCAAGTCCGTCGTACAAAACTTCGCCAGTAGGTTCTCAACGGCCGCTCGCCTAACGCAGTAGCGAACTTTGGTTTTTCGTAGCTGATGCGTTGCAAAGACAAAGGGAACGGGCGAGAGCGGCCATTCTACGAGCCGATCTCTCCTCTTCCGTATCAGCTACTCCGGCAGCACGCCGACTACCGTCGCTTCGTTGTGATTGACCTTGAGCCGTCGCAGTTCGAATCGCTCGGTCGTTGCAGCCAGTAACTCAGCGAACTTGAGCAGCCAGTCATCATCGTCGCGGCCACGAAACTTGATGGTGACGCAGAAGCGTCGGCACCACTTCTTTTCGATCCACAACGCGAGCATCTCATAGATGCGCGGCGGAAAGGCGATGATGTCCGACAGCAGCCAGTCGACTCGTTCGTCAGGCGAGAACTTGAACGCATCACCTTTGACGAACTGCACGCGCGAGTGATCCATTAAGTCCTCACGCAACGGGCTGCGATCAACCGCAATGACCGACGCTCCGCGTTCGAGCGCCACCCAACTCCATCCTCCGGGACTGGCGCCGAGATCAACGCACCGCTCGCCGCGTTTGATCGGCAAGTCATAGCGTTGCTCGACTTCATAGAGCTTCTGACAGGCGCGAGACGGAGCAGCTCGATCATGCCGCACTTCAAGGTCACCGCCGCGCCAACCTGAGACCGCATGCTTCCAATCACCGAGTTCATCCGGCGTCAGCACCGAAACGAAGCCGCGTTCGACTGAGAGTAATCCAAATTGCACGAGCGACTCGTCAGCCGCAAAGCCCGCGCGGGATTCGAGCGACACTCTCTTTGCGAGCCGTCGATAACGCTTGCCGAGCTGCTCAAGCACGCCGCCCTGAATCAGCTCGCAGCGACGTAACCCCGCCGCTCCCGGAAAGGCCGGCTGCGGAACACTGAAGACGTGCCAGCGCCATGCACCGGGCTGCTGATCGAGCCGCCGACCGATCTCCTCTGCGATCGCCGCGGCCGTCTTTGAAATTGAAGGCTGAGCAACCTCAATGGCGTTCGGCAGCAACTGACGAGCGAACCCGGCATACGGCGGCACCGAGTCGCGATGCTCGCCCTCAAGAGTGGCTCGTACCCAGCCAGTAGCTTCGACAACGCAGCGTGAGTTCGCGAACTGCCGCTGCAAGTCATCGCGCACGGCGACTTCCCATTCGGGCTCGCAAGCCGCAATCAGAAGTCGCTCGTGCTCGCGAGGCACTCGGTCACTCATTGCGACTCCGCTCCGAATTGCTGCCGATACAGCGTCTTGAACGGGTTCTCTTTCGCAAGTTCGACATTCTCATTGACGAGCAGCGGCAGAGTGTCGTCCCACCATTTGTCATAAGCCGCCTTCAACTGCTTTACGACTTCAGGTTGCTCGGCAGAAATATCCGTCGTCTGCCCGAAGTCATCTCTCAAATCGAAGAGTTCCCACTTCGCCTTCGGACCCGCCGAGACCAATTGGAACCGCGAATTCCGAATCGCGCAGTTCGAGTACTTCGCTTTGTTCGGGTCTTCGCCCTTCGGCCAACGTCCAACATGCGTCACCAGAAACCGATCCGGCCAATTCGCTTCAGGATCTTTGAGCAACGACACAAAGCTCCGACCGTCGAACTGCTGCTTCGTCTTGTCGTCGACCTTCGCTCCGGCGATCTCCGCCAGTGTCGGGAAGATGTCGACATGCCCCGCCAACTTGCTGACGGCTTGCGGCTTCAGTGTTCCCGGCCAGCGCCAAAAGCTCGAAGCCCGCGTGCCTCCGATGTAAGGCGTCACCTTTTGCCCGCGCATCCCGGCGTTGAAGACCTTTGTCCCGACCGTGCCGCCATTGTCATTCATGAAGATGACGAGTGTGTCGTTCTCGATGCCGAGCGTCTTGAGATCCGCGAGCAGCCGACCGAGGTTGTCGTCGATGTTCTCGATCATGCCGAAGAAAGCCGCTTCGTTCTTCGGTCGTCCGGGGAACCGGTCTTCGTACTCCTTCGGACAATTGAGCGGTGCATGCGGAGCGTTCGTCGCGATGTAAGCAAAGAACGGCTGCTTCTTCGCAACCGACCCGATCCACTTCTGAGCCTGCTTGAAAAAGACGTCGGTGCAATAGCCCTCAGTCTTCTCGAACTTGCCGTTATGCAGGATCGCCGGGTTGAAATACTTATTACCCGGAGCATCCCCGCAGCTTCCCGGATAGCTCTGCCCGATGCCGCCCGCTCCGTGAATGAACATCTCATCGAAGCCGCGCTTGCTCGGCCAATACTCGGGCTCATCACCCAGATGCCACTTTCCGAAGATCCCCGTTGTGTAACCGGCAGTCTTCAGCACCTGCGGCAGAGTCGTCGCTGTGAGCGTCATGCGTTCGCGTTCGAGAATGGTGTGAGTCACCCCATTCCGAAATTCATGCCGACCGGTCATCACTGCCGACCGAGTCGGCGAGCACGTCGGGCTGACCATGAAGTCTTCAAACCGCACGCCCTCATTCCGCAGTCGATCAAGATGCGGAGTTTTCAGCACCGGATTGCCATTGCCCGAGACATCGCCATAGCCCTGATCGTCAGTAATGAGAAAGACGATATTCGGCTTCCGCCCCGCAAGTTCTTCGGCAGACGCCGTCGTCAGACTCAGCACTGCGAGTACCCCGACGCAGAACACAGAGAGCAGTCGTTGCATGAAGAAACCCCTCAAAGAGTTGTAAGAAAAACGCCACTTCAATGACGCACTCCAACCGGATGTATTTTCAATAACATCCGCGAGCGTCCTCTTAATTCGACTGCGCACCTTCGCGTTTCCGTAGCCGAAATCGTCAGATTTCAGACGCTTGAAATGCCTGAAATCTCACGATTTCAGCTACTTCGTGCGATGTAGCATTAAGCGACCCCTGACGACGACCGCATTTCCATTCGTCCCATCAGTCCCACTCGTCCCAAAGAAACCGCCTGACTCAGCTCCCCAAACTCGGCCATCCGGCAGGCAGTTCGCAGCGCAAGGACTGGCAAAGCTCCGTGAGCGACGCGACATGATCGCGATGCAGCGGCAAGCCCTCTGCAAGCCACTTCTGAGTGCGTTCCCATTCCAGTTCCCCGGCGACGCGCACTTTGTCGAACCCATCCGCCGGTGCGAGTGCTCGCACGTCGTTAATCGTTGCATCCATTTCAGCGAGGAACCGGTCCGGCGCGCCGAAGTGTGTAGGATCTATGACATAGAAGAAGTGATCCGAGCCGGGGCCAAAGGGATTCTTCACTTTGTGAATCGGCGTCTTGCGACCGATCAAACCTCCGGCCAATGCCGCACACACAAAGCCGAGTGCCGAACCGCGAGCTCCCGCCGTCGGCAAGAGCGTCTTCGCAGCCTTTGCATCGGATGTGTCATTGCCCGAATCATCAAGAGCCCATCCGAGCGGAATCGGCAGCCCATACATGCCCATTGTTTCGATCTTGCCCCATGACGATTCCGCGACCGCCATATCGAGCACATACGGAAAGCCGGACTTCGTCGGGATGCCCCATGCCAGCGCATGATTGGCCGTGCCGGGCTGCCGACTGCCATACGCCGCGACGGTCGCCGTACCGGTGCTCGTCGTGCAAAAGCCGATCATCCCTTCCTTGATCGCCATCATCACGTAGCACGCAGCCGCACCGAAGTGCTGCCCCTTCTTGACGACAACCGTGCCCGTCCCGACCGCCCGCGCCTTCTTAATCGCCAGTTCCATCGCACGAGTGGCCCCGACATGTCCGAGCCCCCCGCTCGCTTCCAACACCGCCATCGCCGGTGAGTCGCAAGCGGTCATCATCATCGCGCGCGGGTCGATGTCTCCCGCATCCATCGCTTCGATGTACTTTTTCAGACACCGACTGCCGTGCGAATGAATGCCTCTCAAGTCCGATTCGACGAGTCGATCTGCAGCGATCGTCGCCTCGACTTCGAACATCCCCTTTCGGACGAGCAGCGTGATGATGAGCTTCTTCAAAGCATCAACCGGCACGACGACTTCCTGCGACCGATCCTGCGGAACATCAACGGTGAGTGTGGCCATGTTGCCTTACATGAGTTGTTAAGGAGAGGTGACGAAGCCGCCGCCCAGAGCCCGAAAGCCGCAGTGACGAACTCTCGTCTCAAGTCGAGCGGCAGATGAGAAGTTACCGGCGATCTTCTGTACGAAGGACTTGTCGTCCGTCGCCGTCGCAGATCGACGGACTACAAGTCCGTCGTACTGGTATGAACTCACCTGCCGCTCGCCCAACAAACCGCAGCGAGGGGCGGAACCATATCGAGCCAGTTTCGCTTTCGTGAAACGAGTAGCCTCGCGCCCTCGCTACCAGCGAACGACGGGCACCATTGCTCCGGCGGCATAAGCGCCCGGCAGTGGCGGGAAGATCGCCATCGCGTTCGCTTCAACGGTTGATTGCAGGTCCGACGAACCGTGCCAGTTCATCAGTCTCACAACGACGCTGCCGTTCTCGGTCCAGAGTGCTGCGGGAAAGTACGTCTCGCGATCATCGCGATGCTCGTGCGGGTGAGTGAGACGCGCCATCTCAGGCTCGGGCAAGAGTCCCGGTTCTCCCGTCAGCTTTCGTAGAGCACCTCTCACGAAGAGTTCGAAGCAGACCATGCTGCTCACGGGGTTGCCGGGTAGACCGAAGACATAGCAAGGCCGCTCGGCACGCTTCAGCACTCCGAACCACAAAGGCTTCCCCGGCTTCATGTTGACCTTATGGAAGACTTGTTCCACTCCCGCCTGCGCGAGTTCCGACGGGACGAGATCAAGCACTCCCGCCGAGACTCCGCCGGAAAGCAGCAGCACGTCGGCATCAAGCCCCGCTGCGATCCGCTCACGCAGATGCAGTCGCTCGTCACGAGCGACTCCGAGTGGCATTGCCTCGCAACCTGTTTGCCGGATCTGAGCCGCCAGCATCGTCTCGTTCGAGTTCCGAATCTGTCCCGGTCCCGGAGTTTGCTCTACGGGCACAAGCTCATCGCCCGTCGCCAACACCGCGATGCGCGGCAGCGGCCTCGCGGGAACAACGGCCTGCCCCATCTCGGCTAAGGCTGCAAGTTCTTGCGCCCTCAACTTTCGACCGGCAGCCATGACGAGTTGCCCTGCTCGCATCGACGTTCCGCGCCGCAGAATGTTCTGATCGGGACGCACCTTGCTCGCGCGAATCAGCACGCGATCGTTACCGGCACCGAGCAGTTCGCAGTCCTCAATCTTGATGACCGCATCGGCTCCTGTAGGAATCATTGCTCCCGTCATGATGCGAGTGGCTTGCCCTGCCGAGACCGGCAACTGAGGCACCCGACCGGCGGTGACTTCTTCAATGATGGCCAACTCACAAAGCGACGAGGCTATGTCACCCGCTCGAACCGCGAAGCCGTCCATCAACGCTTTGTCGAACGGCGGAGAATCAAGATCCGCGCGAATATCCGCAGCCAACACGCGCCCGAGTGCATCGAGCACCGGCACAGAAACGATCGGCAAAGAAGTCACGGTCTCAACAATCCGAGCCAGTGCGTCAGCAACAGACAACATCAGCAAAGCTTTCCATGAAAAGTAGATTGGGATTCCATCCCGATCCGATGCGGGCTCAATGCCTCTCCAACACAGCAAATTCCCGTTAGATAAGACTCAACCAAAATTACACGCCCCAAGTAGATTGGGATTCCATCCCGATCCGCTGCGGGCTCAACGCCTCTCCCACTCAGCGACTCACCGGGCGTGCCGGCACGATGGGTGAGGAACACTGGTACGACGGACTTGTAG
>CAZNMS010000249.1:0-12599 GCA_964573505.1 uncultured Planctomycetaceae bacterium | reverse complement strand
ACGCGGCCATTGTTCTTGTGCCCGCCGCGTCCGAACGTTTTCACCGGAATCGTCTTGCCGTCGAGCGGATAGAGTTCCGGCTTATATTCGAACGTGTCGACGTGAGATGGTCCTCCGTACATGAACAGGAAGACGACCGCTTTTGCTTTCGGAGCGAAGTGCGGCTTCTTCGGAGCCATCGGATTGACCCACTTCGTCGCGCCGTCTGCCGCGACTGATTGGCTCTGCAAGAAGCCATCATTCGAAAGCAAGCCGCTGAGTGCGAGTCCCGTAAAGCCCGCGCCCGTCTCCCAAAAGAACTCGCGACGAGTGCGACGGCAGAAGTTCGAAGTCGAGGTTGAGTGAGTCATGACTAATCCTTTGAGCGTTTTGCTTCTCGATGAGCACGTCGAACAGTGCCGATCGAATCGTTTGTTGACAAAGTCACTATTGATTTTCGGTGTCATCGCGCAAGAAAAGCTGACTTAACGGCAATCTGAAGTCGGGAATGAGGTCGTAGGTGAGAACATCGTCTCGATGCAGCACTGTGATGTTCTTGGGCGACGAGTAGATCTGAATCCATTCTTCTACAGGTTCGACGATCCAAACTTGTTCGACGCCGACCTGAAAGTAGTGCCGCACCTTTTGACCGATCTCTCGAGTCGTGTTTGAGTCCGACACCACTTCGACCGCCAAATTGGGTACGACACGCCATCCGTTGCCGCGCGGAGCCGGCTTGTTGATCGCCCAGCGTTTGGTGGAAATGAAAGAAACATCGGGACGCATCATTCGCCCCACTTCATGACTGAAGTCGTACAGCACTTCTGAAAAGGCACTTCCCGATCGTGAGGAGCGTGCAGCGATCGCCAATTCCAAGAGAAGATGATTGGCCAAGTATTCTTCAAAGCTGCCCATCTGTGCCTTCTCCACATTAACGCCGTCCGCGACTTCGTAGAGCATGTCGCTCTCATCGATCATCGATCGGTCAAGTGTCGTTGCCATAATTCGTGCTTCTCATCGCGGTTAAAAATGCGGTCGCGCTGCAAGATCGAGGCTTACTCAATCTACATACACAAACTCGTTCGTGTTGAGAGCGAGTAAGCAGTAATGGCGTAGAGCTTGATCGGCGGTGAGTTGCCGACGGGCTTGAAGGTCGGTGATGAATTTCACGTCGGCTGTGACCTCATCGTTCGACGGTACTCGGGACGTTGTGAGTCGCAGCAGCAATCGCACTTGAGCGGTCAGATCGTTCGGCGCGTCTTGTTTCAGACGGGCCGCGAGTTTGTTGGCTTTCTCGTTCGTGAAGTCGCCGTTGAGCATGCCCAATGACTGAGTCGGCACGACGGTATTGTAGCGCACGGGGCAACTCGAGTCGGTGTCGGCTTGATCGTGCATCTCGAGAATTGGCACGAGCAGCGAGCGTTTCAAATGGATGTAGACGCTGCGTCGCACTTCATCTTCCGGTGAGGACTTCGACCAACCGGCGCCCGGTCGCGATTGACCGGCCAGCACCTCAGCGGGGATCGGCACATAGATGCTCGGGCCGCCTGCTTTCAGATTGAGTTCGCCCGTCGCTGACAGCATCGAGTCGCGAATCTCTTCACTCGTCAGCCGTCGCGCATTCATGCGCCACAGCAAGGAGTTCGACGGATCAATCGTCTGCGGACTCTTTGCTGCCACAGTTGCATCGGCAGGAGCGGGACCGCTCAAGCTCGACTGTTGATAGGCCGCTGACAGCATAATGAGTTTGTGCATGCGCTTGAGCTTCCATCCTCCCGAGACAAGTTCGCTCGCGAGCCAATCAAGCAACTCGGGATGCGTCGGCTGCTCGCCGAGTTGCCCGAAATCGTTCGGCGTCGGGACGATCGCGCGGCCAATGTGATGCTGCCAAATCCGATTGGCGATGACGCGCGCCGTCAGCGGGTTTTCCGGTGCGACGAGCCACTTCGCAAAGGCGAGTCGCTTGCCGCTCGTGCCTTGCTTCGTCTTCTCCGTCGAGAGTTCGGGAGTCTTCGTCTTCAGCATCGCTGGGACATTCGGCTCGACTTGCTGCCCCTTCGAGTGAGGATTGCCTCGCAGCAAGACGAAGGTCGCCGCCTTGCCCGATTCAGTGACTGACATAATTGCTACACCGGGCTCGGGCATCTTCATCTTCTTGCTGTCTTCGAGTTCCTTTGACAGCGTCGCATGCCGTCGGAGCGACTCCTTGCCGAGCACCGCTTCTCCGTGCTGCTTGAAAGCGGCGATGAGATCGAGTTCCTCTGACGCGACGAGCCCGACATCAACGTACTGACCGCCTCCGGTCTGCTTGCAATGCACCGCGAGCACATTGCGGCCCTTCACGAACGCTCGCAGCGCGGGCTTCTTCAGTTGCTGCTTCTCGTAGTCCTTCAAGAAGCCTTTCGCCGAGTAGATCAAGAACCCATTGAGATAGACCTCAACATCTTCGTCATGATGCAGATCGAGCATGGCGCCCTTCGGGATCTCTTTGAGTTCGACGTCGCGACGCAGCCATATGTCATTTGTCCTCCACTCCGTGCGAACGACCGCACCCGGAGTGCCCGACACGCCGAAACCTCCATCGCCTTCCTTCCATGAAGTGACGCTGTAGTCCGGTTGCATCCAATCATCGGACGGCTTTTCGGTGCTATAGAACCAGCGTTGACCTTGCTTGCGAGAATCCGAAAGCAAGATCGCTTGTCCGTCGGCAGTGCGGTCTGCTTCTGCGAGCTTGATACCGAGCTTTGCCTGCAAGTCCGTGCGGAACGTCGCTTCGATCGCCTTGATGTCGGCTTGCAGTTGAGCCTCTCGGTCGGCCTTTGCCTGCAACTTCTTTGTGTGCTCGGCGCGATCTGCTTCCGTCGCGATGTGCCTCAGATTTTGCCCGTTCGGATGAGTGATGTCGTGAAAGTAAGCCAGCATGCGGTAGTAGTCGGCATGCGGAATCGGATCGCCTCGATGCTCGTGACAGCGAACGCAACCCATCGAGATGCCGAGCACGACTTCAGCGGTCGTCTTCACAACATCATCCAGTCCGTCATAGCGAGCGAGCAGCGGATCGGCGGGCTCATCGTCCCAAATGCCGAGTCGGTAATAACCAGTCGCCGTCAGCGTCTCGCGCGTGATTTCATCCAGTTCATCGCCTGCGAGTTGCTCAATGAGGAAGCGGTCATACGGCTTGTCTTGATTGAACGAGCTGATGACGTAATCGCGATAGCGCCATGCTTCGGGCTTCGGGTTATCTCGCTCGTAGCCGTTTGACTCCGCATAGCGAACGAGGTCGAGCCAATGCCGTCCCCACTTCTCTCCGTACTGGGACGATTCGAGCAGCCGATCAATCACCTTTTCAAACGCTTGCGGTGAGTTGTCCTTCATGAAGGCATCAACATCAGCGATCGACGGCGGCAAACCAGTGAGGTCATAGAAGGCTCGTCGCAGAAGCGCGATTCGTTCTGCAGGCTTACTGGGCTGCAAACCCTTCGCTTCGAGCTTCTCCAACACGAACGCATCAATCGGGCTCTTGACCCATTGCGAAGCCTTAACGGTCGGCACCGGCGAACGCTTGATGGGTTGATAGGCCCAATAGTTTCCGGCATCGCTCGACGCGGCATGCTTCTTCTCAGGAGCGACTCCGTAGTCCTCCGTGCTGCTCCATGGAAGCCCGAGCTTCACCCACTTCGTCAGCACCGCGATCTTGTCGGCAGAGAGTTTGCCATTCGGCGGCATCTTGAGATCGCCATAGTTCACAGCCTGCAGCAGCAAGCTCTCATCTGGCTTCGCGTCATTGATGACGGCCCCGAGTTCGCCGCCTTTCAAAATGCCCGCGCGGCTCGTCAGTCGAAAGTCCGCCTGCGTTTTCGGTTCGCCGCCATGACATTTAAAGCAGTTCGCCTTCAGGATCAGCAGCACGTCCTTTTCAAAGAACGCGACATCCTCTGCCGAGAACTTCTTCTCGGACTGTGCCGCTTGCTCTTGAGCGTTCGCTGTGAACGCAAGCCCGAAGACCATCAACAACCAATAGCAAAGAGGCGACACGAATCGGCGCATCGTTGAGGCTCACAAGAAGGGAAAGAGAACGTCGCGCAATCGCAAATGGCGACGCAACGACCGATGGAAGGCGAGAGATATAGCGGAGCAAAGGCAGGGATTCAGGCGGGACGGCAGAGTAACTCGACTTCCGCTGCGAGTCATGTTTCAGCGTGCGAGCTGAGAGACTCGGCGAGTGTCCTCTGCGAGGAGAGAACTATGTAACGAAGGTTACTCAGTGCGATGGGCTGCCGGATGCACTTTGAAATCGCGAGCAGGTATTTGCGAGGCACCGACGAGATGGCGGACGGACATCTTCTCCGTCCAGTCGGGCGAGGGCAGCTCTTGAGGCTTCGCCTACGACATCAACAACGAATAATTGCGCCGCTCGCCTTTGTGAGTGATGTCCATTTCCAGATTGCGCGCGTTGTCGGTCTCCGCAACCGAAACTTCGCACTGCGCCTTGATCGCGAGACAAAGCAGGAACGGCACCCCGCCGAAGACGATGCCGCGCACCTTGTCGCAGAGTGGATACTTAATGCGAGCCTCTTTGAGGACGGAGCCAGCTCCGACGAAGAACCGCACGACACGTTGCTGGCGAGCGACCTTCAACCGCTCTGTAATCCATCTTCCACTGCTGCGAGTCCGACGCGTGCGAGCCTCCGACATAGACTCGCGACGTGCCGCCTTCTGGCAGTTGCAGTTTGAGTTACATACGGAGTCAGAACTAGACGGGAAGCAAGAGCTTCCCGGAGGCTCGTTCCCAAACGGAGTTTGGGAACGAGTGCGACGGACGATTCCGCACGCGCCTTGAATGCGGGCGGAACGGCTTACGTCCCGCCGTTCAGGATTTCGCCGATGTTGCTGAAGACGACGTATGCCGCCTTGCTCGGTGCGACGTGACGGTCGGCAGTGACTCCTGATGCGGCCGTCGTGACGTCTCGATCGAGCAGCAACAACGAGTCGGTGAGGACTTGCGCGACGGTGTAGGTCTCGCCGTTGATGCGAATCGTTGAACCCGGCGAATCATCAACCGAGCCGACGAGTTCCGTATCGAACGCGGTCCCCGTTCCGGTCACGAGCGAACTGTTCTCACCAACCTCGATCGTTCCAGTGAGTGGTTCGAACGAGAGATTGCCGATGACCGGGACCGCAGTGAGTTCCGGCTGCAGCGTCTGCAATTCGAGATTCACAATCGGCAGTGCATTGATCGCGTCGAGCACGTCGAGACCATTGCCGATGACGCGGCCAAACACCGTGTTCTCGTCGATGTCGAACGCGGCATTGGAGTCGTCGAGATTGAAGAACCACTGACTCGTACCTGAGTCCGGATCGCCGACAAACGTCGCCATCGACAACGTGCCGCGCACGTTTGAGTTGTTGGCGTCGAACTCAGAAGCGATCGACGCGCTCTCTGTAATCGCTGTGACATCCCCGACTGAGTCAACGGTGTAGCCGCCGCCTTGCACGAGCGTGTCGACGATCGAGGCATGCACGATCGAGTCGTCGTAGCTCGACAAGTAGCTCTTGAAATTGGCGACGGTATTGGGGGCCGCAGTGTCGAGAAGCTCGACGGCGAACGATCCTTGAGTCGAGTCGAACTGCATCACTGACCCGACTGCGTAATAGATCTCGAGTTCTCTCGTCCCGATGACAGAGTTTGATCCATTGAGTGCTCGGACTCGCAACGTGTTCGCGCCGTTTGCGAGATCGACGTTGAAGCTGAAGTTGCCCGTACCGTCGGTCGTCGTCGCTCCGTCATCAAAGTCACCGTCACGATCTGCATCGAGTTCAACTGCCGTCAGAGGCAACGTTGAGCCGGTCAGATTCAGGATCTCCGTCTTAGTGATGAGATCGCCCGCAACGTTGGCGACGCCGGCCGTCGGCGTATTGAGCGAGAGTCCTTGCTCATCGTCAGTGACGGTCAACGTTGCAGTGCCGTCAATGAAGAACGTTGCCGACGCAGTCACCGTGACCGATTGCGAACCGTCAGTGAGTGCGTCGTCGACTGCGTCGATCGTAAAGGTCGCCGAAGTCTTGCCGGCAGGAATAGTTACAGTCGCCTCAATCGTCGCTTCGGATGTGTCGCTCACAGTCAACGTCACAACCGCATCAGCCACTTCACTCCCGGAGGGACGCGTCACCGTTCCCGTGACGGCATCCGTTCCCGCACTCTCACTCACCGAATTCGGATCAAGCGAGATGCTCAATTGCGGCGAGTCATCTTCGGTGATCGACAGCGTCGCACTGTCGGTGAGCGTGCCGGCGGTTGCAGTGATCTCTGCCGTTCGCGTGCCCGTGAAGACATCGTTGTCGATCGTGCTGATCGAGAAGTCGGCGGCGAGTTGATTGATTCCGATCGTGACCGTCTGCGGCAGACTGACTCCGTCGGTCAATGTGCTCGACAGAGTGACGACGAGCGGCACTGACGGATCGGTATTGCGCTCGACTCGGCCAATAAAGGCATCGACTGAATCAGCCTCGGGCCGCGAATCGGGAGTCACCGTCAGCGTGATGGCCGCTGCCGGTTCATCGTCGGTCACATCGACAGAGTCCGAGACGCCGACAAAGTTCGTGACTGCCGGAGTGATCGTCGCTGACTGCGTGCCGTCGGCGAAGTTGTCGTCGTTGACGCTGATGACAAATGTCTGACTGCTTGAGCCTGCAAGAATTGTGACAGTGCTCGGCGGCTGCAGTTCGCTCGTGTCAGACGAACTCAACGTGACGATCAAGTCGTTCGTTGTGTCGGTGTTGCGAGTCACCGTGCCGCTGAGTCCCGAGACGTTCGTCTCAGCAGTCGTTGTCTCGGTGATTGAAACAGTGACGGTTGCCGGTCCGTCGTCATCGGTGACTTCGACAGTGGCAGTGTCCGCATTGAAGTTGGTTGCAGAGACGGTGATCGTCACTGTCTCTGCACCGTCGGCGATGCTGTTATCGACGGCGTCGATATCAAATGTCGCGGAACTATCACCGGCAGCGATAACGACCGTCGCAGGGACCGTTGCCTTATTGGTGTTGCTGCTTTGCAAGGTGACTGTCAGTGCCGAGCCAGTCGTGCCCGCCGGGCGGGTGACGGTGCCAGTCGTTG
Organism: uncultured Planctomycetaceae bacterium; assembly: GCA_964573505.1. Taxonomy (GTDB): domain Bacteria; phylum Planctomycetota; class Planctomycetia; order Planctomycetales; family Planctomycetaceae; genus AM-0621. The sequence continues at coordinate 5,506 of CAZNMS010000249.1, read as the reverse complement.
CTCCGCTGCCGTCGTCTTCAGCGATCTGATTGGGACTGATCGTGAGATCGAGCGTCGGCACATCATCGTCAGTCAGTTCGAGTGACGCCGTGCCATTTGAGTGACTTGCCGCCGTTGCTGTGATCACGACGGTTCTTTGTCCCGAGACGACGGAGTCGTCGATCGTGCCGATGTCGAACGAGATCGAATCTTGTCCGTCGGGAATGATGACGCTCGCCGGGACCGTCACGTTGCTCGACAAGTCGCTTGAGAGAGTGACTGTGAGAGCGCCCGTCGTCGCGGTGTTGCGACGAACGGTTGCCGTCGTCGCTTTCGATCCCGCCGTTTCGCTGATCGTCGACTGAGTGATGTTGACGGTCAGCGCTGCGGGGCCGTCGTTGTCAGTCACGTCGACTGAGGCCGTCTTGTTCGTGAATCCCGTTGCGGAAGCCGTCAACGTCACTTCCTGAGTGCCGTCGGCGATTGCATCGTCGATGCCGGAGACATCAAAGGTGATCGACGTCTGACCGCTCGGAATCGTGACCGTTGCCGGCACTGTCACTTCAGAGGTGTCGCTCGATAACAGGGTCACCGTCAGTGCTTCAGTCGTCGAGCTATTGAGGCGTTGAATGGTTCCGGCCGTCGTCCCGCCTTCGCCGACGGTCGCGGCGGCAAGAGTGAAGCTCAACGAAGCCGGCACATCATCGTCAGTCACGCTGAGCGTCTCCGTATCCGACTCATGCCCCTCAGCCGTCGCAGTAATGGTGACGGATTGAGTGACATTCTCGATGTCGTTGTTGACGGCAGCGATCTTGAATGTCGCCGATGTTTGCCCGGCGGGAATTGTGACGGTCGATTCAACGGTCGCGGCACTCACGAGGTTGCTTGCCAAATTGACAATGAGCGCGTTCGTCGTCGCGGAGTTACGGAAGACGGTGCCGGTCGAGGCTTGAGCGCCGGCTCCTTCGCTCACCTGCGCCGGATTGAGCGTCACTGTGAGTGCAGCGGCTTCATCGTCCGTCACAGTGAGGTCTGCGGTTGCGGGCAAGACGACGCCGGTCGCAGTTGCAGAGATCGTCGCCGTCTGCGGACCGTCAGCGAGAGCGTCGTTGATCGCTGCGACTGTGAATGTCACTGCCGTTTCACCGGCAGGGATAACTACTGAAGCAGGCACCGTCGCGGCGTTCGTATTGTTGCTTAAGAGCGTCACTGTCAGAGCCGAAGTCGGATCAGTGCTGCGGCTCACGATGCCCGTCGTTGCGTTCGTTCCGGCGCTCTCGCTGACCGACGATTTACTCAACGAGATATCGAGCACGCCGCCGTCGTTATCTGTGACGAGCACCGTATCGCTGCCGGACGTATGCCCGGTCGACGAAGCCGTAATCTCGACCTCTTGCGGTGTATTAACTGTGACATCGTCGACCGCCGTTAGCGCGAACGTGACCGACGATTTGCCTGCAGGAATCGTGACCGTTTCCGGCACCGTGACCTCAGATGTGTTGTCGCTCGTCAATGTGACGGTCAGAGCATTCGTTGAATCTCCGGTGCGAGTCACCGTGCCCGTCGCGGCTGAAGCTCCGGCACCTTCGCTGATGGAACCCGGAGCGATCGTGACCGACAGGACCGACGAAACGTCGTTGTCATTGACGGTGACGTCCTCGCTGTCGGACGCGAAGCCAGTCGCTGCTGCAAGAATTGTGACAGTCTTCGCGCCATCAATTTCGGTGTCATCAACGGCAGCGACATCGAACGTGACCGACGTCGCGCCAACAGGAATCGTGACCGTCGCCGGAACCGTTGCTTCAGTCGCATCACCGCTTGAAAGCGAGACCGTTAAAGCACTCGTCGTCGCTCCGGTGCGAGTCACTGTTCCGACCGACGCTTTCGAACCGGCAGCTTCACCGAACGCCGTCGGATTGAACGACAGAGTCAGCGATTCGGTCGCGTCATTGTCAGTCACCGTCACGTTCTCAGTGTCGGAGTTGAAGCCAGTCGCCGAGACCGTAATCGCAACCGTCTTCGAGCCATCAACCGCCGTATCGTCGACGGCGGTGACATCGAATGTTGCTGAAGTTTGACCGTCGGCGATTGTCACGGTCGTTAGCGTCGTTGCTTGAGTGGAATCGCCATTACCGATCGTCACGGTGAGAGCGCCGCTCGTCGAACCGCTCGGTCGCGAAACTGTTCCCGTTGTGACGTTGCCCGGTGCGGCTTCATTGATCGTCGAAGTGGCAAAGCTGAGCGTCAGGTTCGGCGTCTCGTCGTCAGTGACCGAGATCGCAGCACTCTTGCCGAGTGCATAGCCGACGGCTTTCGCGCTGATCGTCACGGATTGCGCACCATCAAGATCAGTGTCATTGGCCGGAGTGATCGTGAAGGTCGCCGAAGTCTTGTCGGCAGGAATTGTTACAGTCGCCGGGACCGTCAATTCGGTCGTATCGCTGCTCGTCAGAGTGATTTCGACTTCGCCATACGAAGCCGTCGGACGCGTGACGGTGCCGGTGAGAGTTGTCGTTGCGTTCTCGGCAATCGTGCTCGCTGAACTCGTGACGGTGAGCGCGGGCAGAGTGACGAGCCCTTCGAGGGCCGCTTGCAGCGCGGTCGCGCGGGTCAGTGCTCCGCCGGTCGCATTCAAACGCGCGTTGAGAGCCGTTCGATCGACCGTGCGCTGATCTGCGTCCGGCGCCTGCACCCCGTCGCTGAAGGAATTGTCGCCCGATGTGTCGATTGCATCGGAGCCCGTCAGGCCGATGAAGTAAGTCGCGTCGTTGAAGTCGTTGCCGCCGTCAGCCAGCAGGCGGTCATTGCCGTCACCGAGCACGACGACGACTGGATCACTGAAGCTCGAACCGGGATCCATTCGAACGACGTCGTCTCCGAGCGAAGTGTCGACGATCGCAGACGTATGAAACTGAGAGTCGCCGATCAGCACGTCGTCGGTGCCGAGACCGGTCGCGAGATACGCGACTCCGTGAATGTCACTGGCATCAACGAGAACGGCGTCGTTCCCCGAGGCTGTTACGAGCGTCAGATTTCGTCCGAGATACGAGTCGCTGATGCTGACCGTCTTGTCGCCAATACCGCCGAAGAACGAGACATCTCGACTGACGACTGAATGCAGCAAGCTGATGCTGTCATTTCCATTACCCATATCGACATGCAGAGCTTTGTGCGCCGTCGCGCCCTGCATCGCAAAGGTGTCGTCGCCCTCACCGAGGAACACGAACGCGTCGCGGCGAATCGAAACTCCGTCGCCGATTGAGAATGTGTCGTTGCCGCCGTTCATGTAAGCGAAGAGCGACTCTTGAACGCGGCTCGATCCGGTCCGCACGACGAAGTCAGCCGTCGCTCCGTTGACCGTCGTATTGCTGAGTCCGCGAAGCACGAGATTCGAACCGGACTGCACGAGCTCAACCGCGTTGGCAGCTTCATCTCCAGTGACGATCAGCGTGCCGGCGCTGACCGTTGCAGTGACGTTGCCAGTGAGAACCTGTCGCCGCTCCAACAACTCCAATCCCACTGATCGAGCGGAATTCCGAATAGGGCGATTAAGCAGTTTGCGACGACGAGGCACTGCGAACAAATCTCGAAAGAAAGACACTCGCTTCATACTGGTTAGACCCTCTTGCTGAATGACGGACGAGCGGCACGAACCGCAAACGGTGTCGGGGTTGACGGAGAACGGGAGCCTAGCGACGCCTCATAGTCTTTCTAGGTTCCCCAGATTCCCTGTCGAGTATCGTCGTCGCCGATTCGAGGAATTGAACTCAACCAGTTAGCAAAGCTGGGTAATCCGCGAGGGTGCATGCACGACCGCTACGACTGCGGCGCTTTGCACTCATTGGAGCGACCGTCAACGAGGGGCTCGAACTTCGGAAGAATTGCGACTGCGGATTTGACCGGAGACCAATTGCAGGTTCACCGGCGGCAGTGGCGGAAGTTCGTTATGGCGAGGAGCAGAGCGAGAACGACTCTCGCCCCCGAAGGCTCGATGAGCACGACGATTTCGCAGAGCACCGCGCTTTGTGCCTGAGTGTGAGAACTCTTCCATTCGCCGATGAGGCGACTGCCGAACTCGGACACAGAAATTGGAATGGGACTTCGAACTCAGCGTGCTGCAATGCAAAGCTCGTTACTCAGGCAGAGTGCGCTGTCGAAAAGAGCGAGTTCGAAAAGAAATCGGCCTTCACTCCGCGAGAGAGCGCCGAGACGCAAACGACTTCTGCTTGAGAGTCGAATGGCGACACCGCGCTTTCGCAGAATGAAGGCCGACTGTGATGACAAACTGAGGATGCTTTACGACTTCGCCAACTTCTGAGCGGCGCGCTCCAGCAACGCCTTCGACTTGCGGATGCCGGTCATCTCGTCTTCCTTCGTGCCTTCGTACTCGATGCCGACATAGCCGTGATAACCGGCGGCAAGCACGATCTGCATCATCTTGAGATAGTCAGTCGCTTTGCCATTGCGAGTATCCGTCGTCACGAGCGGTTGAGCGTCGTCGAAGTCATAAGTCTTCGCACTGACGGCTTTCGCGAACGGCATCAACTCGGTCACTCCCTGATAGCGGTCGTACCACTCGTCGGTCTTGCGATCGATTGCGAAGTTGCCGAAGTCAGGAAGCGTGCCGCAGCGCGGGTGCTTGACAGTCTTCATGACCTCTGCGAGCCACTTGCCATTCGAAGACAGACCGCCGTGATTCTCGACGATGACGTTGAGCCCGACTTTGTCTCCGTACTCGCTCAAGCGACGCAGGCCATCTGCAGCGAGCTTCACTTGCTCTTCGAAGCTGCCGGCGCTTGCTGCGTTCACGCGGATCGAATGGCAGCCGAGAAACTTCGCAGCATCGAGCCACTTGTAATGGTTCTCGACCGCCTTCGTGCGCTTCGCGGCATCGGGATCACCGAGATTGCCTTCGCGGTCGCACATGATGAGCAAGCTCTTAACGCCTTCACCGTCTGCTCGCTTCTTCATCTCGGCGAGGTACGACTGGTCCTGCGCCTTATCGAAGAAGAACTGATTGACGTACTCGACGGCGTCGATGCCGAAGTCTTGTTTGGCTGTTTTTGCGAAGTCGAGGTTATCGAGCTTCTTACCGAAGATGGCCTTATGCAGAGACCACTGCGCCAACGAAATCTTGAAGAGCGATTTCTCGTCCGCAGCGTGCGATTCAAAGCCCGCACCAGCGAGCATCAAACCTGCACAAGTTAGAGAACTCCGACGCAGAAACTCGCGACGATTCAAACCATTCATCAGAAGGCTCCTCAAGTTGAAAGACCATCGTGCAGAAACAGCATTCGAGCTGCTTCGCCATCAACGACAAACGTCACAAGCAAAGATGATAACGGTGCTCGGCAGCAGCGAAACTTGCCCCGATGAGTCGTAGCATGGGCTTCTAGCCCGTGCTCTTCGGGACCTCGTAGCTCAGTCGCTCCGAGACTGAGCATTTTGCAGGACGAAGCAACTTCAAGGCAGTCAGTTCGAACTCAAATACGAACTCGCGGGCGACGCTTCGTAAGTCGCTTCGTCA
>CAZNMS010000248.1:0-12606 GCA_964573505.1 uncultured Planctomycetaceae bacterium | reverse complement strand
TAGTCCGTCGAACGTCGTGAGAAGCGACGGACTGCAAGTCCGTCGTACCCAAAAAGGGAAGTGTTCCTCAGGAGCTGCAATCGGTATCTCGCGGCTGCAGCGATTGGCTTTCCGATCGACTCCGCAGAGAGGTAGAGCACGCTGAAATCGTGCGTCCTGAGTTTTTCGGCGGTCGCTGGCGATTGTGGGTATGAAGCCGCGCCCTGTAAAAACTGTTGCCGGTCTTGCTGGTTGGAGCAGATTGGATTCACTGCCGTCATTGGGACAAAGGAATGACCGAAACTCCGAAGTCGATCATCGAGCAGATCTCGACCTATTGGCCGCTCATCAACAATCCGTTGCAGTTCGTGATGCGGTACGCGCCGGCGATTCGCAAGTACGTCGCCGCCATCATCAAGCAGAAGGCTGACGCCGATGATGTCACTCAAGAGTTCTTAGTCCGCGTCTTCGAGAAGGGTTTTTGCCCGACGAACATCACGCGCGGTCGCTTTCGTGACTATCTCAAGGCGGCCGTGCGCTATGTCTCGCTCAGTGTGCTGAGACAGCGACGACTGGTTGAACTCGATGATGCCGCGCTGGAGTCGCTCGTCGCACGGGCTGACGAGCAAGCGGACTCGCAATGGGATGCTCAATGGCGCGAGTGCTTGTTGGATCGCGTTTGGCAGTTGCTCGAACAACACGAGCACGAGACCGACGGCAATCTTTTTTACACCGCGCTGCGACTCACGGTCGACTTCCCGAATGACGACTCAGAAGCGTTAGCAGCGAGGGTCTCGGACAAGCTCGGGAAGCCGTATCGAGCGGATGCGTTTCGCCAGCAACTGCGACGCGCTCGCAAGCAGTTCGCAAAGTTGATCGTGGAAGAGATCCGCCGCACGCTGCATGCACCGAGCGCCGATGAAGTTGAGAACGAATTGCTGTCACTCGGCTTGATGCCGTATGTACGCGACTTCTTGAGCGAGTCGTAAATCAGTGGCTTGTTGTTGGATGGAAAACGTCATGAGCGCCCTCACAACTCGATGGGTTTCCGCGATCGAGTATCTGACTTTGGATCGTCAATCGGAGCATCGATACGAACTCGATGACGGCGAGTTGATTCCGATCGAGGCAGCGAGCTTTGCTCACAATCTCATTCAGTCGAATCTCGTCGTTGCGATTGGGCTGCAACTCGAAGGCAGTCTCTGCCGCGTGCTCTTCAACTCGTTGCGAGTCGCGGCCGCTACGGGGAGTAACTATTGCTACCCCGACGTTCTCGTCGTTTGCGGCGAGCCCGAGTTAGAGGATCGGCAGGGCGACACGCTTCTTAACCCGAGCGTCATTTTTGAAGTGCTTTCAGGCACGACGGAAGCTCGCGATCGAGGTCGCAAGTTCTCGCTCTATCGGAGCATCAACTCGGTGCAGTTCTATGTGCTCGTTGATCAACAGCAGCCGCATATCGAGATCTATCAGCGCGATGCGGATACCTATTGGAAGTTCCGAGCACTCGACGGACTCGACGCGGTACTCGAATTGCCGTGCATCAACTTCACGTTGTCGCTTGCCCGGATCTATGAAGGAGTGACGTTCGCCTCGCAGCAGCAGAGTGGCGACGTCAGATGATCTGCCGGTCGACTTCGCACTTAATCGCTTTGCACCTTGTGCCCGTGTCCGAGAACTCGTCCTCAGAAAACCGATCATGAAAGTTGTGATTCAAACAGTCGGCTTGCTTCTGGGTCTGACGGTCGCAGGCATGATCGGGTTTCGTTTTCTCACCGGGCAAAGTTGGCTCGACTGTTTGCATCTGGCAGTCATTACGTTGTCGACGGTCGGTTCACGAGACGCCGGAGACGACCCGGCGACTCGCATCTTCGTCATCGTCTACATCCTGTTGGGACTGGTTTTCTACAGCTACGCCGCGACACGACTGGGCAGCTTCTTGCTCAGCGATGAATTTCAGCGGGCGATTGTGAGGCGTCGAATGCAGAAGCGAATTGATCGACTCAGTGGCCACTCCATCGTCTGCGGAGTCGGACGAATGGGGATGACGATTTGCCGCTACTTGCACGAACGCCATGAAGCCTTTGTCGTGATCGACAATGACGAAGATCGCATTCGGGCTCGGTGTACGGCGAACGATTGGCCGTTCGTCATCGGTGATGCGACGAACGACGACATCTTGAGGCAAGCCGGAATTGATCGAGCGAACGCACTCACGACCGTGCTGCCGACCGACGCCGACAACGTGTATGTCGTGCTGTCTGCGAGGCTGCTCAACAGCAAGCTGCAAATCATCGCTCGTGCGAACGACGAACGAGCCTCAGAGAAGCTCGAACGTGCCGGCGCGAACCGCGTTGTTTGTCCGATCAACACGGGCGGGCAAAAGATGGCTCGCTTCCTATTGAACCCGAGCATCGAAGACTTCTTGGAGATCGCTGACGCGCACGGCAACAACCTCGAACTCGCCGACATCCAATTGGGCACGGACAGTCCCTACATCGGAAAAGTGCTCGCCGAAACCGACCTGCGCCGTCGCGGAGTGATGGTGATCGGCATTCGTCGCGCATCCGGCGAACGACTGATGCCCCCGCCGGGAGACGCATTGCTCGCTGCTGAAGATTGCTTGTTCGTCTTCGGCAGTTCGGAAGCCGTGAACGGAGTGCTCGGCGAAGGCACGAACTGAGCCGGCTGAACGGCGCCTTCTCGAAGACCGAAGAGAGAGGGAACGCTAATCAGCACTGATCGACTCTAAGAAAGACCGAGTCGGATCGGGTTTGATTAGGCGAGCGGCAGGTGAGTTCATACCGGTACGACGGACTTGTAGTCCGTCGATCTGCGACTGCGACGGACTACAAGTCCGTCGTACAGAAGATCGCCGGTAACTTCTCATCTGCCGCTCGCCTTAACGGGGCAGGGCCGTATCGATTTCGGTCGTCTCGCTGACTTCGTGAGCGAGTCTCTGAGTCTGCTTGATGCAGATCGAAAGACTGGGGCACCGCTCATGAACGCTGATTGACGCTGATAAAGGCCGTCTTTGATGAGCGTCGATTAGTGCCGATTAGCGTTCCCTTTTGTATTTCTTCTTACCCGCGTCGCGTTACTCCCGAGCGTCCTTCTTGCCGGATCGTTCGCTTCCGACGCAGTAAGTTCGGTGACATCCCGATCTTCAGTTTCGAGCGGCGATTCCGGCTGCGGGGTAGTCGGTGAAGTAGCCGTCGAGTCCCAGTTCGATGCCGCGCTTCATGGCCGGGACATCGTTTTTGTAGGTCCATGCGATGACGCCCAGTCCGTGCTCGTGCAGGCTTCGGATCCATGCGGCGGAGTCGTCGGCCTGCAACGCTTTCACATTCACGGCGAGGATGTTGACTGAGGCCATGATGCGACCGAGTTGCTGCTCGGTCGGGCGATCGCCAGTGAGGAACGCCAGTGGCAATTTCGTCTTCGGCTTCAAACGTTCGAGCGATTCCAGTTCGAAGCACTGCACGACGACTGGTAATGCCGGATCGTCTTCAAGCTGATACTCGCGCACGGCCTTCAAGAACGCGGCTTCGAGATCGAGGCCGAGTGCCTTATGTCCGCTGACGCTCTTGAGTTCGGGACAAAGGCCGATGCGTGTCTTGTGAGCTTCGTTGTGGGCTCGGACGAGAGCGATCTGCTCGGCGAACGTCGGCACGGTTTCTTGCCGATCAAACTCCGTCGGCTTTCCGGCAGCGAGATGCCGCACGCGCAGCGATCTCAGTTCCGCAAAGGAGAAATCGCTGACGCGCCATTCAAGCTTGCCGTCGCGATTCGCCTTACGCCGCTCGGCGAATTCGGGGTGCTCGGCAACGTCGGTCACGCGATCGAGAACCGCATCATGTAAGCCGACAAGCATGCCATCGCGCGTGAGTTGCAGGTCCATCTCGATGAGATCTGCTCCTTGCTGCAACGCGAGTTGATAAGCAGCGCGAGTGTGCTCGGGGCGTTCGCCACTTGAGCCGCGATGAGCAATCACGATCGGCAGTCCGTCGCTGCGTCGTCCGAACTTCGTCAGTACCGGTTCGGCACTGCGAGCGGCGAACGGCGAGACGCAGACAAGCATCGCGACGCAACAGAACGCAGCCGCGCGGCAAGTACGAGAGACCGGCATTGAGTTTCCTTTGGCAGGTAAAAGACGAGCGGCGAGGTTGCGACGAAACGCGCTGAAGCCGGCTTTGATCGCGTCACTCCTTTGTCAGCGTTTCGTCGAGGTTCAGAACTCCTAAGCAGACCGCCGTCCATGCGGCGTGCTCGATGACGTTGAGCTTTGCGTCTCGCTTCGATTCGCCGATCGCGAGCAGTTTGTTGGCAGCGGGTTCGTCGGCTTTGAACTCGGTTGTCAGACGCTGTAACGATGATTGCAGGACATCGCGTTCGGCCGCAGTGGCTTTGCGACCGAGCACTTGCCGGAAGGCGACGTCGAGTCGGGCAGAGCTATCAGCATCGCCCGAATGCAGCACGTGCTCTGCGAGTACCCGTGCGGCTTCGACGAATGTCGGATCGTTGAGCATCAGCAGCGACTGCAGCGGGGTATTCGTGCGGAAGGGCTTCACGGTGCAGACTTGCCGCGACGCGTTATCGAAGAACATTGTCGGCGCGATGATGCGGCGCCAGAAGGTGTAGAGACTGCGTCGATAGAGGGCCGAACCGGAGTCCGCGTGATATCGCTTGTTGCCAAAGGTTGCTTCTTCCCAAACGCCGCTCGGCTGATACGGCTTGACCGGTGCGCCGCCGATCGTGCGAACGAGCAAGCCGCTTGCTGCTAACGCTTGATCGCGCAGCATCCATGAGGGCATGCGGAAACGCGGGCCTCGTGCGAGCAACCGATTTGCCGGGTCTCGTTCGAGATGCTGCGGACTCACGCGCGATGACTGCTGATAGGTCTCGCTCATGACGATCAAACGCATGAGCCCCTTCACGTCCCAACCGGATGCAACGAACTCGGCGGCGAGCCAATCAAGCAACTCGCGATTGGCCGGTGACTCGCCCTGCAAGCCGAAGTCTTCCGCTGTCTTCACGAGTCCGACGCCGAAGAACTGCTGCCAAATGCGATTCACGGTGACGCGGGCACTCAGCGGATTGTCGCGTGACGTCAGCCAGCGCGCGAGCCCGAGTCGATTCAGAGGCTGACCCTCGGCGAGCTTCGGAAGCTGGCGCGGGACGGCAGCGGTCACGACTTCGCCGCGTTTGTCATAGAGCCCTTTATCGAGCATGAAGGTTTGCCGCGTCTGCGGTTGATCGGCCATCACCATCACGCGGACGATCGACTTGCGAACGCCGTCTCGGTTGTCGATCGACTCGCGCAGCTTGCGGAGTAATCTGAAGTACTCAGGCGCGTCCTTCTCGAAATGCTTTTCGAGCTCCGTGAGCTGATTGCGATTGCGACTGGCAGCAGCCGTCTTCAACGCCGCTTTCACATTGGCCGGAGCGGCAGCAACTTTCTCGGACTCGCTCGCAGGCATGCCGGCCGCTCGCGGAAGAACGGAGAGTTCGAGCGTCTCGACGTCTTTCGCGGTGTCGCGAATTGTTAGATCCCACTGCTTGATGAGCGCCGTTTGAGCGGGAGTCGCGTAATCAATGACGGGCGGGGTTTGAGGATTCCCGCCGCCGCCATCAACGGGCGTCTGATTGAAGAATGCGAAGAGGCTGTAGTAATCCTTACGCGAGAGCGGATCGTATTTGTGATCGTGACAGCGGCAGCAATTGAACGTCAGCCCGAGCCAAACCGTGCCGATCGTCTCGGTCATATCCATCACGTAATCAACTCGGTTCTCTTCAGCGATCCGTCCGCCTTCTCCGTTGATCATGTGATTGCGACAGAAACCCGTCGCAAGCTGCTGCTCGGAAGTCGCTCCGGGCAAGAGGTCACCGGCAAGCTGCCAAATGGTGAATTTGTCATAGGGCTGATTCTCGTTGAGCGTGCGAACGACCCAATCGCGCCACGGCCACATCGTGCGTTCGCCGTCTCCTTGATATCCATTCGAGTCCGCGTAACGCGCCGCATCGAGCCAGTCCCATGACATTCGCTCGCCGAACTCCGGCGCGGCCAGCAAGCGATCAACGAGCCGCGAATAAGCCTCCTCAACCGAGCGTTGCACAGCGAACTGCGTCGTCTCGTCGACATCCTCAGGACGCGGCGGCAAGCCGGTGAGATCGAGTGTGATTCGACGTTGCAGCGTTGTGAGTGGTGCTCGGGGAGACGGCGTGAGTTGCTCGCGCTCCAGCCGTGCTCGCACAAGCAAGTCGATCGGGTTGCTGACATTGCTCGTCGCGTCGTGAAGGGTCGGCAGCGGCGGTTTGACGAGCGGCTGAAAGGCCCAATGTCCCGACCAGTTCGCGCCATCGTCGATCCAACGTTTGAGCGTCTCGATCTCCGCAGCGCTCAACTTGCGAGCCGACTTCGGCGGGGGCATTTGCAGATCTGGGTCTTTGCTGAGGATGCGGCGGATCAACTCGCTCTCCGCACTCTTGCCGGGACGAATCGTCGCTACGCCGTCCTTCACGCGCTTTGCTGACGTCTCGTCATCGAGTCTGAGATCAGCTTCGCGTCTCTTCTCATCCGGGCCATGACATTGCAGACAAGCATCCGACAGGATCGGCAGCACTTCGCGACTGAAATCAACCGGCGGAGCAGCCAATGCAACCGTTGAACTGACAATCGCGCCAGCAAAGGCCAGCGCAGCGCGGTAGCGCATGACAAGATTCCTTTTGAGCAAGCAGGCACGATCGCAGCGGCGGGGGGAGTAGCATGGACTTCCAGTCCGTGCTGGATTTTGGATGTTCGCTTCGTCTGATGTCTGCCGAAGAGCACGGGCTAGAAAGGCATACTACGAGCATTCCGACCGACTTCGATTATCCGAGTAGCAAGCAGTTCCAGTCCGTGCCGCATTTTGGCTGTTGGCGTTCGATCGTTGCCGAAGAGCACGGGCTAGGAGCCCATGCTACGAGCTTCGCTCAACGTCGCCGCCGCGCCGGATTCGACTCAATCGACGAACAAGAACTCGTTCGAGCCGAGCAGTGCGAGTGAGTACTGCTCCCAGCTTGAGAGCTTGCTGTCCTCGCTCTTTGTGCTGACGAAGTCCTGAGCGAGCTGCAACTCGGCGGCGGTCGGCTCACGGTGAAACAGCAACTGAAACGCGCGGCGGATGCGAGCGTCGTCGGTGCTTGCTTCCTTCTGCAGTCGCGCTGTCAGTGCCTTTGCCTGCACCGTCATGAAGTCGCTGTTGAGTACAAAGAGTTGCTGCAACGGGACCGTCGTGACCGTGCGTTGTCCGGCGGTGATGTTCGGATCGGGGAAGTCGAAGAGTCGCAGGAGTTCGTCAAGCTGATGTCGGCTCACAAAGCCATACAGCGTGCGGCGGCGGTTGTTGCCGTCGAGATTTCGCGACGGGCCGCCGAGTTGCCGATCAATCGTGCCGGTGACAGTAAGCACCGCATCGCGCCACGGTTCGACTTCCAATCGTCGTCGCGGCATGCGGCTGAGTAAGCGGTTCTCCGGGTCGACCGCTGAGGCAGTTGCTTGCCCGTTCGGCGAGGCTGCGCTGCCGAGCCGATAGGTCGCGCTCAGCATGATCTCGCGATGCAGCGACTTCATCGACCAGCCGGAATCCATGAACTTGATCGCGAGCCAATCGAGAAGCTCGGGATGCGACGGCTTCTCGCCGAGCGTGCCGAAATTGCTCGGCGTCCGCACGAAGCCATTGCCGAAGTGACCGGCCCAAACGCGATTCACCCAAACGCGAGCCGTCAGCGGGTTGTTGCGAGCAACGATCGCTCGCGCCAGTTCCAATCGACCGCTGCCTTTCGGTGCGAAGACTTGCCGATCTCCGCCGGACAGCACTGCCGGAAACGCGCGAGCGGCAGTCGGTCCTTTCTTCTTCGGATCGCCTGCGAGATAGACCGGCAAGTCCATTCCCGTTCCGTCGGAGAGCGAGTGCGCGAGTGGAACATTGATTGCATCCGCAGCCTTCTTCGCTTCAGCGGCATGCTCGTTGAGCTTTGCAAGTTGTGCCGCCGGTTCGCCTTTGAGATAGCCGCCGACTTCCTTTGCCGGCAGCGCGAGCACGCCTTTGTCCGAGAACAGTTCCGAGAGAAAGAGAGCGTCTTCGCGAAGAGCAGTGGGACTACTGGAGCTCTCAGACGAGACGCCACTTGCTGCAGCGATCGCATTCGTCCCGTTGCCATCAGCCGAACTGCCGACCGGCGAGTACTCCAATCGCACTCCCGAGAAGACTGCATGATCGCTGCTGATCGAGTTCTCTTCGTTCGCTTTGCCGGCTCCGGTTGCAACTAATGTTACATAGCGAGCGTCGAGCGGCAGCTTCACTTCGAGAGCGAAGAACTTCCCGTTTGCTTTGACCGGTTCCGGCAGCTGGCCGCCGAAGTAGTACGAGCCATCGTTCTCCTCGATCTTGCCCGGCTGACCGTTGAGCGTCGCGCTCAAGATCGAATCGAACTCGCTCTCTTTGGACTGCGGCTTCGAGACGATGACAGCGAGATGCACGCTCGCCTGACTGCCGCCAAAGACATCGTCATTGAGTCCCGCGCGGTCGATCTTCAGTGTCAGAGGTCGATCAACCGGGATGAGCCCGGCGCGACGAATCTCGTCGAGATCGAATGTCACGAGCGCGTTCGCGTGCATGCCGATCCCTTGCTCTTTACGTCCGAGCTTTGAGCTTGCCGACTTGCCGGTCGTGCTGATGCCGCCTTCTTTGTCCCAACCGTCGTTGACGATCGCGCCGTGCGACCGGTCGTCGCTGCCGAGCGTCACGAAATCAAAGTTGATGCCGGGAGCGATCGTTGTTGATTGGCCCCATCCTTGAGCGACGCGAGCAACTCCGAGACTCGATTCGGTCGCCGATGCTTTAAAAGTGTCCGAAGCAACGGCGTTCGCTAGCGACGAGCCTTTCGCATCATCGAAGAGGTTGCCCAATGGAATCACACCGGGAGCAACGACCGCTCGATCCGCACTCGCGATGAATGCGGCGTCCTCTCCGAATTGCTGCAGGATCGAGGCACGCTGCGGAAGCAACGCGAGAGCATGAGCCTGCAACTCGTCAGCGAACTTCTTCACCGCTCCGAGTGCCGCATCGTCAGCCGAGAGGTCTTTCTTCTTGTCCTCTTCGCTGCGCAGCTTTCGCCAGTTCGCGAGATAAGGCCGATCGGCTTTGACCGCTCCTGAGTCGGCTTTCTCTTCGAGATACGCGACCCAGCGCTTGAGCAGTTCGTCATTCAGCTTCGTCTGCTTCGCGATCTCGGCGAGTGCTTTCTTTTCGTTGCTCGACTTCGCTCGTTGCATCACTTGCCATGCGCCGACGACGTACTTCGAGATCTCCGGAACGAGCTGCTGTCGCACCTCGCGCGCCTGCGTTTGTAAGAATCGTTCCACTTCAAGCTGCTGATCTTTGACGACCGCTTCCGCCTTCGCCTTTGCTCGCACGATGTCTTCGGGAGCAGCGGCACGCTCTTGATACTGAGTGCTCGCGAAGATCCCGAGCAGTCCGTAGTAGTCGGTCATTGAGATCGGATCGAATTTGTGGTCGTGACATCGAGCACAAGAAATCGTCAGTGCTTGCGTGCCGCGCACGAGCACGTCGATGCGGTCGTCCCATTCGTCGGCAAGCGCTTTGTCCTTCTCGCCATTGTCTTGATAGTAGACCGGTCCGAGAGCAAAGAGGCCGAGTGCCTTCAGCCGTTCATGCTTCGGCTGCGGACTGTCTTCGAGCAAGTCGCCCGCGATCTGCTGCATCAAGAAGGCGTCGTAAGGCAAGTCCGAGTTAAACGCGTTGACGACCCAGTCTCGATAGAGATAGCCCTGCGGATAACGGCGGGCTTTGAAAGTGTGAGCTTGATCTTCCGCGTACCGAGCAATGTCGAGCCAGTACCGCGCCCATCGTTCGCCGTAATGCGGCGACTGGAGCAGTTCGTCGACAACCTTTGCGAACGCCTCTTGATCGGGGCTCGCATCTTTGAGGAAGGCTTCGACCTTCTCCGGCTCGGGCGGCAGGCCAATGAGATCAAAGTACGCTCGGCGAATCAGCGTGCGACGATCAGCGCTCGCCGCGGGTTCAAGTCCGCTTTGCTCTAACTTCGCGAGGACGAAACGATCGACGTCGCTCGTCGCCCACTTGCTGTTCTTCACCGACGGAACCGGATGCGCGACCGGCTTCTTGAAGGCCCAGTGATTCGCGACTTGAGCGGGGTCTACGGTCGTTGTCTTTGTCGTCACGGCCGCGCGCGGGTCGGGTGCTCCTTGCTTCACCCAGTTCTCGAAGTCGTTGATGACCGACTCCGGCAGCTTGCCCTTCGGCGGCATCTCAAGCCCGTCATAGCGCAGTGCTTGAATCAGCGGGCTCTTCTTCGGATCGGGATTCGCAACGATTGACGGCCCCGAATCTCCGCCCTTCAACAGTGCCTCGCGATCATCAACTCGCAGTCCGCCGCGCGGGGCAGCGACCTTCGTTGAGTGACACTCATAACAATGCTTAACGAGCACCGGTCGGATCTTCGCTTCGAAGAACTCAAGCTGCTCCGGAGTGGGCTCGGCAGCAAGGCTTACGGAAGAGGTCAGAACCAATGCGAGGAATGAGCGAAGCGGAAGCATTGATGTTCTCTTTGGGATGGCGAAGAGGCGGGACAAGACGCGAGCGCAGGCCGGACGTTCTATCGCGGCGCGCGAGCAAAGAACTACCGTCGATCGCCCAATCTTTGGACTGCGTGCAGCCTGCTGCCGCTTTCCGCAGCCAGCCTGCTGGCGTCTGGCTGAGAAACGGCATCTCTGCGCCGAACGCAGAGGCCGTAGCCCGTGCCAGAAAGAAGAAGAGCTTCGCAGCAGGCTGCGAAGCTCAAAGCGGCAGCAGGCTGCCGCAGTCCAGAAGCTGAATTCGATCCGTTACTGCGGCTTGCCAGTGGGCCATCCGAGGGCGCGTTGCTGAGTGAGTTGGGCGGTGTTGAAGTCTGCGACGCAGCGCAGGTACTCGCGGCGTGCTTGCCCTAAAGCTTGAATCGCTTGCAGGGTCTCGATCGGCAAGCCTTGCGCGTTGCGGATGCGCTCTCGGTTCTGTTCGTAAGAACGTTGAGCGGCAGCGACGGCGGTCTCGGCTTGAGCGATCTGCTGACGGCGCGATTCCACTTGCGCCGTCGCTTCAACGACTTCTCGCGCGATGCGATCGAGCAACGACACTTCGCGCCATTTGGCTTGCTCAACACGAGCATGCGCTTCGTCGCGAGCGGCCTTTTCCCCGAAGCCGAATTGACGCAACTCCCAATACGCCGCGACATCGCCATCAAAGCGCCCGCCGGAGTTCGTGAAGTCGCTCCCTAAACCGCCGGTGAGTCCGCCGTAGCTCAGGCCGAGCAAGACGCTCGGCAGCCACGGTGCGGATTTTTCGCGCTGCAAGCGGGACACTGCTTGAGTCACCCAATGGCGGGACTCTGCGGCTTCGGGC
Organism: uncultured Planctomycetaceae bacterium; assembly: GCA_964573505.1. Taxonomy (GTDB): domain Bacteria; phylum Planctomycetota; class Planctomycetia; order Planctomycetales; family Planctomycetaceae; genus AM-0621. Next base: position 1,165 of record CAZNMS010000248.1, on the reverse strand, counting down.
CGACATGCCAATGCATCGGCAACGAGTTGCTGGCGCGGGAGAGACCCGGTGCTCAGAGGCAGCGGTTGCATGACGGTTTCGCGCGGCTGCAAGTCGAATGTCGGATCGAGTCGCACTTGCTGAGCCAATCGAGCGGACGCGACTTGAACGCTCTCGTTGGCGCGCAAGACATCGTTGCGACGAATCGCCAATTCTGCCTGAGCCCGCTCGTGATCGGACTTCAAACCTTGACCCGTGCGTGCGTAGTCGCCGGTGATGCGTTCAAGCTCTTCAAGCTGAGCGACGACGTCTCCGGCAATGGCTCGTTCCTGATGGGCGCGCAGCAGTTCGGTATAGCCGAGCGCCGCTTGCAGCCATGTTTCATGTTCGGCAGCAGTCGCCGCGAAGTGTCGGGCACTGCGTTCATGCTCGGCGATCTCGGGCTGATGCCACGCATCGGCCAAATGAAAGTTCGCGAAGACTCCCGGCACTGCGGGCGATCCGGCACCGACCGCTTGAGCTCCGGCCCCGGCATACAGCGATCCGCGACTGGTGTTGATGACGTTGCCGGCGACGTCCTGAATGCGACCTTCGTGCTTATTTAAGTTGACCCCCGCACGCAGTGATGGCAGCCACAACATTTCAGCACGCTGCGATTGAGCTTCCGCTTCGTGTACTCGCCATTGCATGAAGGCGACTAAGGGATGACTCGCATTCGACATCGCCATCACGCTCGGCAGATCAATCTCGTAAGCGGACGGACTGGCGGTCGGAGCTGCGCCGTGCGGCAGCGGGGCGTTCTCAGCTTGAAAGGCAGCTGTAGCAGTTATTGCAGTCGCTGATGTTGCTTCGAGCGTTGACGGTTCAGCCGGAGCGGCGACAGAGCGGGTGGCGCGCCAGCCGGAGACGGGACGAACGGCCGCGGGTTGTTGCTCTTCGGTCGTGCGCTTCAGCGGTATCGAGACGACGGGTTGCGGAGTCTTCTGCGGAGTGGCACGCAGCGCGGCGCATCCCGTCAGGCTCAAGCCCGCGAGTCCGCACGCAGCAATGGCAATCGTTCTCCGACAACTACGCATGCTTCACTGATTCCTGTCCGTAGGGGCGAAGACTGGTCGCAAAGAGAAGGTGATAGTCGCCTTTCGCTCCGAGGCTGTGATCCTTTCGCCCCCGGCCTTGTGCCGGGGGT
>CAZNMS010000247.1:0-12613 GCA_964573505.1 uncultured Planctomycetaceae bacterium | reverse complement strand
GCAATTCGACTTACATGGGCACATCCGCAGTTCGGCTTTGCTATCCGCAGGAAAGCACGACTCTTGCGGATCAGCTTCCTTCGGATGGCAGGAGCCGGACTGCGGATGAATGAAGAGTCGGCTCGATCAGCAACTCGGTCCCGCTTTACTGAAGCTCGACGGACTACAAGTCCGTCGTACCAGTGTTCCTCACCCATTTTGGCGGGCCGCCGATGAGGAACTGCTCTTCGCGTCGCGACGTCCGTTGCCGCTGCGTGCAAGATCGCGACGGACCGCGTTACGTTCCGCGCGGCACTTCCGCCGACCTCAAGACACCTTTGCGAATGGACTCCCCAATGACCGGTGACGAACTCAAAGCGATCCAGAAACCCATCAAAGAGAAGTATCAGTCCGAGCCCGCATCAGCCGTCGTCACGATGCGCGCCAGCGGCGAAGTCTTCGTCAATTCATTGACGTGCCGAGTGCCGACTCCCGCCGGAACGCTCGCTGCCGGACTGCATCCCGCAGCGGGCGGAAGCGGCGAATGGGCATGCTCGGGCGACATGCTGCTGCAATCGCTCGTCGCCTGTGCGGGAGTCACTCTCTCCGCCGTTGCGACCGCGATGAGCATCCCGATTCGACAAGCAACGATCTCGGCAGAAGGCAATGTCGACTTTCGCGGCACGCTCGGCGTTTCTCGCGAAGTGCCGATCGGAGTGAGCAGCGTGCGCATCAACTTTCAGATCGACAGCGACGCCACTCCCGAGCAACTCAGCAAGTTGATTCAACTGACAGAGCGCTACTGCGTCATCTTTCAAACGCTGAAGAACCCGCCGAGTGTGTCAGTGACTCTGAATGCTCAATAAGGCGAGCAACAGATCGGAAACTTACCGGTACGACGGACTTGCAGTCCGTCGCGCCGGTGAGAACTCATCTGCCGCTCGCGTAAGGACTCAATGAGGGAAGCGAGTGGAGCAGTTCGGTCTTCTCTGCTTTTCTTCCTCTGCGATCTTTGCGGCCTTCTGTTCAACTCTTCTTCCTTGATCTGCGAGAGAGCGAGCTGTGACTTCGACTTCGAAGAAGGCAAAGACATTGGACAGGAGATCGCAAAGCACGCAGAGGAGAAAGACAGAGAAGGGACTTGCGGAAGTCGAAGATTGAGACGCAGCCTCAAGCACGAACTCACTTCATTGACCTCGCAGTTCGTTTCGAAGTGCCAAAGCAAACAGCAGATCAGAATCCAGCGAGGCTCCGCCTCGGACCGTAAGTCAGCCTCTCCGAGGCTGACTCTTCTGCACGACGAGGCCGGTCACGAAGCGCCCGCTTGAATTCGAAACGGACTCTGATGGTACCATGACCTTGAATGGTTGTTAGGCGAGTTCAAGCGGACGTTGTTTTTGAGATCTCGTCTTGCGGAAGCGGCAGCCTCGGAGAGGCTGCCCTACACGGTTGCGACTCGCCGCCGAAATTTGACTCGATGAGACGGGTTTTGATTTTGAAGAACCTACCGGCAATAAGCAGTACGACAGACAACTTGTCCGTCATACTGCGTCTCGCCTAAGGACCGCAGCCGGTGAGTACGTTGAGTCCGTCGATGATGGCGCGCGACGGACTCGAAGTTCGTGCTGTCGACTGGAGCGAGCATCGTATGCGCCTCGCCTCACCGCATGCCGATCGGCTGAAGCGGGCAATGAGCGATCGAGAACGTCTCGATCTGCGTGCCGTTCTCGAACTCGACTGTCACCGTGCGACGCTTCGCAAACCCGTTGACGTCGATCACGGTCCCTCGACCGTAGCGCGGATGCCGCACTTGAGCACCGATCGCAAAGGACGTCGGTAGCTCTGCTTCTTCGAGCTTGCCCGCGAGCAGCGCCGCGCCCGTCATCAACATCGGCTTGCCGACTGACTCTTGCAGTCGCTTCTTCAATTCTTGTCGCCGCTTCTCTTCCGGCGACGGTCCCGACTCCGTGCGCGTCGGCACCGGCTGAGTCATGTCGAGCGTTTCGTAAGTTGTCTCTTGCAGGAACGAGCTGAGGATCGTGCTGCGCGGTTTGCCGTGCTCGTCGCGCACCGCAGCAGTTGTCAGCGAGAGCGATCGCATCGCGCGCGTCATGCCGACAAACAACAAGCGCCGCTCTTCTTCGAGTTGTCGCGCTCCTTGCACCGGATCGGGACTCTTCAAGGACCGCTCGTGCGGAATCAATCCGTGCTCAACGCCGATGATGAAGACGACGGGGAACTCAAGTCCCTTCGCCGCATGCAGTGTCATTAAAGTTACTTTTCCGGCTGTCGGATCAACGAGCTCGTCATCCGAGATCAGTGCGGTCGTTTCGAGAAAGCCGCCGATCGAACGTTCGTCGCCGGCACGCTCGTCGTACTGAGCAGCAGCATTGATGAGTTCTTCAACGTTCGCGCGGCGTTCGATTGCTTGCTCGGAATCTTTCTCGATGCAGAGCCGCGCGTAGTTCGTTCGCTCAATGACCTGCTTGAGCAAATCGCTCACGCTGCCGGAGTGTGCGAGCGAAAAGCTCTCGATCATGCGGACGAACGCTTTGCACTTCACTTGCGCTGCTTTCGACAGATCGTCCACTTCGTTCGCGGATCGAGCGGCTTCGAAGACGCTGACCTTATTGAGGTTCGCCCAACGTTGCAGTTTCGTGACGCTGCCTGCGCCGATGCCGCGCGCGGGCTTATTGATAATGCGCGTCAGAGCAACGGCATCTGCCGGGTTCTCGATGACTCTCAAGTAAGCGAGCAGATCTTTGACTTCGGTGCGGTCATAGAACGCCACTCCGCCGGCCACTTGAAACGGAAGGTGATGCCGCGTGAAAGCGAGTTCGAACTCGCGCGACATCGCGTTGACTCGATAGAAGAGCGCGAAGTCCGACCACTTCCTCTCGTTGTCCGCGCACATCTTGCGAATGACTTGCGCGACTCCGTCCGCCTCTTGATGACTGTCCGCGAACTTCAGGAGCTGCACCGGTTCGCCGTCTTCATTGTCGGTGATCAGCGCCTTTGCTTTGCGCAGTCGGTTATGACCGATGAGTTGATCCGCGGACTTCAAGATTAGTCCCGTGCTGCGGAAGTTCTGTTCGAGTCGCACGAGTCGCGCACCGGGAAAGTCGCGTTCGAAGTTGAGGATGTTGTCGATGTGCGCTCCGCGCCAGCCGTAGATCGATTGATCGGGATCTCCCGTCACACACAGATTCGGATGATCGACAGACAACGCGCGGACGATCGCGTACTGAGCCGGGTTTGTGTCTTGATACTCATCGACGAGCACGAAGCGATGACGCTCGTCGTACTCCGCTCGCAGTTCCGGGTTGTCGTGAAACAAACGCACGACATGCAGTAAGAGGTCGTCGAAGTCGACCGCATTCGATTGCAGCAGAGCTTGCTGATAGCGCGGATAAACCTGCTTCACAACGGCATCAAATGGCTCGCCGACATTCTCATCGAGCGACGCTGCGAACTGATCGGGCTCGACGAACGCGTTCTTAATCTTGCTCATCCGCGCGGCGATTTTGGTCGGCTGCACGCGGAACGCGTCGAGTTCCAATTCCTCAAGCACATGACGCACGACCTGCAATTGATCGGCTTTGTCATAGATCACGAAGTTCGATTCGAGCCCGACCAATCTCGCTCGTCGTCGCAGCACGCTGGCGCAAAACCGGTGAAAGGTGCTGACCCAAACTTTGCTTTCCGGCAGCAACGCATCGACGCGTTCTTGCATCTCTCGCGCGGCACGATTGGTGAACGTGATCGCCAGAATGCGGCGCGGCGAGACTCCCCGTTCGATCAGCCGCGCAATGCGCCGCGTGATGACGCGCGTCTTTCCTGAACCCGGCCCGGCAAGCACGAGCAGCGGTCCTTCAAAGTGATCAGCCGCTGCGCGCTGAGGAGCAGTCAGTCCAGAAAGAATATCGGGCAGAGCATCCATGCGATGAAGTTCTCAAGTGGCGGGGATTGCGATGACCGAACGCAAAGTCGCTGAAAGGGCCAATTCGCAGCAGTCCATTTCACCGTGCAGATCGAGCCGGTCGTCGATCATCAAGCACATCAGGCGTCGCCGTCGTCCTCATCTTCGTCTTCTTCGTCATCGGGATACTGCGGCGGCGACTTGCCTTTACTGGCCACAACCGTCGGGTAGCGATCGTCTCCAACAACACCGCCCGTGCTCTCAACCGTGATGAGATGCTCCCAGCAATCGCCAAAATCGAAGAGGTACTCGAACGTCTTCTTCGCGCTGAGTCTCAATGATCCGAGCGCCGTGCGCGCAGTGCTGCGCGTCTCGGCGTCATCGTCGTAGCCGAACGCCATTTCGGAATTCGTGTACTCGATCATGCCGCGCCGTCCGCTTCGCGGCGGCGCTTTCGGATTCGGAAAGTAGAAGGAGTAGAGGTGCTCGTCGTAGCGGTCGAATGCATTGAAGATGGCAGAGTGCAAGTCGTGCAAAGTCTGATCGCTGCGAATCTCGATTCTGCGCCAGATCGACTTTCTGAACTTGAGCGCCACTTTGAGCCGGATCACCGACACTTCTCTTGCTTTTGCCACCAAATACTCCATTCACGAAGGGTTCCGTTGAGGATGCCAACAAGACGCAGTTGACGATCAGTCCTGAGTGCGCCGCACTTCAATCGACTGCGTCAGCGCGTTCTTCAGTCGATGCACGTCGTCATCAAGCTTCGAGACGATGCTCTCGAACTCATCGACTTCCTTTGCGTTGTTGCCTTGCTCGTGCTTTCGGAACAGGAACAAGTACGTCACGTTCTGAGGCCGCCAACGATGGAAGAACATCATGTCCTTTTCGATGACCTTCTGACGCAACGCTTCGACTGCTGCCGTTTGCTTTGCGGTGCTCATTGTCACCGCCGCCCCTTTTGCGAGTTCAGATGAACTCAGCGTTGCCACTTTGCTTCCATCAACGACGACCGAGTACTCACCGTTCTTAAGTCCGTCGACTCGCAGCGTTGCTGGCTGCCGAACTTGCAGAGTCGCGGGAGTCCATTCGAACTTCGCAGTGTCAGCCTTCGCACTGAGGTTCCTCAGTGTGCCGCCACTGACTTCACTCTTTGCGTCAGCGATGCGGATCGAAGCGGTCTCACGCTGACCGAACCACAAAGCGGGAAGTTGCTCAGCGATGACTCGATTGCCGAGATCGTTGAAGTGCAAACCGTTGTCGGAAACTTGCGTCGCACTCAGTCCTTTCCAATCGAGCTTCCGCAGGTCGATCACGGAGAGTTGCCGCGCTTCAGCCAGTTCAACGATCGCATCACCGTACTGCTTGATGTTGCGATTGCGTTGCTCGGAAGACGGGAACGGCGCGGGCATTTCGAGATGCAGATGCGGCGTCATGAGCACTAGCTCGGCATCGGTCTTCGAAAGGTCGTTCAATAGCTTCTCGTAGTTCGCCAGAAACAATGAGATGCCGGCTTCGCCCTGAAAGGACTCGTTGCCGCCGTAGTTCAGCACGATCACCGTTGGCTTGCTGTCCTTCACCCAATTCAGCATCCGCGCATAGCCCTGAGACGGCGCATCAAAGATGCCGCGCGATTCTGCGAGCACCGTATCCGCACTCCATCCGAAGTTACGAAACCGCAACTTCTGATCGGGGAATCGCGACTGCAGTTCGGCTTCGAGCCATCCGTAGCGTTGAGCACGCTCAATGAACGTGCCGCCGAGCCAAACAACAGAGTCGCCGTCCTTCAGCACGAACGGATTGCGAGCCGTCTTCTTCACAACGGGTGCGACGGGCTTCTTGCTCTCTTTCGCAATCGCGACGCCGCCCCATGGCCCGACTTTTCCGACTTCTCCGAAGGCATGCGCTGCAGGCCACTTCAATTCAACGGGCTTCATCCAATTGGGAGCCGAAGTCGTCGTCGCAGCCCAATCCTTATTGGATGACAGATCGAGTGACTGCTCGCCGATCTTCAGCTTGAAGTCGACCATCAACCCCGCCGGGCCGCCTTCATTCCGTGCTTCGATCGCAACGACGTTCGCCCCCGGCACAAGCACGGAGCCGATGTCATAGACCTCTGCGCTTTGCCATTCATGATCGCCGTCAGCGATTCGTTTCCCATTCACGAAGAGGACGTAGTGGTTATCCGCAGAGACCGCGATTCGCGTTTCGCCACTGTTCTTGAAGTCGGCAGGCAATTGAAAGGATCGACGGAAGTACGCGGTCTCGTTCTCGCCGGGAGTGGCACTCGCCCAAATCCATTCAGCGGCGATCGCCGAAGGTGCAATGGCTAACAACAGCAAGCTGAGTAATCCGGCAGCACGACAATGCAGCATGATGCAATTTTTCTGACAGAGTGAGATCGCTCCGAGTCCTTCACTCGGGCTGCGAAAGGGCGGGGAGTATCAGACCGCTTCCGCTCAATCGCAAGCTGCGCCGAACGCTGTCTTGAAGCGGCGCGTTCGGGCTTTCCGGGACACGTTGAGGGTTGCTCTCGTGCGCTGATCAATCATCTTGCGGGCCTCTTGCTCTCATTCTCAAAAGGGCCGCGCATGTCGATTAATCACGATCAAATCTTCAAGACGCTCATCGAGAACTTCTTTCGCGAGTTCATGGAACTCTTCTACCCAAAGTTGGCTGACGAGATCGATTTCTCGTCGGTCGACTTTCTTCGCGAAGAGATCTTCACCGACCTCATGCGCGGCGAGAAAAGGCTGCTCGATCTTGTCGTGAGAGTGCGGCTCAAGAACGGAGAACGGCGCGTGCTGTTGATTCACTTCGAGTTCGAGTCGCAGCGACTCGCGGCTGACTTCCCTCGCCGCATCTTCGAGTACTACTGCGTGCTGTTCTTGAGGTACGGCGAGCAAGCCGTATCGATCGCCATTCTGACGGACGATGGAGAGTCGAAAGATCCTCTGCCGGATGTCTTCGACTTTCGCGTTGATGGAGATGTCGGAGTCCTCTTCAAATATCACATCCTCAAATTGAGCAGCATCGACTACCGACAGTTCTTGAATTCGAACAATCCGCTCGCGTTCGCGTTGATGGCGAAGATGAAATGGTCGCGGCGACAGATCGTGCGATTGAAGGCCGACTTCCTCAGAATGATTCTCGGCACCGGGATCGACCCAGCAAGACAAAGCTTGCTGGTTGAGTTCGTCGAGACCTACATGCCGCTCGTTGAAAAGCAGCGAGAAGAATTCCTAACGTTGATTCAGAGCGATCAAGCAATGACGGAGGTTTCGAAAATGGTCACCACATGGGAGCTCGAAGGCATCAAGAAGGGCCGCGTTGAAGGCCGTCAGGAAGGACGCGTCGAGGGCGTGCAAGCATCTCTCCGCCGAGTGCTGCAGACGCGCTTCGGACTCATCCCCCAATTCATTGAGAAGAAGATCTCGCAGACCTCTGACGACTCCGTGCTCGAACAAATGTTGAAGCAAGCGATCGTTGCATCGAGTCTCGATGAATTTGAGCAGTCGTAGAACGCTCGACGTCGTTTATTGAAGACGCATTGCCAACGATCGAACGAGGCGAAGATGGTCACCACATGGGAGCTAGATGGCATCAAAAAGGGCCGAGTTGAAGGCATGCAAGCAGCCATCCGCCGAGTCCTTCAGCACCGCTTCGGCCTCATTCCTCAGAGCATCGAAGACAAGATCGCTCAAACGACCGGCGACTCCGTGCTCGATCGAATGTTGGAGCAAGCTCTTGTCGCATCGAGCCTCAATGAGTTTGAGCAATCTTCGTTCTCCGAATCAGCCGTCGGTCATTGAACGAGCCGCAGCACGACGAGGGTAATTCGGACTACAGTTGCGGATCGCGCGAGTGACGCAACCGCATTGAGCACTCACGCTCAACGATCTATCGGGAACGAGTCGACGCCGACGAGCACACCTCAAGCGAATGCCGATACTGGGAGAATCCCTCTGACCACTCGCCCAAGCGGATTGAAAGTGCGGGCCTCTCTCCCCCACTATCCGCGCGCGATGTCGCCCGTTGGCGGCATGCTTTCGAATGGATCCCAGTTATGAGTAAGCGAGAACGAGTCTTTGCCGTGCTGCCGACGCTAATGACGCTCGGCAACGCGTTCTGCGGTTTCGCCGCGATCACCTATGCCGCAAAAGTCGGCCCGGATGCTGCGGAAGCGGCGGGCGGACATCTGCTGACGGCTGCCGTCTATATCTATTTGGCAATGGTCTTTGATGCGCTCGACGGTCGAGTTGCGCGCTGGGCCAATCAAACGAGTGAGTTCGGCGCTCAGCTCGACAGCCTTTGCGATGCAGTCAGTTTCGGCTGCGCTCCGGCGTTCTTGATGCTGCAGTTCGTCGAGTACTCAAGCAACTTTCACGCGCAGGTGAAGTGGGGCTTATTCCATCCGCGCGTCTTGTGGGTCATTGGCGCGTTGTACGTTGTCTGCGCTTTGTTGAGGCTCGCGCGATTCAACGTCGAAACCGATGAGGACGACTCGCACAACTACTTCAGTGGCTTGCCCTCACCGGCGGCAGCAGGGGCGGTCGCTTCGTTCCCGATCGCGATGCTTGAGGTGAAGAAGCTCATGCAAACGGCTGACGACAGCGTGCCCGAGTTCGCTCATCGCATCGGCGAGTTCCTCAATGCAACAGTCGGTAAGGCGCTACCGGTCGTCACGTTTGCGGTCGCATGCTTGATGGTGTCGAGGATTCGATACTCGCACGTCTTCAATCAACTCTTCAGTGGCAAGCGCGGTCGAGGGCATCTCATTCAACTCGTCTTCACAGTGGCCGTCGTCTTCATCGTCCGCGAGTTAGCCGTGCCACTCATCTTCTGTTACTTCGCGTTTGCGTCGCCCGTGCGAGCAGCATGGGTTAGCTGGATCACGCCCCGCTTCCGCAAGACACCGACCGATTTGCCGACCGCACCGACAGTTTGATGTTCAGCAGCGCGATTCCGCCTTTCGCCAACAAAAGGCGGCACCCATCTTTCTTAGGAACAGTCGAGGAATAACTTTCCGGTTTGGCGTCGCGTAGGTTGGACGCCTACGTCCGACAGCGACGCCGCACGGACGTAGGCGTCCATGCTACGAACTCGGGGAGTTATTCACCGACAATCCCTTAGAACTCAGCGCTCTTCGGCGTGCGATGGAACGGAATGCAGTCGCGGATGTTGACCATTCCTGTAACGAGCTGAATCAGCCGCTCAAAGCCGAGTCCGAAACCGGCATGAGGCACAGTGCCGTAGCGTCGCAAGTCCGCGTACCACCAATACGTCGCGGGATCGAGACCGCACTCGCGCATGCGTTGCTCAAGCACATCGAGCCGCTCTTCGCGCTGACTGCCGCCGATGATCTCGCCGACTCGCGGCACCAATACGTCCATTGCTCGGACCGTTTTCCCGTCCTCGTTACAGCGCATGTAAAACGGCTTCAGAGTGCGGGGGTAGTCAAAGAGGATCACGGGCTGCTTGAAGTGCTTCTCGGTGAGATATCGCTCGTGCTCAGACTGCAGATCGCCGCCCCACTCAATCGGGTATTCCCACTTCTGACCGCACGTTGTGAGGATCTCGATCGCTTCGGTGTAGCTCAGCCGAATGAAGTTGTGCCCGACTATGTTCTGCAAGGTCGCGAGCACGGTGTTGTCGATGCGCTCGTTGAAGAACTGCATGTCGTCCGCGCGACGTTCGAGGATGCGACCGATGACGTGCTTAATGAAGGCTTCCGCCAACTCCATGTTGTCATTGAGGTCGTAGAACGGCATCTCGGGCTCGACCATCCAGAACTCAGCGAGATGCCGAGTTGTGTTCGAGTTCTCCGCGCGGAACGTCGGGCCGAACGTGTAACAGTCGCCGACCGAGCATGCGAAGATCTCCGCCTCAAGCTGACCGCTGACGGTGAGTGACGCGTGCTTGCCGAAGAAGTCCTGTGAGAAATCAATCTCTGAGTTCGACTTCGCGAGCTTATGCAGATCGAGCGTTGTGACCGAGAACATCTGCCCGGCCCCTTCGCAGTCGCTTGTTGTGATGATCGGCGTCTGCACGTAGAGAAAGCCGCGCTCTTGAAAGAACTCATGAATCGCCGCAGCAGCAGTGTTCCTCACCCGCGCGATCGCACCGAAGGTGTTTGTGCGCGGACGAAGATGCGCGATCTCACGCAAGAACTCGAAGCTGTGCTGCTTCTTCTGCAGCGGATACTTCTCGGCGTCTGCCGTGCCGAGCAGCTTGAGTTCTTGAGCGAGCAACTCAATCCGCTGCTTCTGTCCTTGAGACGCTTTGACTTCGCCGGTGATCGAGACGCTCGCTCCCGTCGTCACTTCTTTGATGTGCTCGTAGCCGGGGACATTGGCGTCAACGACGACTTGCACGCCGTGAAAGCCGCTGCCGTCATAGAGTTCAACGAACGAAAAGCCCTGCTTCGAATCGCGGCGGGTCCGCACCCATCCGCGAACATTGACGATCTCTCCGGGCTGACTGTCTTGCAGGACTGAGGCAATGCGCGAGCGTTGCATAAAAGGCGACTCCATTCGGGATGCAATGCGAATTACAGCGGTCGGCGAGCCTGCGATGAGCAGTGCGATGACTCAGGTCGAAGCGCGACGAGTACCGCATGACCGAGCGACCCGCTGTATCAACAACGACGGCAAACATAGACCGCCAATCGCCGAACTCAGAAGAGCAGCTTGTTGCTATCGCCGCCGGAGCGCAGAACAGCGTTTGTGATTTTGGGCACGGTTTGCGGTGAGCTTGCAGAGCTGATGCGAGACCGGAGCGATCCCTGCCGAACTTTCGAACGCCATTGATCCCGGGAATGACGACTTCTGGCTTCATTCCGAGAGTCGCGCACTTCAACCGGACGAGAGTCATCAACGACAGCGTCAACTCGCCCAGTGGGTCAGTCAGCCCATTGAGGGTGACTCGCAGTTATCTCGCAGTGGTTGCGTCAGCGACCGCCCGATTTGCCGGCGCAGTCGCTGATCCGGAACAGAGTCGTTTGACGGCAAGCCGAAGACGGCGGCTTCTGGTGTGATCGCAAGCCGAACAAACTCCGGCGTCTTTGACTTGCCGTTAAACGAGCGGGACTCAATTCAGACGGGATGGCGCATAACGCGCGCATCCCAAAGACAGCACGGACTGGAAGTCCATGCTACGACGGCTCGCGCGACTTAGTGCGGCAATGCTGCCGCTCCGCCTTGAGCTTCGGTCTTCGGCGGATGGAAGAATAATGCCAGCAAGACTGCTGCTGCGATTGCGGCACCGGCGGGAATCAAAAACAGCGAGCGGAAGTCGGCCTTCGATTCCGTCACGAACATGCCGAACAACGCCGGGCCGGCGAAGTTCGCGGCCAATGAGCCGATGCCCAAGATCATGAAGTTGAAGAGACCTTGCGCACTCGTGCGAACGTCCTTCGGGAAGTGCTCGTCGACGAAGATGTAGACCGTCGCAAAGAAGAACGCGTAGCAGATGCCGTGCAGCACGTTCACAAACACGATCACCCACATGAAGGACGGATCGCCGCAGAACGCGAAGACGCCGAATCGCACGGCGTGACCCAAGATGCCGATCACCATCGTCGTGCGCCAGCCGAGTTTCTTCAGGCAAACGCCGAGCACGGCCATTGTGAGGATCTCAGCGATCTGACCGATGCTCATCACGGGCATGATCCAGTTGCCGGGAATCCCGACCGTCGGCAAGAAGCGGCCGGTCCAATTGAAGTAGCAGTTATGCACGAACGAGTCGATGAAGGTTACGAGCCACAACACCATCACGAACGGATGAGCGAGCAGCTTTGTGGCCTTCAGCCATGCTTGACTGCTCTCGCCCGGTTCCGGTTGCTTCGGCGGAGTATGCGGCAGCGCCAGTGAGAACGCGGCAAGTAACAGCGAAGCACCGCCAGCAACGACATAGGTCCAAGCGGTTGCTCGCTGCATCGCGTCGCCGGTCAGACCGCTCTGCAAGACGGCATCGAGCCATCCTTTGGAGTCAGGGCCAGCAAGAATGCCCTTCACTTTCTCCCAGTCGACGAGAATGAAGACTTGCGGCCATGCGGCGCCAATCCAACCAATCGTGCCGCCCATGCGCACGATGCCGAACTCTTCTTGAGCGTTCTTCATCGCAGCGAAGGCGATCGAGTTCGTGATCGAAATCGTCGGCACATAGAGGATGCAGTGAATCAGCATCAGAGCGAAGAAGGTCCAAAAGTCGCGCACCCAAAACAGAGCGAGCATCGAGACTCCGCCAATCAAATGGCTGACGGCTAAGAACTTCTCTGCCGCGAACTTTTGGTCGGCGAACTGATTGCTAAAGACCATTCCGAGAATGGCCGCGAATGGGAACGCGTTGAGGATCAGCGACTGTTGAAAATCGGAAAATCCGAGGCTCGGCAGATAGCCGAAGATGAGTGGCAGCCATGCTCCCCAGATGAAGAACTCCAGAAACATCATCACGAAGAGCTTGATCTTGATCCCTTGATTCATGGTGCGTGATCTCGATGAAGGGGCGAAAAAATAAGGGCCGGCGGCCAAACGGGCGGGGATTGTAGCCAGCATCCATCAAGGCAGAAGGATGCGAGAAGCGAGCCATTTTGGAGTGCGGGGATTCATCCCCGCTTTCCAACATCGCGAAGCGATCTTCGTCTTCGTCTTCTCTTCACCAGAGGAACACATCCGTTTTGGGGTACGACGGACTTGCAGTCCGTCGCTTCTCACG
>CAZNMS010000246.1:0-12660 GCA_964573505.1 uncultured Planctomycetaceae bacterium | reverse complement strand
CAGCGCGCCATGCGCGCATCATTTGGTAGCCGAAGTCGTGAGACTTCGGACGCAGCGACTGCGGCCCCGAAATCTGACGCTTTCGGTTACGGTCGAGTGCGATTCCGCCGCTCTAGTTCATGCCGTTTGAGCGACTTCTTTCAGCACGTCTTTCGCAGCAGCAATCACGTGCTCGATGTCGGCGTCGCTATGACAGGTCGAAACGAAGTTCGCTTCGTACTGGCTGCACGGGAGATAGACGCCGCGATCAATCATGCCCCAGAAGTACTTCGAGAAGCGCTGTGTATCGGAAGTTACCGCCGTCGCATAATTCGTGACCGGAGTGCCGGTGAAGAAGAGTGTGAACATGCTCCCGACTTGTGCGACCCAATGCGGCAAGCCTGCTGCAGCGGCGGCATCCTTCAAGCCGGCACACAGCTTCTGAGTCACTGTGTTGAGGCGCGGATAGGGATTCGTCTCTTTGAGCGTCTTCAACGTTGCGAGCCCGCTTGCCATCGCGAGCGGATTCCCCGACAGCGTGCCCGCTTGATAGACCGGACCGACCGGCGAGATGCGGTCCATGATGTCTGCTCGACCGCCATAAGCACCGACCGGCAAGCCTCCGCCGATGATCTTGCCGAGCGTCGTGATGTCGGCCTTCACTCCGTAAAGCTCTTGAGCACCGCCGAACGCGACGCGGAAGCCGGTCATCACCTCGTCGATGATCAGCACGACGCCGTGCTGCGTGCAGAGGTCGCGGCACGCCTGCAAGTAACCGGGAGCAGGCGGGATCGTCCCCATATTGCCGACGACGGGTTCGAGAATGATCGCGGCGATCTGATCGCCTTGCTGCTTGAAGGTGTCGGCCAATTGATCGGCGTCGTTGAAGTCGAGAATCAATGTGTCCGCCGTGCAGCCTTTCGTGACTCCGGGACTCGACGGCGTGCCGAGCGTCAGCGCGGCACTGCCTGCTTGCACGAGCAGACTGTCGACGTGCCCGTGATAGCAGCCTCGAAACTTCACGATGCGATCTCTTCCGGTGAATCCGCGCGCAAGCCGAATAGCACTCATCGTTGCTTCGGTGCCCGAGCTCACCATTCGGACTTTTTCGATCGACGGCACTGCTTCAATCACGAGTTCTGCGAGGTCGGTTTCGAGTGTTGTCGGCGCGCCGAAGCTCGTGCCTTTGAGTAAGGCGGACTCGATCGCGGCGATCACATTCGGATGCCGATGACCGAGGATGTGCGGGCCCCATGAGCCGATGAAGTCGATCAACCGATTGCCGTCGATGTCATAGAGATAAGCCCCTTCCGCGCGATCCATAATCAGAGGCGAGCCGCCGACGCCGCCGAACGCACGAGCCGGGCTATTAACGCCGCCGGGAATGGAGCGGCAGGCCCGTTGAAAATGAGCAAGGCTGTTGTCTCGACGAAGAGCGGTCATGCGGAATCCTCAGTGGTTCGTGAATCAAGTTAGCTGGCGGGTTGCGGAAGCTATGAGGCGGCTGTCGGAGAATCACGTCAGCGTAAGCGGCAACTTGTTATCGAAATGGGAATGGGACGGCTGCGACCACTGGGACGAATGAGATTTCTCAAATGGCGCAAGTCACGTTACGGGCGATGTCCCGATCAGTCTGCGACAGCAGGGGCAGTTGAGTTATGAGACGTTCGGAGGCCCGCTATCCTGCTCGACCTTTCGGGCAAGCCAACATTTCAGAACCACTCACCGAAGTCCGGCTTCGGAGCTTTCAGGATTCATTATGGAGTCGCCCTCTCAGGGTCCGAATCGCGATCAACGATCACCGCGCCGCAACGAAGATCAACCGCCGAGACTATGGCCGCCGGGAATGCTGCTTGTGCTGCTTGTCGGCATCGCGGTCATTTTGGTGATGAGCTTTTCGTCGTCGATCACTGCCGGGCGTAGCGTTGATTACACCGTCTTTCGGCAGCAGCTTGACCGCGACAACATCAAGAAGCTCGAAGTCACTGACACCTATTTTGAAGGTGTCTGGCGCGTGAAGCCCGGTGAGGGCAAAGAGCAAGAGAAGTACTCCGACAACTTCAACACCGTCGCACCGAAGACGATTCATGACGACCGCGAGTTCTGGGACAAGCTCACAAAGAACGGCGTGCAGGTCAGTGTGAACCGCGACAATCTCGGCACCGGCACGCAGGTGCTGTTATGGCTGATCGGCCCCGCGATACTGGTCATCTTCTTTATCATCATGCTGCGTCGGTCGCAGGACCCAATGGGTTCGGGCTTTCTCGGCGGGTTTGCTCGCAGTCCTGCAAAGCGCTTTCAAGCTTCTGATCAGCGGACGACGTTCAAAGAAGTTGCCGCAATGGAGCAGGCAAAGTCCGAGCTGATGGAAGTGGTTGAGTTCCTCAAGAACCCCGCGAAGTTTCAGCGACTCGGAGCGCAGATTCCTAAGGGAGTGTTGCTCGTCGGACCGCCGGGTACGGGCAAGACGTTGCTCGCGCGAGCGACCGCTGGAGAAGCGGGCGTGCCCTTCTATTCGATCAATGGTTCTGAGTTCATTCAGATGTTTGTTGGCGTCGGAGCCAGTCGCGTGCGCGATCTGTTTCAGACAGCTAAGGATCACTCGCCGTGCATCATCTTCATTGACGAGATCGACGCGGTCGGACGTCATCGCGGTGCGGGACTCGGCGGCGGGCATGATGAGCGTGAGCAAACTCTCAATCAGATCCTCAGTGAAATGGACGGCTTCGAGCAGACGGCTTCTGTCATCGTGCTTGCGGCAACGAATCGTCCCGATGTTCTCGATCCCGCGCTATTGCGACCGGGACGCTTTGATCGGCACGTGACGATCGACCGACCGCCGCGCGAAGGCCGCACTCAGATCCTCAAAGTGCATACTCGCAAAGTACCGCTCGCAGAGGACGTTGATCTCAGCGATCTCGCCGGCACGCTGACGGGCTTCTCGGGTGCCGAACTCAAGAACCTCGTGAATGAAGCGGCGCTCAATGCGGTGCGAGCGAACCGCAATGCGGTCACTCGGGATGACTTCGAGGTCGCTCGTGATCGCGTCACGATGGGGTCGAAGCGCGAAGAGATCATGACCGAGAAAGAGCGCCGCATGACGGCGTATCACGAAGCCGGTCACGCGCTCGCCGGTTGGTATCAGCCCGAGACCGACAAGGTTCACAAAGTCTCGATCATCCCGCGCGGCATGGCGCTCGGCGTCACTCAGTTTCAACCGGACGAAGACCGCGTGCATACCGGCGAGCGACGACTCAATGCGCATCTCGCGATGCTGCTGGCGGGACGCGCGGCCGAGAAACTGGTGTTCGACGAGTTCTCTGCCGGAGCCGAAAGCGACCTCAGTCGAGCGACGCGCATGGCGCGCAACATGGTCGCGCATTGGGGCATGAGTCCGCTGATCGGGCCCGTCTCATTGAGGCAAGGGGAAGATCATCCCTTCCTCGGCAAAGAGATGCAGCATCAGCGAGAATTCAGCGAAGAGACCGCGCACTTGATTGATCAAGAGATTGCGCGGTTCCTCAATGAAGCTTCTGACCGCGCGACGTCATTGCTGAAGCAGTACTGGGACAAGTTGCGTGAGGTCTCCGAAGCGCTGCTGGCGAAAGAATCACTCGACTACAACGACCTCGTTGAACTGCTCGGTGCGCCGGTTCGCGATGCAGACTTGCTGCCGTCAGAGCCGAAGTCCGAAGCGTCGCCGTGAGACGCGTCTTGAAGTGGCGAAGAGAAAAGGAACGCTAATCGGCACTGATCGGAGCCAATAAAGACGGATCGCAAATGAGATCTCGCCCCACCGACCTCGCGTCATTGGCATCTCGACAACCGACGAAAGAGCCGACGAGTCTTATGAGCCACTTGTAACTGGCTGTGCCCGCAAACAATTGGAGAAAGCGAATCCGGTGATGTCTTCTCTGCTCCGCAAACGTTGAAAAGCTTGTTGGAACGAGACGATTTTTGCGGCCCTTGTACGACGGACTTGCAGTCCGTCGATCTACGGCCGCGACGGACTACAAGTCCGTCGTACATTTGGTTGCGGCACTGCCGCGCTGCGTCCTTCGTTCCTCTGCGGTTCATGAAATAGTTCTTACCGCAGAGGAGCGAAGGACGCAGAGGTTTTGGATCAGATCTGTCGCAACAGACTGTGCGCACCGCGCGTTGAAGGGATGACGCAAAATCTGACCGCTGCCACTGCGGTCCTATTCGGCCTCTTCGTCTTATCGGTCCTATCAGTCCTCTGCCGTTCCGCGCGATCCTGCGTGATTAGGTGCCTGAGTGAGCTTCGTCCCTGACATCGCGACTGAGCCTCAATGGCAACGGACTCGCTTGCGAGTGCCGCGCGAAGACGGAGCCGTATTGGCTCGGCCCGCTCTTGATGAAGTCGCTGATCTCGCTCGTCGTAATGCAGCGACTCTCGCGCGATGCGAGTGTCGGTTGCTCGATCAACCGATTAAGGAATTCCGGCAAGCCGCTCGATCAGAGTTGCTGCTGGCTGCCGCTGACTTCCGCAGCAGGCCGTCGAGTTCGGATGCGTCGCTGCTCATCGCGACGGGACATCAGCCGGAACTCGTGCATCCCGGAGTATGGATCAAGCAACTCGCAGTCAGCGCATTGGCCCAGCAGCACAACGCGATCGGGCTCAATCTTGTTGTCGACAACGACACTCTCAACGCGACGACCATTCGCGTTCCGACCGGCTCGCGCGAGTCACTCAGCACGCAAGCGATTGCCTTTGATGACCCGCGCGCCGCGCTTCCATGGGAAGAAGCGCAGGTGCTCAATCGCGACTGCTTCGAGTCATTCGGTCAACGAGTCAGCGACATGCTGAGGCAGTGGGGCATCGAGCCGTTGATGGCGAGCGTATGGCCCGACGTCGTGCGGCATTCGCGCGATGACTCGAATCTTGCAGCCTGCTTCACCGCAGCGAGAGCGAGCGTTGAACGGCGCTGGGGCTTCGGCAATCTCGAACTGCGGATGAGCCGACTTTGCGAGTCGACGAGCTTCTGTTTGTTCGCTCTGCATCTGCTGCGAAACGCCGAGCACTTGCGATCGATCTACAACGCGACTGTTGCTGAGTACCGCTCGATCAATCGCATTCGAAATACGTCTCATCCCGTGCCCGACTTGCAGCGCGTTGATGGATGGTGCGAAGTCCCGCTTTGGATATGGCAAGCGGGAGCAACAGCGCGACGACGCGTCTTTGTTCGTGAGCAGAGTGGCCGCATCCTACTGGCGGATGCTCCGAGCGATTCGCGTCTGATCGCGGAACTCGGCATCGCAGCAACAGACATCAGCGACGATCTCGCTGTGCTGAGTTCACTTCAACAACGCGGATGGCGATTGAGGTCTCGCGCACTCACAACGACATGCTTCGCGCGATTGTGTTTGTGCGACGTCTTCGTGCACGGCATCGGCGGAGCAAAGTACGACGAGATCACCGATCGCTTGCTGACGCGATTCTTCGGAGTGACGGCACCGAGCTTTGTCACTCTGTCGGCGACGGCCTACTTGCCCTTCGCGACACCGTTCGCCGCAACTGAGAATGACGTGCGACGTCTGAAGCAAGATCTCCGCGACACACAGCAGAATGCTCAGCGACACATCGACGGAACGCCGTCAGAAGCTCATGCAATTTTAATTACCGAGAAGCAATCACTCGTCGCGCAGCAGCAAATGGTCGACGGCCTTATCGCGCCTTGCGGTAAAGAGAAGAGGCGTCTCTATGCCGGCGACCGACGCTATCGCCGTTTGCGGGAGATCAATCGGCAACTCCGTTCGAGCACGCAGGCTCTGCAAGAAAAATTGCACGAGCAGATCACAACCGCCGAATCAGAAGTCGCAGCCAACAAGATCATCAACAGCCGCGAGTACGCCAGTTGGCTTTATCCCGAAAGCCGCCTGCAGCAGTTATTACAGCCTCTGCGCGATCGACTCGAAGTGCGGTGAGTCAGCGCCTTTGCCTGAAACGCACTCTCTGTCTTTCTTCCTCTGCGTGCTTTGCGAGCTTCTGTTCAAAGTCTTGATGTCTTGCTTTCGCGACGTTGCACCTGTGCGGCGCTTAATTGCCGATCGAACGCGAAGAGTTCGAACAGAAGGCCGCAGAGGATGCAGCGGCGAAGCCGCAACCAATGGTCGCCTTTCGCTCCGCGAAAGAGCGTCTTCATTGGGGCTTCATCACGAAAAGCCGCGTCGCCAATTCTGACACGTTTGAAGACCCACTTTCGCGGAGCTAAAGGCGACCATAGACGGCGTATGAAGACGAGCATGAGCCGACAAACAAACGAGACCTACTTTGCGTCGTCCTTCTTGTCGTCGGCCTTCGGGGCTTCGTCGGTCTTTGACTCGACCTTTGCGGTGCTGTCCTTTGCCGCTTCTTCGGCCGGCTCGTCCTTCTTCTCTTCGGCGGTCCATGGATGCGCGGCTTCCCATTGGTGCCAGAAGTCGCAGGGGCGAGTCTTGCGCCACATTGCCATCGCGTTGCCGACGTGACTGAAAAACGTGTAGTTGCCGAGGATGTCCTTATACGGAGTCGTCTTCGTCTTATTGACGAGCCAAACGGCGGCCTTCCTCACGTTCTCGCGCGGGATGTGAAACTCCTCGGGCGCGATCGAGAGCCATTCGAGGTGATGCCCGGTCGCAATGACATCGCGGAACTTCGGATTCGAATCCGGCTTCGTCAGCACGCTCTCTCCGTCCGGCCAGTTGTAGGGCCAATGTCCGTCTTCGAACTGAGTAACGAGCAGTAGATCGCGAATCGACTTCACGAAGTCGACCGTCTTCTGCCGCATCTCGGGCGAGAGGATCTTGTGCTCGTATTGGTCGTCGAGTCGCAGCAGCACCATCAGCGAATAGATGCGATGCGTACCGCCGCAAACTCCGAGCTTCTTGTGACCGCGAATTTGTCGCTCGGCGATCATGTCGAAGTTCAGAGTCCGATGTTGACCGTTCACCCATTGGCTCTGAGGTGCAAGCCATAAGCCGAAAGCCATTGCCGACCATTCGGTCTCGCGCTCATCGAGATCGAAGTCATAGATCGCCTGACCGAGCACATCTTTCATCGTCATGTTCGGCTTGCCCGGAGCACGCACGGGTTGATTCAGCGGAACTCGCGCTTCGGTTAAGCAGGCCAACAAGTGGTCGTGATGCACCGACGCCGAATTCGCATGCTCTTTACCCCAGCGCACGTAGACGCCGACCGGCCGCGCTTCGAGTAATGATTCTTCCTTCTCTCCCCATGACTGCATGAAACGTCCGTGATCGAGCAAGAAGTCGCGCATGTCTTCGCCGTCGAGCACTTCAGGATCCTGAAACTTCGCGTCGACGTGCCATGTGCGCAGCGCGTGCTCGATGTAGTTCGGCTTGAGCTTCGCCGGAGCGAACCTCGGCTGCACGATCTTCAAGACGGCTGCGAGATCTTCATCACTCACAACCGACGGATCGTCATACAGCGGAGTGATGACGATCGGCTCAGTGCGTTCGGTTTCGGGAACTCGATATTGGATCTGCCCCGTGACGGTCTCTTTCAACTCGGCGACCTGAGTGGAACTCATGCGGGCATAAGCACCGGCAAAGGCTCCTGCCACTAAGATCTGAGCTGTAACAAAACCGACAAGGCTCTTGCTGCGTTTCATAGAACACCGTGATGGGTGAGTTTTTGGGAATGGCTTGAGCGCTCGTAGCCGAAATCGTCAGATTTCGGATTGAGTTATTGCGGTCCCGAAATCTGACGATTTCGGCTACGGATATGATTGAAGTGCGAGTCGCTTAGATCGGCTTCTTGCGCTTAAACACCGAGCACTGGTTGTCGCGATACGTGACTCGCCAATCGTCGTTCTCCATCAGCCGACGAATCAGCACGCCGTGAAACTGGTCATCGAGAATGATCGTGTTGATGCCGTAGCGATCGAAGTTCGTGTCCCATCCGGAACGCAGTTCGACAGTGTTGATGTAGTCCTCCCAAATCTCGGGCGAGATGAACTGCGCGTGCGAATTCACGAAGAGCTTCATGTCTTTCGGACCGGCCCACTGCAGGTAGTCGCCCCACTCATAGGGATTGAAGACTTGCCCGACTGGCGGCGTCTTATTCAGGTACTTCAGCAGTCCGTCGTTCGGAGTGTGATCACCGACGAGGTTCGCAAACTTGTTCGTCTCTTTGACCGACTTACCGGCCATTGCACGCATCGTGACCATTCCGAGCGGCGACCATGCAAAGACGAACCACAAGAAGAGAATCGAGACGAGGCTCCAGAATGATGCTCGCGTCACCGGCACCTCTTCTTGAGGCGTTGCTGACTTTCTGAGTCGCCAAACGGCACCCGCATGAATCGCGGCATGCAGAGCAACAACCGGCGCCCACCAAACCAAAAACCGCGACGACCACAAAGTTGCGAAGCCGAGTCCGAAGATCGTTAGCACTTCAGCACTGCTCACGCGGCGCGGGCTGACTCGATAGAGGAAGAACAACAGCGTCATCACGACGGCCGCCGCTTGTCCTTGCGGATGCTTGAAGGTCAGCGGCATCCACTCGGTCACGCCAGCCATATTCGGGTTCGACGAGACGGAGATCACGCTGTTCCACAATGCGAGCCCATACGGATTCAAGAGCGTGCCGACGGCTGCTAGCTCAGTCATGACGACGAAGCGGCGGAAGCGAGTATCGCCGAGGACTCGCGAGAGCTTGCCCGTGCGGCGCCAGACATCAAAAGCGCGACCGACGGAATACGCTCCCAATAACGCGATGCCCATTAAGAACGAGCCGTGCAGATTGGCCCATAACGCGAAGGCAAGCGGAACGGCGAGCACTGTTCGCGGTCCGATCGTTCGGCGAGTCAGCACGAACAACAACGAGCAGAACAACATCAGCCCGAAGAGCTGAGGCCGCACGATTTGGAGTTGATGCCAATCGACCAACAAGAACAGTCCGGCAGCCGCGAGAGCGAACATCGAACTGCGAGTCTTCTCAAACGCGCGCCATGTCAGAAGTCCTACACACGTTGCGACGCTCAGTCCCATAAAGAACTTGATCGCAGCGCGTCCGGCCAATTGATGAGCACCGAAGCCGAGCAACTGCGCGAGCCATGCGGTATCGACGAACGGAATGCCGTTCGACAGAGGCATCAATGGCTCCGTCGCGGGCAGCGCCTTCGCGCTCCACAAGTAGCGGCCATAACTCAGATGCCCCCAAATATCGGTGTGCTTAATGGGCAGCATTGCGAAGACCCAATAGACGACACCGACGAGCACCGCGAAGCCGCAAGCATGCTTCGGCGTGCGAAACCATTCGGGCATTTTGTCTTCGAGCAAGCTGACGTCGGGAATCGACGGATCATGCTCGTACTCAGGTTCGGTGACTTGCGGCTCGCTCACGGCGGTGCTCATGAGAAGGACTTCCTCAGCGTCTCCGTCATCACAGCGGCGGCTCGGGACATGCAGACAATCAAAGCCGAGCCCGCGAGCCGACACCTCAAACGCACGAGCAATCGCTCTCGCTGCAGACTGCAAAGCGAGCAATTCGTCGTCGATGTCATCAGCCCGAAGTCAGAGCCTCGATGTTCCCACTACTGAGGTCAAAGAGCCTCAGAGTTGAGCCGTCCGTCCGAACTCGAACAAGACTTCGAAGTCGTTGAGTCGGAGACGTCATTCAAAGGACACAAAAACGAGACAGGTTCTGCCTCCTGATTCTGCGACGGTCTGAAGCACAGTCAAAGACGGACGTGCTAACCGATCAGGAAAGCGAAGAGAGCTGAGTGTCCCTTTCCGATTGCTCAGACGAAGCCGGTAGCGCGCGTCTGTCATGTCGCGACGAGATGTTGCGAAACCGCAACGTCAGCCGAGTTCAATGAGGCCGATTGGCACCGTGCCGGCGGCTGAACTCGTCCCGAGCTCGCATGAGATCAATGGTCGCCTTTCGCTCCGCGAAAGAGCGTCTTCATTGCGGCGTCATCACAAATTGATTCCGCACTCTCCGAGACCCGTTTGAAGACGCACTTTCGCGGAGCGAAAGGCGACCACAAAGCGCGACACACAATTCTCGAGCCTCTGCTCAAAGCCCCCGCTAACCAACTAATGATTGAACGAGAACTCTTTGCTCGTCAGCAGGCTCCAGAAGAGATCGGCGGCGGCGTCTTCGCGCGACTCGGCGGCGGTGAGGATTTGCGAAACGACTTCTCGCTCTGCGGTTGTCGGAAGACGCGAGAGCGCCGTTAGGAAGACGGCGTCGGCAAATCCCTGCGGCTCCGAGTGCTCTTTCAACAATCGCGTCACCGCGCCGTTGCCGCTGCGGAGCTTTGCTGTAATCCAGTCGCCGTTTTGCAGATGTAATAATTGCGGCAACGTCACTTCGCCGTTGCGTTCGCACGCGCAGGCGGTGACTCGCTCCGAACGACCGAAGAGCGACATGAAGTAAGACGCCGTTGTCGGATCGGGAACTTGAGTCGCTCGTACTCCGGTCGCGTAGCCGACGAGATCTTCCGCCACTCCGGTCGTCTGACTGACGGCGTCGAGCATCACTTCTGCCGGCAAACGCCGCGCGAAGTAGTGCGAATAGAAGCGGCGGTCGTTGCGATTCTCGGCAACGGTTTCACTGCCGAGCTGATACGTCCGCGAATTCAGAATCAGCCGCATGACGTGCTTCAAGTCGAAGCCGCTCGACACAAATTGCTCGTTGAGATGCCGCCACAATGCAGGGTTGCTCGGCGGATTGCTCGGTCGCAAATCATCAACGGGCTCAACGAGTCCGACATTGAAGAAGTGCTTCCACAAACGATTCACCATGTTGCCGCTAAAGGCTTCATTCGTCGGCTTTGTCATCCAATTAGCGAGTGCCGCACGCGGGTCAGCCGTCGGCTCGATCGTTGTCTCACTGCGATCAAGCGGCTGTGCGACGAGTTGCTTGTTCGTTCGCGGTTGATGAGCCGTCACCGGTCGCGGCTTCTGCTCGTCGAGTCGCTTACGAGCATCTGCAAGCTGCTTGCGCTGCTCATCCAATTGCTTCTGAGTCTTCTCATCACTCGCGGGATTCGCGGCTTCGAGCTTCGCAATCTGCCGTTCGTGATTCTTGATCTGCTTGAGCAACTGAGCTTGCTCGTTCGTGCCGACGAACAACGTTGTCGGTCCCTGCGCGGGGCTCTGTCGTTCGAACTTGATGCGCGAGAAGAACGCAGCGAAGTGGTAGTAGTCATCCTGAGTGAAGCGTTCGAGCGGATGATTGTGACACTGAGCGCACCCGATCCGCGTGCCGAGAAATGACTGAGCGACTGAAGCAACGACTTCCGATCGTTCCGCTTCGTTGTGCTCGCCGACCGTCACGATGAAGTAGCCGATCTCGGGTCGAGCAAACGAATCGCCCGTCGCCGTCAGCACGTCGCGCGCGATCTCGCTCCATGACCGATTCGCAGCAACCTTCTGCCGCAGCCATGCATGAAACTGACGGACGCCTTTCGCTCCGCGCACATCGTGATCGCGCTCTTTGCGGTTCTGCAGAATGTCCGCCAACTGGATCGTCCAGAAGTCGACGAACTCGGGCCGTTCGAGCAGATCATCAATCAGCTTCGCGCGCTTGTCCGGTCGAGCATCCGCGAGAAAGGCTCGCGCTTCGTCAGCATTCGGCAGCGTGCCCGTTGCATCGAGAAACGCTCGGCGCAGGAACGTCGCGTCGTCACAGAGCGGCGCCGGCGGGATACGCAGATCCGCAAGCTTCTTGAAGACATGCTCGTCGATGCCGTTGTTCTTCGCGGCGAAGAGTTCCGGCTTCACGGTTTGCTCATACGGAGCCGAGAACGGCACGACTTCAACGAACTCTAAGAAGTGAATGCGGATTGCTGACTCGCCCGCTCGCAGCACGGTGACGAGCCCCTCGGATGTAACGTCTAATACAGAGTCATCATTCGAGAAGAACTTTGCGAGCCATGTGATGTCGCGCGGCTCACCAGTATCGAAGTGCGCGAGAACTTTGAGTTGCTGAGTCTGCATCGGCTTCACGACGGCGTTGCCCGACTGCACTTCAACGCGCACAACGCGCGGCTCTTTGTCATCGAGTCCCCCTGCTCCCGTTTCGATCCATTGCGACAGCAACCGATGAGCTTGCGAGTTCTCGGCGAACAATCTGCCGCCGCCATGCGGCACGAGTCCGAGTGCCTTCTTGAGAATCAAACTGTCTTGCGGCTGAGTCTTGCTGACCCGGCGGCTGCTGAACTCGCGCGTGAGCCATCCGTGATCAAGCTCAGGAGCAAAACCCCGCAGCGATAGTCGGAATCCATTCTGCCCGGCTTGCTTGCCGTGACACGCACCCATGTTGCAGTTGTAGCGCGTCAGCAACGGAACGATCTCATTCCGAAACGAAGGCGGAGCATCCGCTGCAGCCGCATTCAGCCCGGTGACAAGAAGCAGCACGAGAGGTAACAAAAACTTCATCTCAGTCAGTCCTCAATGGGGTCGGCAAATCGAACGCTGATCGTAGCGACGAGCGATTCCCGGATAACTGAGTGCGTCACCAATTCTGTCGGCGGATTCGTAGCATGGACGCCTACGTCCGCGATGCGTCGCTGTCGGAAGTAAGCACGCGACCTACGCGACGCCAAATCAAGAAGTTAGGTGAGCGGCAATTGAGAACCTACCGGCGAATTCTAGTACGACGGACTTGTAGTCCGTCGGGCGTCGTCTTCGACGGACTACAAGTCCGTC
>CAZNMS010000245.1:0-12784 GCA_964573505.1 uncultured Planctomycetaceae bacterium | reverse complement strand
CATCGAGTCGTTGCCGTCACCGGCTTCGATCGTGTCGTTACCGGCACCGCCGACGATGTTGTCAGCGTCTGCTCCTCCCTTGAGGGTATCAGCGTCATCGCCGCCGTTGATGGCGTCGCTGCCCGCACCGCCGTCGATGATGTCGAGACCGGCGTTGCCGAAGAGCGTGTCGTTGCCGTCATTGCCGACGATCGAATCGTTGCCGCCATTGCCCGTGATGCTGTCAGCCTGCGAGCCGCCGATCAGAGTGTCGTTGCCCGCTCCGCCGGTGAGCACAACGCTGCCGAGTGTGTAGCCACTCGCATCAAGCAAGCTCGACGTCGCACCCGCAACCAGTCGCACGTTCTCAATCGAGATCAACTGGTCCTTACCGTTTGAGGTGAAGGTCGCGTCGCTGAGAACGATGTTCGTGCCGGTCGCTGAGATCGAGTCGGTGCCATCGCCGCCGTTGTAGACATCGTCGCCATTGCCGCCGATCAGAGTGTCGTTGCCGGACCCGCCATTGAGCGTTGTCGTCAACGAGCTGCCGAGAGCACTGATCGTGTTGTTGCCGACTCCACCATTGAGTTGAGCTTGATCGATGCCGTTGAGTGAGTCCGTGCCTTCACCGACGACTGACGAATCTGTCGCCGTGATGTTGCCGTCGACGGTCACGATCACGAGGTCAGTTCCCGAGTTGCCGATCACAACATCGTTCCCCGAACCGCCGGTGATCGAGTCGTTGCCGGCACCGCCGTCGAGCGAGTCGTTACCGACTCCGCCGAGCAGTACGTCGTTGCCGAGTCCGCCCTTCAAAGTGTCGTCCGCAGATCCGCCGGAGAGCGTTGCTGTGCCCGTGAAGGCTTGAGCGTCGATCAAGTTCGCGAGGCTGCCGCCGGTTAAGAAGGCTTGCTCGATCAGCACCAGTACGTCGCTGCCGAGACCAGTCAAGCTGCTGTCAGTCAGCGTGAAGTTGACGTCGGCTGTTTCAACGAGCGTGTCAGTGCCGTCAACACCGTCGATCGTGTCGTCGCCGAGCCCGCCACTTAACGCGTCGTTGCCCGAGTTGCCTCGAATGGAGTCGTTGCCCGCGCCGGCGGTGATGCTGTCGTTACCGCCGCCGCCGTAGACGAAGTCGTTGCCGTCACCGGCATTGATGGCGTCGGCACCGAGTGCTCCCGTGATGAGGTCTGATGCAACCGAGCCGGTAATCGTGTCATTGCCCGAACCGCCCGTCAGCGTCGTGCCGAGTGCCGCCGTGAAGCCCGAGACGTCGATCACTCCGCTGCTGCCACTGAGAGTGAGCAGAGCGAATTCGAAACCGCTGAGGGTGTCAGTTCCATTACCCGTCAGCGAGACGTTCGTCATCACGATGCTGACCGTGCCGGTGTCTTGCAGAGTGTCGTTGCCCTCGCCGCCTGCGAGGACATCGTTGCCCGCGCCACCTGTAATGGTGTCGAGACCCGCGTCACCGGAGACCGAGTCCACTCCGGCACCGCCGTTGAGAATGTCGTCTCCGCTGCCGCCGAGCAGAGTGTCGTTGCCGTCGCTGCTGCTCACGCTGTCGTTGTCGTCACCGCTGTTGATGAAGTCGACGCCGAAGCCGCCGCTGATAGTGTCGTTGCCCGCGAGTCCGAAGATCGTCGTCGTTCCGGTGAAGGCCGATGCGTCGATCGTGTCTGCTCCCGAGCTACCGGTGAGTTCCGCGACTTCGATGCTCAGCAAGACGTCAGTGCCGGCACCGGTCAGCGATGAGTTCGTCAGCGTCTGAGTGCCGCTTGCTGTTTGCGAGATGGTGTCAGTGCCGCCGCCGCCGTCGATGTTGTCACTGCCGCCCGCGCCGAAGATCGCGTCTGCTCCGAGATGTGTATTGATCGTTACACCGCGAGTGACGACCGAGCTTGCATTCACAACGTCCGGGCCGTTGCCGGTGTTGATCGTCAAGCTGGCTGATGAGGCAGAGAGATCGCCGCTGAAGGTCACGTTGTCAGAACCGCTCACGCTGTTCGTTGCGGCGTCGATGATCGTGCTCGCAACCGATGTGACAGACACATTGCTGAAGCTGACTCCGCCGCTTGTTCCACTGATGCGATCAACGTTCGCTGCGGGACTATCAATCGTCAGCACGTCGGCATCATTCGGTGTGACGATCGTGAGTTCGGCAAGTCCGCTGAAGTTGACGGGCTCAGTGCCGGTGATCGTGATGCTGCCGCCGTCAGCGGTGATCGTGCCGCTGCCATTCGTTGTGCCGCTCGGAGCAAAGGTCGCTTTGCTTGCTCCGGCACTTTGAACATTGACGGTGTCGTTCGTTGTTTGAGACGAGCCATTGAAGACAAGACCGGAAGTCGGAATCGGGCTACCGCCACTGAGATTGACATTGAGTGTGTCGTCATCATTCGAGCCGTTGATCGTGAGGCCCGCGATGTCTGCGGAGTCTTCGTTGAGCACCGTTGTGCCGTTGACGTCGACGTTGATCCGACCGGCAATCAAGGCAACGTCGAAGACGTCTCCCGTGCCGTCGTTCTGTGCGGTCGAAGCATTGATGTTGAAGCTGATCGCGTTGAGCGGATCGAGATCTTCAATTTGGTTGTAGGCAACCGTGACGACGCCTGACTGCACGATCGAGCCGGATGTCAGCGAGCTGAGCGTCACCGTGCCCGATCCCGAGAACGCGAGTGTGTCGCCGGGAATCGTTGATGGGTCGCCGCCTCGCACGAGGAAGCCGCTTGTCGTGAGACCGGTCAGAGCGATGTCGGGACCGAAGCCGCCGCCGGCGACTCCGTTGCCCGCACCATTGAGCTTCACCGTCGCACCGCTTGCAGTCGCAGCAACCGTCAGCAAGTCGGCAGAGGCCGTGCCGGTCACTGTCACGCTGTCGTTGTTCGAACTGTCGCCGTTGACGTTGAGCTTCTCGATCGTTTGGAAGTTGATCGCACCGCCCGAGCCGCCGAGTCCGGTTGCTCGAATGTCACCCGAAGTCGCACTGGTGTAGATCAGCCCGACTGAGCGAGCGGTGCTGCCCGAGTTGAGATTCAGATTGACGGTATCCGCATTGACGAGCATCGCAGCCGCGTTGTTGCCCGTGATCGTCAGTCCGACGCTGCCTGCAACTGACGTCCCCGCAGCGAGATTGATGTTGAAGATGTCTCCGCCGTCTCCGCCGCTGAGTGTATTCGACCCGGCAGTGAGGGCATTGGCTTGCACGTTGAAGGTGTCGATGTCCGCGCCGCCCTGCCGCGTTTCGATCCCGCTGTAGTTCAGCGTGCGACCGCCAGTTGCGTAGCTGTTTGTCGCACCGACCGTCCATGTTGCCGCAGTCGGACGGCCAATGATCGTGTCGGCACCGGTACCGCCCGCGATCGATTCGATGTTTGTGGCTGTGCCCGACAATCCGCCGAAGCCGACATTGAAGCCATCGGTCGAACCGAGATTGGTCAGTGTGTAAGTCAGCCCGGTCGTGACGGCACTGGTGTTGATGGTGTCGGTGCCGAGAGCACCTTGAATGCTGCCGGTCAGCGATGCACCCGCTCGGAAGATGAAGTTGTCGTTGCCGCTGCCGCCTGAGAGGCCGAGCGACAGTGAACCCTGCATGTCGAACGTGTCAGCTGCACTGCCGCCGACGAGGAACTCGAAGCTGCTGAAGGTCGCGGTCTGCGATGTGCTGACATAAGTCTGATTCGGCACTGCTCCATTGAGGTTCCAAACGGAATCAGCGGCAGCACCCGTGAGCGAATCGCCGCTCGCGTTTGAACCGACCAATCGGTCAATGCCCGAGAAGCTGAAGTTCGTTGTCGTGCCATTGAGATCGCGACCGGCGAAGCCATTCAGTGCGATCGAGTCGAGTCGAATGCTGCGAGCGGCTGTCATGTCGGCGAGATCGAGAACGTCACTGCCGCCGCCGCCACTGACTAAGGGGACGAGACCCGCAGGTCCGAAGTCGAACGTATCGACGCCGGATGCACCGCTGAGCGTTTCCCAGCCGGAGAACGCGATGCCGTCGACAGTGCCTGCGTTCGTTCCATTGATCGCCCAGAAGGAACCGACCGTCGCTCCGTTGAGCGTATCGAAGGCACCCGAACCGCCGATGATGCTCTCGACGCTGACGAGCCGAGCGACTGAGCCAACAACCGGAGTCGAGATCGCGGAGTAATCGAGTCGGTCATTCGTTCCGGCACCGCCATCAATCTGTCCGTCGATCGCGGCGGTCGCGTTTTTGAAGTTCACGACGTCGTCGCCGTTACCGGCGTTGATGTTGACGGTGTGCCCGCCGAAGACATTGAAGATGTCAGCGTTCGTGCTGCCGACGAGATTCTCGACGGATGCAAAGCCGAGCGTGCCATTGACCTCGCTGTAGCTGTTGCCGAGCGAATTGAGCGTGAATGTCGCCGCTGCTCCGGTGCCTGCGAGAGTGTCGCTGCCCGTGCTGCCTTCGACGTTGTTGATGTTGTTGAAGTTCGGCAGATGCGACGCGCCATTGTCAGTTGCGAGACCGGCGAAACCGTCTCCCGTACCGGCACCCGTCAGCACGATGTTGCGTCCCGTTGATCCGGCGAAGCGCAGGTAGTCCGTGCCTAAACCGCCGTCTGCAACGCCCGTCAGTTGAGCGCCCGAGGCAATGTTGAAGACGTCATTGCCGCCCGCTCCGTCGATGTTGAGTGTGTTGGCGCCCGTCAGGTTGAAGGTGTCGTCGCCCGCGCCGCCGACGAGATTCTCAATCGCCGAGAACGCAGTCGTGCGGCCGTTGCTGACATAGTCGTTCGAGCCGTCGAGGCCCCATGTGGCGAGCGCGTCGTCGCCCGTGAGAGTGTCACTTCCATTACCCCCGTTGATCGACGTGACGTTGAGGAAGTTCGTGACTGCGGTGAGTCCGGTGACGGATCCTCGGAAGCCAGTCGTTGAGGGATCAGCGAAGAGAATGCTTTCGTCGTTGACCGACAGAACGAGCGAGTCCGTCGTGCCCGCGTTGCCGTTGACGCCATTCGTACCGGAGAGCGAGCCCGTCGCGGTGAAGGTGAAGGTGTCGTTGCTCGTGCTGCCCGTCAGGTTCTCGATGTTTGCGAAGGCAATCGTGCCCGCGAGTCCTGAGTTCGTTCCGTTAATCGTGAAGCTCGTCGCGCCATTCGCGACCAGTGTGTCGTTCGCGTTCGAGAGGCTGCCGATGACTTCTTCGATGTTCGTCAGCGAAGCAAGGCTGATCGTCACGGCACTCGTATAGGCACCGTAGTTGACGGTGTCCTTTGTTGAATGGCCGCCGCCGTCGATCTTGCCGGTGAGCGTTGCACTGTTCGCGAAGACAAAGCTGTCGTCGCCGGAGCCGCCCGTCAGACTTTCAACCGCAGTGAAGGCGATGTTGCCGACCGTGCCCGTATTGGCCGAGTTGATCTGCCAGTTGTGAGCCGTGTTGTCGCCATGCTGGAAGGTGTCGTCACCGCCGTTGCCGTTGATGGTGCGAGCACTGCTGTTGTCGGCCATCGTCACAACGTCATTGGCCGGTGAACCGACGAAGTTCTCGAACGTGCCACTCAGTTGCAGCGTGTGAGCACCGCGAACGGCTTGCGACGCGGAGCTATCCATGTTGATCGTGATCGGGCCGACTGACGTCGAGAAATCGAGCACGTCGACGCCGCTCGCATCAGACAGCACATCTGCACTGCCGGGCGTGAGGATGTAGACGTCGTCGTTTGCTCCGCCGTCGAGCGAGTCGTTGCCGCTGCCGTCGACGAGAGTGTCGTTGCCGTTGTTTCCAATCAGCGTGTTCGCGCCGCTGTTGCCCGTCAGCGAGTCGTTGCCGGAGCCGCCCGTTGCGTTCTCGATTGTCGTTGCACCGGCAGTGTTCGTTGCGGTGTTGCTGACAAGATTAACGGTGACCGCAGTCGAATAGGCCGAGTAGTTGAGGGTGTCGCTATTCGCACCGCCGTCGATGATTCCGCTGACTCCGAGACCATTCGCGAAGGTGAAGGAATCGTTACCCGCTTCGCCGCGCAGGTTTTCGAAGCTCTGGAACGTGAGGACTGTTCCGCCGATCGAACCGTTGTTGTTCGCACCGCTGATGTTGAAGGCATCGTCACCCGAGGTACCGACCAGTGAGTCGCTTTGGCTCGTGCCGAAGACCGTCTCGACGTCAGTGATGCGAGTCAGGCTGAGCGAGATCGCGTTCGTTCCGGCGGCGAACGAAACGGAGTCGTTACCGGTGCCGCCGTCAAACGCTGTGTTTGTAATTTGAATGACAGTGGCATAGGTGATGGTGTCGTCGCCGTCTTCGCCAAACAGCGTGCCCGTGATTTGTGCCGCACTGCCGACGTTGAAGGTGTCGTTGTCGCCGCCGCCGAGTAGCGAGATCGTCACGCTGCTCGTCACGTTGAAGGCGTCGACCGCCGTGCCGCCGTGAGCCGTTCCGAAGTTCGAGAACGTGAATGTGTCGGTGCTGAGGTAGGTGCTTGAGGTTGTCCCGATCGTCCAGTTCGAAGCGGCATCCAATCCGAAGAGGTCATCGGAACCCGAACCGCCGACAGCGCTCTCAAGTCCCCGGACTCCGCCCGTGACTCCGCCGCCCGATGCTCCGGCGAGACTTCCGTCGAAGCCGCCGCCGCCACTGAGTGCGGTCAATGAGAGATCGAAGTCTTCGAAGGCGTTCGACAGGTTCAACTCATCGGAACCGGCACCGAAGAAGACGATGCCACTGATCTTCGATTGGTCAGCCAAACTCAGCACGTCGCTGTCGTCACCGAGACTGACATCGCCCGTGAACTCGACCGAGGAAGCGAGTTGCAAGCTGTCGTCGTTCTCATTGCCGAAGATGGTGCCCGTAAAGCTGCTCGTGACCGTGAAGTTGTCGCGTCCTTGATTGCCGGTGAAGGTTTCGAACGAGGTCACTCCGGTCGAGATGCCGTTCGCGGTGTAGCTACCGGTGACGGCGTCGATGACCCATTCAGAATCGAGCGGCAGGCCGTTCAGCGTGTCGGTCAATTGACCGCCGACGAGTGCGTTGATGTTCGAGAAGCCGGTCAGCAATGAACCCGCATCGTCTCCGTCAAAGCCGTCGATCAGCGAAGTTCCCGAGAGCGTCAGTCCGATCGAACTCGCTGCGACGCCGCTAAAGCTCAAGGTGTCGCTGCCGCTGTTGCCCTCAATGGCTCCCGTCAATTGGGCGGCATCGTTCGCGAACGTGAAGCTGTCGTCGCCATCAAGACCGTCGAGATTCGCGAAGCCGGAGAACGCGACTCCGTTGATCGAGCCGGCATCAGTGCCGGTGATCTCGAAGATGTCATTGCCGCTCGTGCCGACGAGCGTGTCGTTCGGAGTGCCCGAGATCAGCGTTTCGAAGTTCGTGATGCCTTCGAGGCTAATCGCGACCGCCGAGGTATAGGCCGAGTAATCGAGCGTATCGCCGGGGGCCGTTGAGGGGTCTCCGCCGTCCGCCGTTCCGACGAGCACTGCTCCGTCCGCAAAGACGACTGAGTCACTGCCGGAACCCGCCGTGAGGTTGATCGTTCGCGAACCGCTGATGTTGAAGGTGTCGACGTCCGAGCCGCCGTGCAGATCGTTGATCCCACTGAAGGCGAACGTCTCACCGCCGGATGTGTAAGAATTCGTACCGTCGATGTCCCATGTTGAAACCGCATCGCGGCCCGTCAGCGAATCGGTGCCCGTTCCGGCGAGAACAGAGTTCACTGACAAGAAGCCGGTCGTGATGCGCGGCGTCATTGGATCACCCGCATTCGTGACGCTGCCTTTGAAGCCTTCTCCCGCAGTCACTCCGGTCAGCGTGACGTCGACGCCGTCTGTCACTCCCGTGACATCGAGCACGTCGTTCCCGGCACCGCCGATGATTCCGCCGACGAGCTGAGCCGTATTCGATTCGAGAATGTAAGTATTGCTACCCGCAGCGTCGTCGATGTCTGCGGTCTGCACGCCGTTGATGCGGAACGTGTCATTGGCTGTGCCGCCTTTGAGCGTCTTGAACGAGCTGAAGGACGTTGAACGATTCGTCGAAGCTTCGACGTACGCGTCGGTCCCATTCACGCGCCAAATCGCGTTCGAGTTCATGCCGATCAGAATGTCATCGGCACTGGAACCAATCAGAGCGTCAATGCCCGTGAACTGATTGCCGACCGTCGGCAGCAACTGCGGCGAGACTCCGGTGAAGCCGTTCGAGGTTGTCGACAGCAGTTGCACGGTCACGCCGGTTGTCACTGCCGCGAGGTCAATCGTGTCGACTCCGGCAGCACCGCGAATGGCGGCTGCGGTGTCTCCTGTAAGAACAACTGCATCCGCAATTACGAACCGATCGTTGCCGTCATCGCCGACGAGATCGCCGGTGTTGCTCTGATTGACCGCGATCGTGTCGTCGCCGACGCCGCCGCTCACATTGATGACCGTCAAACCCGTGCCGCGATTCGGATTGTCGAGCGTGATGCTGTCCGAGTTGTTGAGGCCGTTGATCTGCAAGCGCGGCTTGTTTTGGAAGCTGATCGGCGAGAAGGCGTTGTTGTAAGTCACCTTGCTGAAGTTGAGGGCTCCGTCGACGAGTCGCATCGTGTCCGAGCCCGTTGTGCCATTCACGACGTAGCTATCGAGGGCCTGCCGATCGTTGATGTTGTCAGCCGTCGGCGTGAATCCGTCGAACGTGATGCGCTGCTCGACACCATTGATCAATGTCGAGATCGTGCCTTGATTCGCTGACGAGCCGACCGAGTAACTGCCGGATGAAGCCACTACCGAAACTTCGCCGCCGAGCAGTCGCAGTTCGTCGGCATCAGAACCGCCGTTGATCGTGAAGCCGCGCAGAGCGGATCCGTCGTAGTCGATCTGAATGAGGTCCGTGCCCGTTCCCGTATCGATGCTCTGCGGAGTCAGCACCGTTCCGAACCCTGCACCGGCATGGAAGAAGACTTCGTCCGTGCCGTCTCCGGTTGTGACATTTCCGCCGACTGAGCCGCCCGTTTGGACGTCGACAATGTCATTGCCCGCGTTGCCGACGATGTTGCCGCCGAGGCTCGCGAAGATCAGGAAGGTGTCGGACTGAGTTCCGCCTGTCAGGTTTTCGTAGCTAGAGAAGCTCACGAGGCGAGCGGCCGAGTTGTCGCGATAGGTGTTGCCGAGCAGATCAACGTTGAAGCTCGCGTTCACATTCATGCCGGTCAGCGTGTCAGTCGCGGCACCGCCCGTGATCGAGTCGATCGCGTTGAAGCCGCCAGTGATCAAGCCGGTCGCCGTACCGCCGAAGCCGTCGATCGTGTTGCCAGTCAGCGTGACATTGGCCGCTGTTGTCGTCAGACCGGCGAAGCTCAGTGAGTTCATGCCGGTGCCGCCCGCAATCGTTCCGGTCAACTTCGCAGTGGCGTTCGTGAAGTTGAAGGTGTCGTCGTTCGCTCCGCCGCTGAGGTTCGCTGTCTGAGCACCGGCAACGTTGAACGTGTCGAGCTGATTGCCGCCATTCAGGTTCTCGATCCCGAAGAAGTCGAGTGAGCGGCCCAATCCGACGTCGGTGTAGGTGCTCGGTGCAATCAGTGTGTTGCTGCCGTCGAGATCCCAAACGGCATTGGCGTTGCGACCATTGAAGGTGTCTGTCGCCGCTGATCCGCCGATGGTGTCGATGTTGTCAAAGCCGCCCGCCAATCCGGCGACTGTTCCGACAAAGCCGTCAGTCGTTCCGAGCGCCGTGATTGCGAAGGTCACTGCCGTTGTGGAGTTCGTGAAGGAGACGGTGTCGTTTCCGGTCTGACCGTCGACCGCTCCTGTAATGATTGCTCCAGTGCCGAGATCGAACTGATCGTTGCCCAGTCCGCCGACCGGAGATCCCGTCAGAGTGATCCCGCTGGCGACAGCGATCAGATCACTGCCGTCGCCGCCGTCGATTGCTCGAGTGGAATTCGCAACGACATAGAAACTGTCGGCTCCGCTACCGCCGAGCAGCGATTGGAAGCCGCCGATCAACAGCGTGCGACCGCCTGACGCGTATGTCTCGACCGTGTCGAGCGTCCAAACGGCTGTTCCCGCGAGACCTTGCAGCGAGTCGTTGCCGGTTCCGATCAACTCGTTGACGTTGGCAAAACCGCCGAGTTGAGCTTGAGCGCCGCTGAAGCCGTCAGTCGTGCTCAATCCCGTCAGCCCGACTGCGAGCACTCCCGGCAGACCGCTCAAATTCAGCCGGTCATTGCCGTTTCCGCCGTCAGCGGTACCAGTCAGCGAGCCGGTTCCCTCAAGGATGATCGAGTCATCGCCGTCTTGAGCGAGCACGTTCTCGAACTTGCTGAACGTCACCGAGTTCACTGAGCCTGAGTTTGCGTCGGTCACTCGGAACGTGTCCGCATTCGAGCCGCCCTGCAGCGAGTCCGCCGCGTCCTGACCGCCGATCAACTCTTCGACATTGACGAAATTCCCCGCCGAAGCCGTGACCGCAGCCGTCCATAGTTCAAACGTTGCGACGTCATTCTCAGAACCGCCGTCGACACTGACGCTCGCAACACTCGCCGTCCCGTTCGCGTAGCGGAAGAAGTCATCGCCCGCTCCGCCGTTCAATTGGCGGGTTCGAGCAGTGCTGTCGTTGATTTCGAAGGTGTCGACCGCACCGAGACCGTTGAGCGTCTCGACGCCCGAGAACGCAAACTCGCGAGTATTCACGGTGTCGATGTAGCGGTCCGTGCCGTCGAGATCCCATGTGGACGCAAGATTGAGTCCCGTCAGCGAGTCGGTTCCGGCACCGCCCTGCACGGACTCGACCTGAGTGAATCCCGCACCCGATCCGACGATGCCTGAAGCCGTCCCGCTGAAGCCCGTCGCACTATCGCTCGTCAAAACGACCGATTGAGCACTCGTCGTCGCAGCCCCGCTGCTGGTGTTGCCTGCGAATCCGACCGGAGTGCCTGCGTATGAGATCTGATCGAAGCCGCCCGCACCGTCGAACGGTCCGGTCAGAGTCGAGCCGTTATTGAAGATCAACTCGTCATTGCCGCCGCCGCCGTTGATCGTCGCCTTATTGACTCCACTGATACCGAAGCGATCGACACTGATACCCCCGGTGAAGTTTTCGAAGGACGAGAACGCGACTGCTTGAGCTGTCGAGACGTCGTAGAAGCGATTCGTGTTATCAATTTCCCAATCGGCAGCGCCCGCCAATCCATTCGTCAGCGTGTCCGATCCGGTACCGCCGAGTACGGAATCAATTCCGAGGAACTGCCCGCCACTGATTAATGCTGCTTCGGTTCCCGTGAACCCGTCTGCCGTATCTCCGACGAGCGACACATTGAGCACTGCGCTATAGGCCGACGCATTCAGTGTGTCGGTGCCCGCATCACCATTGAGATTGCCGGTCAACGTCTTGCCGTTCGAAAATACAAACGCGTCATTTCCGCCGTCTCCGTGCAACGTTCCGCGATGGCTCGCTTGCACATTGATTGTGTCGTTGCCGTCGCCGCCGTTGACGTTTAGATCCGAAATGACACTCACTCCGGCATTATCAATGTTGACGGTATCGTTGCCCGCATTGGCATTGATCGTCACCGTTAACCCGACAGCGCGAGTGAAGGTAATCGGTGCTGAGGTATCAATTGTCGGAGCCGCGACCGTGCGGAATTCGACTCGCGTCGCAGCGGTAACGGCGTCCTTCACATTGATGAGGTCCGCATTGCCCGACCCATTGATAACGAGTCCGGCACCCGTGCTATTGATAGCGATATTCTCGGTCGTCGAGAACGTGACGGACTGCGTTGAACTGCCGCCACTTGTCACGAGCGTGCCCGACGTCTTGCCACTCACGGTGTAAGCCGTTGAGCCTGTCGCGTAATTGCCCGTCAAGACGATCGTGTCATTCTCCGTCGTCACTGGTGAGGTCGTTCCGCCGTCAACGACGAAGTTGCGTGCGACCGATCCGGTGTAATCGAAGGTCAGAGTATCTACTCCGCCGCCTCCGCTGATCACTGTCGTGTCTGAGACAGTTGCAGCGTCTCCGATATTGATCGTGTCGACTCCTTCACCGCCGTCGATATTGCCCTCAACGTGCGTCGGTGTGCCGACCGTACCGGCTCCAATGTTAATTGCGTCGTTGCCGACACCGCCGAACAGCGCGCCGCCGACTTGCACCTGTCCCGCGATATTGATCGTGTCATTATCGCCGAGACCGGAAATTGTACCGCCGACATTCGCATTGATTGTGAATGTGTCGGAGAGCAAACCGCCGGTGAGTCCTTCAACGTTGAAGAAGTCTTGTGTTGCGTTCGAGTCCGTAAAGTGCCCCGGCAAGAATCCGGCATTCGCATTATTGACTGTGAAGGCGTTGCCGTCGTCGTCGCCGATCAGAGTATCTGTGCCGTCTTCGCCGTTGATCTGCTGATTCAGGCTACCCGCAGTCGTCAAGGAGTAAGTGTCGTTGCCGCTGCCGCCTCGCAGTTCGTGACCGAGGACGATTGTGCCTGAAATCGCGAACGAGTCATTGCCGGAACCGCCGGTCACTTGCCCGTCGATCTGCGCGCCGTTCTGCAAAACGAACGCGTCGTTATCGAGACCAGTATCAATCGTTCCGACGATTCGGCCTCGCAAGTCGATCGTATCATTTAACTCGCCCGTCGAGACATTGCCGAAGACCGTTACAGAAGCCGCAACAACAACGGAGTCGTTACCGACAAGGCCAGTAATATTTCCGCTGTTAGCAATCGCCGAATCGCCCAAATTGGCGCTGATCGTGAATGTGTCGTCTCCGCCGCCCCCGACGAGATTCTCAATCGAGCGGAAGAGCGACAACTTCGTCAGCAACGCACCTTGATTTGCGACAGTGAGATTAAACGTATTTCCGTCGTCGTCGCCGGAA
>CAZNMS010000244.1:0-12853 GCA_964573505.1 uncultured Planctomycetaceae bacterium | reverse complement strand
GCGAGCATCGCTTCGAAGATGCGTTTCGTCGGCAATACGACAATGACCGTTGCTGACGGCGCGGCGGCGGACGATCTCATCATCAGCGGCGAGATCACTGGCTCGGCGAATCTTGTGAAGGCAGGAGCGGGGACGCTCAAGCTGACGGGCACCAATACGCAAACCGGGAGCGTTGCGGTCAATGCGGGCACGGTGCTCGTGAATGGCTCAACGAGTGCAAGCAGCGCGGTCTCAGTAGCGAGCGGTGCAACGCTCGGCGGATCGGGCACGATTGGAGGAAGTGTTACAGCCAGTGGGACGCTCGCGCCGGGCAATAGTCCGGGCATCCTCAATACGGGCAGTGTCTCGTTCCAATCGGGCTCAACGTTTGCGATCGAAGTCGGCGGCACGACGGCGGGCAATGCGTCGAACAACTACGACCAATTGAATGTGACGGGCACGGTCACGATCGGCTCGAACGTGACGCTCACAACGGCATCATTTAACGGCTTCGTGCCGAGCGTCGGGCAGAACTACACGATCATCAATAACGACGGCAGCGATGCCGTGACGGGCACGTTCAACGGGCTTGCGGAAGGCAGCTATGTCGTGAACTTCGCGGGCTCGGGACTCGATGCCCGCATCAGCTATGTCGGCGGAACCGGCAACGATGTTGTGCTCTCGATCGTGCAGCGCACGCTGACTGCAACGCTCAGCAACGGAACGCTGACCGTCACCGATATCAGCGGTCGCGCTAACAATCTCACCGTGCAGCAAGTCGGATC
Source organism: uncultured Planctomycetaceae bacterium (assembly GCA_964573505.1). GTDB lineage: Bacteria > Planctomycetota > Planctomycetia > Planctomycetales > Planctomycetaceae > AM-0621. The sequence goes on along the minus strand of CAZNMS010000244.1, from coordinate 12,089 downwards.
GAACTATGTGATCGCGGATCCGAACGAAGTCTTCAGCGGTGCTCCGGCGGGCGGCACGCTGTCGAATGGAGATCGCACGCTGACGATTCCCGTCAGCAGTGTGACGGCGGGATTGTCGATTGATGCGGCGGGCGGCACGGACTCGATCGCGCTACCAAACGCGTACTCGGATCGAGTGCTCGCGAATAACCCGGTCGGCTATTGGAAGTTCGATGAAGGGTCGACAACGACTGCGGCGGACTCATCAACGAGCAGCCGCACGGGCACGCTGAATGGGACTCCGCTGACGACTCCGTCAGCAACTCCGGCTTTGGGCAACGCGCTGACGTTTGGCTCGGGCAAGCAGATGACGGCAAGTCTCGCGACAACTGCATTAGACAACATCACGTTGACCGCATGGGTGAAGCAGACAAGCAATTCTGGTTTTCAAGTAGTGCTGCTCAATGGGAACACGGGCGCGTCGGGTTACTCGCTAGCTGTGAATGCGGGGACTCTTGAAGTGCATGTCGGCGGCATAGCGCACGCTCCAACGGGCTACACATTGCCGCTCGGGGTATGGACTCACGTCGCAGGCGTGCGCGAGAACGGAACATGGAAGGTGTATGCGAACGGCGTCGCGCAGACGGTGACCTCAAACGCAACGACGACTCCGAACACTCCGACGACGGGCGTCTTTGTCGGTAGCAACCACATCGGGACCGAGAACTTTGTCGGCTCGATCGACGAGCCCGCGATTTTTGGGACGGCGCTTTCAGCAAGCACGATCGCGTCGCTGTACGCCGACGGGCTGACCCAGCCTCTTGCGACGCGCGGAGCCGCGCTGTCGCTCAATGCTGAAACGATCAACGTCAATCGACCGATCGGCACAGACGGCGGCGCTGTGACGCTCGATGCACGCGGCGGCACGAACGGCAGCATCTCGATCACGCGCGATATCGCGACGGCGACCGGCAATATCTCGGCATTCGCGACTGGTGCAGTTGTTGTTACAGGAGCGACGATCAATAGCGGATCGGGATCGCTCACCCTCAGCGGCGATATCAAGTCGGACAACTCCGGCGACGACGGCACGGGCACGCTTTCGATCAATGCTGCCAGTTCGATCTACGGCTCGAAGCTGACGCTGCGCGGGGCCGACGTTGATATCAGCACGGCAGCGAATGTCGGCAGTCTCGCAACGTCACCAGTACTGACGACGTTTGCGTCGAGCGGCTTCAATAACGCGATCGGTCTCGCGTTTGATGCCAGCGGCAATCTTTATGTCTCGAACTTCAGCGGCAACACCGTGAGCAAGGTGACGCCGACCGGAGTCGTCAGCACGTTTGCATCGGGATTCAATGCGCCATCGGGGCTCGTCTTCGATGCCGCAGGCAATTTGTACGTCTCGAACAGCAACGGGAATTCGATCTCGAAGGTGACGTCGGGCGGAACGGTCAGCACGTTTGCGACGGGGCTTAGCAATCCGCAGCAAATGGCCTTCGACAGTAGCGGCAATCTGTATGTGGCGAACTTCGGCGGGACGACGGTCAGTAAAATTACATCGGGCGGAACCGTCAGCACGTTCGCATCGGGGTTCTCTCAACCGCGCGGCGTTGCGTTCGATCGCAGCGGCAATTTGTTTGTGTCGAGTTACGGCAGCGGCGCGATCAACAAGGTGACTCCCGACGGCACGGTGAGTTCCTTTGCGACGGTCTCGAACTGCGACGGTCTCGCGTTTGATGCGGCAGGGAATTTGTATGTCGCGCAACTTGCTCTGACTTCGGTTGTGAAGCTCGCTCCCGACGCGACGTCGAGCACTTACATCTCGGGCATCAGCGATCCGCGTTCGGTGCTCTTTGATCCCCTCGGCAACTTGTACGTCTCGAACTCAGGCGGCAACACGGTCTTCAAAGTGACACCGCCAATCACCGCAACGACGGACATCTCGATTCAGTCTTCGGTTGCCTCGCGCCCCATGAGCATCGGCGGAACAAACAACGCCGCCGTTGCCGGAGTGAATCTAACGGGACTCGAAACGCAGCGGCTCGTGACGACAACTGCCGGCACTCTCGCGATTGGTGATGCTTCGCAAACGGGAGCAATCAGCTTCACCGGACTGACGTCGACGAACGGCAATCTCACTGCGGCAGGCGGTGCGATTGACGTCGCGGCTAATAGTCAAATTGGTACCGGCGCAACGGGTAATTTGTCTTTCACATCAAGCGGCACGAACTCCGCGCTGATCATCAACGGCAGCCTCAACAGCAACGACGGCAACGTGACGCTGACCTCGACGGGTGCATTGACCATTGGTGCTGGCGTGTCGATTCGCAGTGCGTCGGGAAGCGTCTCGCTTCGATCCGATACAAAGGCCGATGCGAGTGGCGATGACGGCACCGGAACGCTGACGATCGCATCGTCCTCCGTCATCAACGCCGCAACGATCAATCTGCACGGAGCCGATGCCGACCTCGGCAACTTTGCCAATGTAGGAAGTACTACCGCAGTTGCGCCCGCTCTGAGCAGCTACGCAACGGGGATCACGACGGCCATTGACGCCGTCTTTGATGCGAGCGGCAATTTGTATGTCGCCAATTACAGCGGCAACGTTGTGAAGGTGACTCCGACCGGCAGTTCGAGCGTCTTTGCATCGAGCCTCAATACGCCGAGCGGCATTGCGATCGACGCCAATGGCAATCTCTATGTGACGTCGCAGGACAACAACCTCGTCTACAAGATCACTCCGGGCGGAACGGTCAGCACGTTTGCAACTGGGTTCGGTGCTCCGCAGCATCTCACGTTTGATTCGGTCGGCAATTTGTATGTCGCGAGTCCGAGCTCGAGCGCCATTCACCGCGTGACGCCAGCGGGCGTTGTCAGCACGTTCGCATCGGGACTGAACGCGCCGCGTGGAGTGGCGATTGACGCGAGCGGCAACTTGTTCGTCGCGAACAATGGCGATGGGACGGTCAAGAAGGTGACGCCATCCGGAACGGTCAGTACGTTCGCGTCGAGTGTTGGCACCAATCTTGATGGTTTGGCTTTCGACAAGGCGGGCAACCTCTACGCCTCCGCTGTCGGCGACAACCTTGTCAAAAAGATTACTCCAGCAGGCACGGTGAGCACGTTCTTGTCGGGAGTCAGCAACAATCGCGGTCTCACGTTTGCGCCGAATGGGGACTTGCTGATTGCGAACATCGGCACGTCTTCGGTGCTTCGCGCATCAGCGGCCGTTCCGGCAACGAGTGCGATCAACATTCAGTCGTCGTTGCCATCGCGCCCCATGAGCATTGGCGGGACAAACAACGCTGCCGTTGCGGGCATCAACCTCACAACTGCGGAAGTCGAGCGACTCGTCACAACGACGAGCGGCTCGATCGCGATTGGCGATGCCACTCAAGCCGGCGCGCTGACCTTCAATGGTTCGACCAATGTGCCGGGCACGCTGACGGGCACGGCGACCGGAGTAACAATTGCTACCGGTGTCGGAGTGGCCTCAAGCAGCGGCGGAGCGATCGCGCTGACGTCGATCGGTTCCAACAGCTCGCTGACGGTGAACGGTGCAATCAACTCGAATAACGGCAACGTGACGCTCTATTCAACGGGAGCGGTCAATGTTGGCTCGGCGGCGCTGCTCAATTCGGGAACGGGCACCATCACTGTCAAAGCCGATGCGAAGTCTGACGGCTCGACTGATGACGGCACGGGCAAGCTCAGCATTGTCGGTGCGGCGAACGTCGTCGGTGCCAACATCGTGCTGAATGCGGTTGATCAAGACATCGCCTCGACGGCCACAATCGGCTCGGCAGCGAGCGTCGCACCGTCGGCACTGTATCGCTTCAACGAGACGACCGGTTCGACCGTCGCAGACTCATCGGGCAACGGTCGTACGGCGACAGTCAATGGCGGAGTGACGCTCGGCGTGCCCGGTATCACGGGCGGTAATACGGCGGTCTCGTTCAATGGCAGCACGGGCTATATCGAAGTCCCGGCGGCGCCGTTCGGCAGCTATCCGACGAGCGGTACGACAACTAGCTACACCTTGAGCGTCAGCGTTTGGTTCAACACCACTTCGAATGGTGTGATTCTCGGGCAGATGGATTCGGGTTCTGTTCCGGGCGGCAGCTTGTCGAGCTACGTACCGGCCATTCTGATGGGGACCGACGGCAAACTGCGCTCGTCGCTCTTTTGGCACGGCAGCGCTAGCAATGTGATTACGACATCGGGCACTCTGAATGACGGACAGTGGCATCAAGCCGTCGTGACGTATTCGAACGGAACCGAATCGCTGTATGTCGACGGCGCGCTCGTCGGGACGCAGTCGCAATCGCAAGTCGCCTATGCCAGCGCGTATCGCTACTTCCTCGGGGCGTCGGGAGACGGCGGATGGGCCGGTGGCTCCGCCAATACGTTCCACTACTTCAATGGCAAGGTCGACGAAGTCGCGATCTATCCGACGTTGCTGACGGCGACTCAAGCGGCTGCCGATTACGCCGCAAAGACAAGCACCATTGCGATGACTCCGGCAACGAGCACTGTCGGGATCACAACAGCAACGGGCACGCTTGCCGGAAGCATCGTTACTGCGAGCGGTCTGACGGTCACAAACTCGGGAGCGACGGCATTGAGCGGCGTCGTCTCGGGAGCAGGCGGCGTTCTGAAGCAAGGTGCGGGCGATCTCACCGTCAGTGGTAACAATACTTACTCGGGCACGACGACGATTGTGAATGGGACGCTCATCGCAGCGTCGAACTCTGCGCTCGGCTCAGCGACTGGGAACACACTCGTCACTTCGAGTGCTCCCGCGCATCGCTACAGCTTTAGTGAGACCGGCGGAGCGGGCACGACGCTCGTTGATTCGATCGGCGGAACGAACGCGTCGATCGTTGATGTCGGTTCGAGCAACGCGACGGTTGCGAATGGGCAAGTCACGCTGAGCGGCGGCACGAAGTCGAATGCGGACTACGTCTCGTTGCCCACTGGACTCGTCAGCGGTCAGACCGATGCGACGATCGAGTTATGGGCGACGAACCACTCGATTCTCAGTTGGAGCCGAATCTTCGACATCGGGTCTTCGACATCGAACTATTTCTTGATGGCATGGTCGCAACATACGGATGCCAATACCGATCGCGCGTCGCTCACTGTCGGCGGCGTCGAGCAACCGGGTGACAACTTCAACGCCCCGTATGTGCTCAATCAGCAATATCACATTGCAATGGTCATCGACCAAGAAGCGACGGGTTCCGGCACGAATACGCGGGTCAGCGTCTATCGCGACGGAGTGTTTCGCGGTTCGTTCAACTCGACTTACACACTCTCGCAAATCGTCGAGAGCGCAAACTCGCTCGGTCGTTCGCAGTTCAACGACCCGACAGCAAACGCGTCGTACAACGAGTTCCGCGTCTACAACCGCGCGCTTACCGCGACTGAGCTTGCCGCAAGCGCTGCGGCCGGTCCCGATGCTGTCATTTCAAATACAGCGGGCACATTGGCTTTCTCGAACAACGTCACCGTGACCAATGAGCGGATTACGGTGAATGGCTCGGGCGCGGGCGGCAACGGCGTGCTGCGGAATCTGAGTGGCAACAACACTCTCGCGAGCAACATCACCGTGACCGGAGCGAGTCGCATTCAGTCCGACGCCGGCACTCTGACGATCGACCCATCGTCGGGGAACGCGCTGAGCGGCACGGCGGTGAATGTGACGTTTGCTGGAGCGGGCAATGTGACGGTCAATGACATCATCGCGACGGGCACGGGAGCGATCGTCAAAGACGGAGCCGGGACGCTGAAGCTCGATGCCTACAACACTTTCACCGGCGGCACGACGGTCAACGCGGGCAAGCTGCAACTCAATCGAGGACTCTCAACCGCCGGAACGATTCGCGGCGCGTTGACGATCAATTCCGGTGCGAGCGTCGAGGCTTTGGCCGGGGATGCCTTTGGCACCTCCAATCCAGTGGGCGTCTCGACGTTAGTCGTCAACGGCGGAACGCTGACGAATAGCTCGGACCTCAACCTCACGTTTCCGGGAACAGCGGTCACATTGAAGGGCGGCACGCTGCAAACACTCGGCAGCAGCACATTCCTCGTTGATACGCGCGACAGCGTCGTTGCGTCGTTTGCGATCGACGCAGCCGCGACATCGACTTCAACGATCTCCGGTCGAGTGAACCTGAATCAAAGCTCGACGACCTTCACCGTCGGCGACGGGACGGCAGCGATCGATCTGTCGATCTCGGCCACAGTTACCGGTAACGCGATCGTCAAAGCTGGTGCCGGAACATTGCAACTGACGGGTACGAATTCCTACACCGGCGCGACGACCGTCAATGCGGGGACGTTGCTCCTCAATGGTTCGACGAGTGCGAGCAGCGCGGTCTCGGTTGCTGCGGGCGCGACGATTGGCGGCACCGGCACGATCAATGGAACGCTCAGCAATAGCGGCACGATCGCTCCCGGAACGAGCCCCGGCATTCTCAATAGCGGCAGCGTCACGTTCCAAAACAACTCGACGTTCGCCGTTGAAATCGGCGGAGCGACGCCGGGTAATAATTCCAACAATCATGATCAGCTCAACGTGACGGGCACGGTCACGATCGGCAGCAACGTCGTACTGTCAACGGCGCTTGTGAATGGCTTCATCGTCAACGATCAGTCTTTCACGATCATCAACAACGACGGCTCAGATGCCGTTACGGGAACGTTTAAGGGACTTGCTCAAGGCGCGACGCTCAGCGTCGGTGGGCGGCCTTATGCCATTAGCTACAACGGCGGCGACGGCAACGATGTCGTGCTGCATGAAGGCATCGCTCCCGACGTCGATACGATCGAACGTCGCACTCCGAGCAATGCTCGGACGAATGCCGATCAAGTCACGTTCCGAGTGACCTTCAGCGAGAACGTCACAAAGTTGAGCGCCGCAGACTTCGCGTTGACCGGTGCCGGATCAGCCGGCGGAATCATCGGTGCTCCGGTCGCCGTTACTGGCAGCAGCGTCTTCGATGTCCCGATCACCGGCATCGACAACAACAATGGCACGCTGACGCTCGGCTTCGCAGCGGGGCAAGACATCACCGACCTCGCGGGCAACTTGCTGTCGAGCACCGTTCCCGATTCGTCGCAGAGCTACATCGTCGACAACGTCGCTCCGACGTTCGTCAGCGTGCTCCGTCAGAATCCGACGGCCGCGACAACCAATGCCGACGAAGTCACGTTCCGCGTGACGTTCGGCGAAGACGTGCAGAACGTCGATGCGCCCGACTTTGCGTTGAGCGGCTCTGCTGCAACGGGCACGACATCGGCTTCAGTCGCGTCTGTCACTCCCGTTACAGGCTCAAGCGTCTTTGATGTGCGAGTGACTGGAATCACCGACAACAACGGGGCGCTGTCATTGTCACTCGCGTCCTCGCACAACATCGGCAACGCGCTCGGCAATCTCGTCAGCCGCCTAACGCCGCTGACCAATGAGAGCTATCTGATTTTGAATGGCGGCTTCGTCATCACTCAGACGGGCGGAAGCACGAGCGTCGGTGAGTCCGGCACAACGGACTCGTTCACGATCGTGCTGATCGCACCGCCGACGAGTTCCGTCGTGCTCGACATCAGCAGTGCGGATACCGATGAAGCGACCGTTGATCGAGATGTCGTCATCTTCAACGCGAGCAACTGGAACGTCCCGAAGACAGTGACCGTGCGCGGAGCCGACGATCCCGACATCGACGGCAGTCAGACAACGGCAATTTCGGTCTCGGTCGATACCGCGAGTTCCGATGCCGCTTACCAATTCGTGACGTCGCAGACGGTCAACGTGACGACGACGGACAATGACGTTGCCGGATTCACGCTCGCTCAAACGGGCGGTTCGACGTCGGTGACTGAAGCCGGTTCGACGGACTCGTTCTCGATCGTGCTCAATGCGCGACCGGCTTCGAACGTCGTCTTCAACGTGACGCGCAGCGATGCGACGGAAGCAAATCTTGATCAGTCAACGGTCACGTTCACACCGGCGAATTGGAACGTGCCGCAGAGTGTGACTGTTACTGGCGTTGATGATGTGACTGTCGACGGCAGCGTGACTTCGAGCGTTACCGTCTCCATTGACGACGCAGCGAGCGACGACAACTTCGATCCCGTTGCCGATCAGTCTCTCAATGTGACGACGACCGACAATGACGTTGCGAGCTTCTCAGTCTCAGAGACGAGCGGTGCAACAAGTGTTACAGAGGCGGGATCGACCGACACGATCAGCGTCGTGCTCAACGCGCAGCCGCTATCGAACGTCGTCTTCAGCATCACAAGCAGCGACGCGACCGAAACGAATCCCGCGCCGACAACGCTGACTTTCACTCCGGCCAATTGGAACGTGCCGCAAGACGTCACTGTGACCGGAGTCGATGACTTCGCGGTTGATGGCACGCAGTCATCGACAATCCGAGTGGCGATCGTCCCGGCTTCAACGGATGACGCATTTGATGCGCTCGCCGCTCAAAGCGTTTCGGCAACGACGACCGATGACGACGTTGCGGGCTTCTCGATCACAGAGACCGGCGGCGCGACGAATGTCTCGGAACTCGGGACCGTCGACAGCTTCTCGGTCGTGCTGACGGCGCAACCGGTCACTCCGGTCGTCATTCGACTGAGCAGCGGCAATACGAGCGAAGCGATCGTCAGCAAGACGTCGCTGATCTTCAACGCGAACAACTGGAACGTGCCGCAGTCGGTCTCTGTCACCGGAGCCGATGACGTTGTTGTTGATGGCCCGAAGACGACGGTAATTACCGCCGATCTCGATCAAGAGAACTCGGATGACGCGTTTGATGCGCTTGCCAATCAAACGGTCAACGTCACGACGACTGACAACGAAGTCGCCGGATTCCGTATTGGGGAACCCGGCGGCACGCTCGTCACCGAAGCGGGCGGGCTCGATCAAGTGACGGTCGTGCTGATTGATAAGCCGCTCGGGAATGTCGTCATCAATGTCGTCAGCGGACGAACTGATGAAGTCGCGGTCGATCAAACGTCGCTGCTCTTCACTCCCAATAACTGGAACGTGCCGCAATTCGTCACTGTGAGCGGCGTTGATGATCTACGCGATGACGACGATCAAATCACTGCCGTCACGTTCTCGATCGACGACGCGCTTTCCGAAGATCAGTTCGACTCGGTGCCCGAATCGACCGTCGACGTCGCGACCACAGATGACGATACGGCGGGCTTCACGGTCACTCAGACGGGCGGCAAAACGGAAGTCGGCGAAGCAGCGGGGACGGATGACTTCTCTGTCGTGCTGAATGCGGAACCCGTTGACGATGTCGTCATCACGGTCAGCGTCGGTAACGCGGATGAAGTCAGCGTCACTCCGACGAAGCTGACCTTTACGGCAGCGAATTGGAACGTGCCTCAGTCAGTGACGGTCGCAGGCGTTGACGAATTCCGCATCGACGGCGATCAGACTTCAACGATCACCCTCTCGATTGATGCCGCAGCGAGTGACGACACTTTCGATGCAGTCGCGGATCAAACGCTGAGCGTCAAGACGATCGACAATGACGCGCCCGGCTTCACGGTCACTGAAACGAGCGGCACGACGTCGGTTGCAGAGAGCGGCACGACCGACACATTCGCTGTCGAACTGAATTCCGAACCGTCTTCGGATGTTGTCATCGACATCACGGTCGGCGATGCAACCGAAGCAAAGGTCAGCACGACGACGCTGACCTTTACGAAGAGTAATTGGAACGTGAAGCAGACCGTCACAGTGACCGGCGTTGACGATCATTTGATTGACGGGACTGTGACCTCGAAGCTGCAACTGCGGATTAACGACGTTGCGACCGCCGACGAATTCGATGTCGTCCCGCAGCAGTTCGTCAGCGTGCTGACTCAAGACGATGACGTCGCGGGCTTCACCGTCGAACAAACTGGCGGCACGACGAGCGTCAACGAAGCCGGTTCCGAAGACATCGTCAGCGTGACGCTCAATGCGCAGCCGACATCGAACGTCGTGCTTTCGATCACGAATGCCGATGCGAGCGAAGTTAGCGCGAGCGTGACTTCGTTCCTCTTCACTCCCGCCAATTGGAACGTGCCGCAAACGCTGACGCTGACCGGCGTCGATGACTCGTTGAAAGACGGCAATCAAACGACGTCGATCTCGATTGCCGTTGCCGCAGCGCAGTCCGATGACGCGTTTGATGCGGTTGCCTCGCAATCGGTCTCGGTCACGACGGTCGATGATGATGTGCCGTCGTTGATGATCTCGGAGACCGGTGCCGCAACTTCCGTCGCCGATAACGGAGCGACGGATACGTTCTCAGTCGCGCTCAGCGTGCAGCCGACATCAGATGTCGTCGTGCAAGTGACGAGCACCGATGCGAACAACGTGACGGTCGATAAGGGCTCGCTCACGTTTACCCCGAGCAATTGGAACGAGCCGCAAGTCGTCACTGTCACCGGCGTCGCGGACAAGTTGCTCAATGGCAATCGGATCGTCGGAGTGACTGTCGGCATTGATGCCGCGAATTCGGACGACGACTTCGACGCGATCGCTGCGTCAACGGTCAACGTCACCGTGACTGACGACGACGTTGCGGGTTTCAGCGTCACAGCAACGAGTGGCAGCAACAGCGTCAGCGAGAGCGGATCGACTGACTCATTCGACGTCGTGCTGACCGCGCAGCCGACATCCGATGTCGTGCTGACGATCACGAATCCCGATGCCGAAGAAGTAGACGCCGCGCCGACGACGCTCACATTCACTGCGAGCAACTGGAACGTACCGCAGACGGTCACTCTGACGGGCGTTGCGGACGATCTCATTGACGGCACGCAAACGACGTCACTGACGATCGCCGTTGATGACGCAGCGAGCGACAACGCCTTTGATGCGGTCGCCGATCAGACGATCGCTGTTGAGACGACCGACGACACTCCGGGACTGATCGTGACTCAGACGGACGGCACGACTGCGGTTGCTGAGAGTGGTTCGACGGACTCATTCACTGTCGCGTTGAACTCGGCACCGGCTGCGGAAGTTACGGTGCTCATTACGGTCGGGGATGCGAATGAAGTCGCTGCATCGGTCAGCAAGCTCGTCTTCACGGCGGCCAATTGGAACGTGCCGCAGTCAGTGACTGTGACCGGAGTTGACGAGTCGATCGATGACGGAGATCAGAACGTCGCGGTGATCGTCTCCGTCGACGATGCAACTTCCGACGATCGCTACGACAGCGCTGCTGCAGCAACTGTTACAGTGCTCAACACTGACGACGATTCGGCGGGCATTGCGATCGTGCAGACGAACGGGAACACCGACGTCAACGAACGCGGAACGACGGACTCCTTTACGGTCGCGCTGACGTCGCAGCCGACGTCGGATGTTGTGCTGCTCGTTGCGAGTGCCGATACGGGCGAAGCAACGGTCAACGTCAGCAAGCTGACTTTCACTCCGGCCAATTGGGATGTCGCGCAGACCGTGACTGTGACCGGTGTTGATGACGCCGAGTTCGACGGAGCGCAGTCGGTTGCAATCAGCGTCTCGGTCGATGACGCCGCTTCTGATGGCGGCTTTGATGCGCTCGCCGATGAGATCGTGAGCGCGACCGTGCGTGACGATGACGCCGCCGGCTTCACAGTGCTCGCCAGTGACAATCTCACGAGCGTCGCTGAAGCAGGGACGACGGACTCGTTCTCGATCGTGCTCGATAGCCGTCCGACATCGAACGTTGTCATTCGCATCAGCAGCAATGACGGCAGCGAAGTGGTGCTCGGCGCGAGCAGCGTCACGTTCACTCCGAGCAATTGGAACGTGCCGCAAGAAGTCGTCGTTACCGGAGTCGATGATGTCATTGTCGACGGTGATCGCGTCACCGAGTTGACGTTCTCGATCGACGATGCGGCGAGCGATGACCGCTTTGATGACGTCGCCGACGCAACGCAGTTCGTGACGACGACTGATGACGAATTGCCCGAGTTCCGCATCGTCGAGTCGTCCGATGTCACAAGAGTTACAGAAGCCGGTTCGACCGACTCGTTCACGGTCGTGCTGACGGGGCAGCCGGTAAGCAACGTCGTCTTGAACGTTGTCAGTGGCGATACGACCGAAG
>CAZNMS010000243.1:0-12862 GCA_964573505.1 uncultured Planctomycetaceae bacterium | reverse complement strand
GACTTGCGCAAAGGCCGTTAAACCCCCGAGGTGAACTCGGGGGCGAAGTTTTCATGAGGTCAGAGGCAGAGCCCCGCTTGTCCTTGATGGCTCAATGCGAGATTTCGACTCGCGCCAGACTGGCCGAGATCGCGAACAATGCGGCGACGTGAAAGCAGCGCGAGCACGGTTAGAGTTCGCCGCCTCGGGTTTCTTTGATGAGTTTGCTGGAGCAGCATTGTTGTGCTGCTCGTTCCTCTTCCTCAGTGAGTTCCTCATGCGTCAAGAAGTCTCGCGTCGTCGTTTCATTCAAGCGGCTGCGGCAGCAGGTATCGGGCTGCCGACCATTCTTCCTTCCGGTCTCTTGAGCGCTGCTCCGAACGAGAAGTTGTCGTTCGCGTGCATCGGCATGGGCGGGCAGATGCGCGGCTATTTGGTGTCTGAGCTGAATAAGCTCGAGCAACAGATTGTCGCGATCTGTGATGTCGATAAGCGGCAGCGAGACAGCGCGCTGCAAGCAAAAGGACTGACGAACGCGCGGGCTTATCACGACTACCGCGAACTGCTTGAGAAAGAGAAAGGCGTCGATGCCGTGCTGATCGCGACGCCGGATCATTGGCACGTGCCGATCTGCCGAGCGGCTCTGCAAGCGGGCAAGCACGTCTATTGCGAGAAGCCATTGGCGCACTCAGTGGCTGAGTGTCGCACGCTCGAGAAGTTGGCGACGAGTCATCCCAAACTGGCGACTCAGACGGGCAATCAAGGCTGCTCGACCGAAGGCTTCCGACGCAGCTTTGAAGTCATTCAATCGGGCGTGCTCGGGACGATTACCGAAGTGCATGTTTGGCATCCGGGGCATGCATGGCCCAATGGAGTCGATCGTCCGACGACAACTGATTCGATCCCCGAAGGCTTTGATTGGAAGTTCTGGTTGGGATCCGCTCCCGAGCGACCGTATGCGAACGGCATCTATCACCCCGGCAAGTGGCGCGGATGGTACGACTTCGGCGGCGGCTCGATGGCCGACTTCTGCTGTCACGGTTTTCAATTGGCGTATCGAGCTCTCGAACTGGATGCGCCGACGCGCATCGAAGCAACGGGAGATGATCTCGGACATGAGTCGTTCCCGACTCGTTGCACCGTGACGTTCGACTTCCCCGCCAATGCGAAGCGCGGACCAGTCAAGCTCTTCTTCTACTCGGGCGACAAGCACGTCCCGCCGGAGAACGTCACTCACGGACCGGTCAGCGGGACGGGCTGCATGATCGTCGGCAGCGAAGGCACGCTGTCAGCGGGCTTATGGAACACAGACTGCAACGTGCGACTGAAAGGCAGCGCGGCGTTTCAAGGAGCCAATCAACCGGCACTGGCGAAGATCGCGAAGACGCAGCCGCGCATCGACACCGAGGCGCTCAAGTGGGATCCGAAGTTGGCGGCAAAGGGCGAGCGTCCAAAGTGGAGCGCCGTGAATAATTCGCACATGTTCGAGTGGGTGCTGGCTTGCGCGGGCGATGCGAAGACGTACTCGCCGTTCGAGATCGGGGCACGCATCACTGAGGTCGGCATGTTAGGCGTGCTCGCTTTGAGGATGCAGAAGCCGATCGTTTGGGACGCTCAGAAGAGGCAAGCCGTCGGCATGCCCGAAGCCGACGCGATCATCGATCCGCAGCCGTCAACGACGACGTATTTCTCTTAGGTCTTTGTCGCCCGCTTGCTGAATTACTTCTTACACCTTCTCCCGGAGCATTGTTGTGAAATTTGCTTGGCTCAGTTTGTTGTTGCTCGTTGCTTCGTCGTTGCGAGCTGATGAGGCGTCTTGGCCGCCGAAGAAGGATGCGGGCAAAGACGCGGTCCTCAATGGTCGAGCGATGGAGACTTTCGAAGCGGGAGTGAAGCCTGAGTGGGGGTATGCCGCTCCTCAGCAAGACACCTTTGTTGTGCTTCATCCGAAGGAAGCTCGGCAGAAGGCGCCGCTGTATGTTGTCTTACACTCTGCCGGACACGATGTGATGTCGTGCGTGAACTGCACGAAGACCGTCGGCAATCATGACATCTATCGTTCTCCTGACGATCACTTCGCGCTGTATCTTGATTGCCGCAAGAACGGCTCGCGCGATTGGTGGTGGGGCGGCATGCACGTGAAGGATCAAGGACTGATTAAGAAGAACTCGGGCGGTGAAACGATGCCCGTCGAGAAGCGCGTGATCGACACCGTGAAGTGGGTCATCGAGAAGTACAACATCGACCCGAACCGCGTTTATCTCAGCGGCAACTCGATGGGCGGCAGCGGAACGCTCGGCATCGGCATGCGGCACGGAGATGTGTTTGCAGCGATCAAGGCAAACGTCCCGGCGGGCGTCGAGCATGTCGCTCAGAGGATGTATTTCGCGTCACAGTCCGTGCCGGAGAATGTCTCGTTGCCCGAACCGCCGGTTGCAATTGATTACTCAGCACCGAACGACGGATGGGCTGAAGGGCACGATCGCTTTGTCAAATCGATGAACGATCGCCGTTACTCGTTGATCATGTATTGGGGGCCGTTCGGGCATGCGAACAATTCGGCAAACATCATGAAGGTCAACGACCTGATTGATTCGTTTGACTGGTTGAGCATCAAGAAGAACGAGCCGTATGCCGTCTTCACGAACGCCAACTGCAACTCGCAACTTCCGTGGCCCGACGACATCAAGAGCACTCAAGCCGGTCAGATCAATGCGTTCTTTCGTTGGAAGAACGTCAGCGACTCGGCCGAGAAGTTCGAAACGTCGCTGTTCCTCGTGAGTGCCGCCGATTTGCAGACTCGGTTCGAGATCCCGAAGTCCGCAACCGCCGACGTGACACTGCGTCGCGTGCAGTCCTTCCGCTTGAAGGCAGGCGAGTCGTTTCGCTGGTCGTTCGGCAAACTCAGCGGCGAAGGCAAAGCCGACGCGCAGGGTGTCATTTCGATTCCAGCGCTCACCATCACGACCGAGGCCGCGACGCTGAGTGTCTCAAAGTCATAGTCGATGCTCGCTGCGGGCATGCGGAACTTTCCGTCGGAAAGTCGGTTTCAACGCCGCGTCGCTAAGGAGCATTGCTGCTCAGGGTTTGTGGCTGATTGAGACCGGCGGTAGGACGGGCGGTCTTGTTCGTCGCGATAAATCGACGGGAATGAGTGCTCATCCTACGACGCAGAGTCCGTCGAACTGCCGCTTGCCTCACATCAAGGAAACACCGTGATTCAGAAGATCGCTCGGCTTGTTGTTCGATCAATGTTGTTGGTCGCTGCGCTGTTGATGGTGCCTCATGCCGCGGCGGTCGGAGCGGAGCCGACTGTGCCGAAAGATCTCAAGCCGATCGGCGGGAGATGGTTCGTGCGCGAGGCGCTGAAGCCGGTCTACTTCTATCGCGATGGCGATCGGTTCGTTGATCTCTTCTCGTATCACACTCAGGACTCGAATAAGGACGGCATCGACAATGTCCGACTGAGTCATGACGACCGCTTCTTGATCATCGAGAGTCAGGGTTATCCCAATCACCCGACGGCAGTCTTTCCCAATAGCCGGAATCCGAATTCGATCCGCGTGCAGAGCATGAAGTTTCGACTGCCTCTCGAACCGAAGTTGGCGGACAAGATCACTCGCTTGCCGATGGGGCCGATTGGCACGGCACTCAACGGAGTTGTGTTCTTCAACCCGTTTGAAATGGAGGGCATGAATGCGGTCGAGGGGTACTCCGAAGTTTGGTTGGACTCGTGCTGCGGGCATCCTCAGCAGAGTGGCGTTTATCACTACCACAAGTATCCGAGTTGCGTGAAATCGCCGTTCTCGGATGACGGTAAGCAGCACTCGCCGATCATTGGTTTTGCATGGGACGGCTTCCCGCTCTACGGCCCGTATGAAGCATCGGGAAAAAAGGCGAAGGATCTTACGGGCGAGCGTGCGCTCGATGTCTGCAATGGGCACAAAGACGAGCAGCGCGGCTATCACTATCACGTGACGCTGGGTCGTTTTCCTTACATCTTGGGCGGCTATGCCGGAGTGGTTGAGCCTTCAAACAATCGCGGTCTCAATCGAGCGGGGACGGGGCCGATCACCGACAACACAGAGCCGGGAACTCGAATGGAAGCGGTCATTTCGAGCGTTCGTCCGGGACTGGCGGCCCGAGGCAAGAAGCACTCGATTCAGTTCGAGCTGGCTCCTGACAACGCTTGGCGTCCGCTGCCGATGACGAAGCCCAATTGGGTGCAGATCGGGCCGTTCGAGGCGACGTCGATCGCTCGTGATGGCAACGTCGTGACGGCTGAATTCGACATCCCCGCCGATGCGACGGTCGGAGTGTTCTTGGACTGTCACATCGAGTTTGCTGGACCGCAGCAAGTGCCGGTCGTCATCAAGCGGAACGATGTATTTCGCGTTACAGAATGACGCGTGATTGATGGAATGTTTCTGATCCGTGTGGGACACATCCGCGTGCGAAGCGGAATTGTCATTCGACTTCGCACACGGATATTTCTCACACGGATAAAGACATGATGGGAGATCTTGTGAAATCAATTTTGAAGATTGGCGTTGTCCGACCGGCATTGATCGCACTGACTCTTGCGGCGCTGCCATTGATGGCGAGTGCGGACGCTGCGGAGCCGAAGTCGGTGAAGGTCTTTGTTCTGGCCGGGCAGTCGAATATGGAAGGCAAGGCGCCGAACGCGTTGCTCAACCATCAGGCGACGGATCCGAAGACGAAGGATCTCTTCGCGCATCTGCGGAAGGACGATCAATGGATCGTGCGCGATGACGTCTTCATCAAGTTCCTCAATCGCAAAGGCGGATTGACGATCGGCTTCGGGTCGCCAGATCGCACGGGGCCGGAATTGGAGTTCGGCACGGCAATGGGCAATCACTTCGAAGAGCCCGTGCTGCTCATTAAGGCCGCTTGGGGCGGGCATTCGCTGTATCAAAAATTCCGCTCGCCCTCCGCCGGCTTGCCCAGTGAGGACAAGCTGCAAAAGGAACTCGAGCAAGCTCAAGACCGAGTTCGCAAAGACAACGAGAAGAACAAGAAGAACGCACCTCTGCCGACGATGGACGAGATCAAGTCGGGATACGGCACGTCGTACCGAGCGATGTTGGCCGATGTGCAAGAGGCCACTGAGAAGACCGAGACGCTCTTTCCGGAACTCAAAGGAAAGAAATTGGAGACGGCCGGCTTCGTTTGGTTTCAAGGATGGAACGATCAATACAACGGAGCCGAGACCGAGTACGCCTCGAACATGCGGCACTTCATCAACGACGTGCGCAAAGATTTGAAGGCCCCGCAGCTCCCCTTCGTGATCGCGCTCATGGGGCAGAACGGATCGAAGCCGGCGCAAGGAGCGATGCTCGTGATTCAGCAAGCTCAACTGGCGATGAACGACGTGCCTGAGTTCAAAGGCAACGTCCGCGCGTTTCGAACAGACGTGCTCGTCGATAAGGCGGCTGAGGATCTCTATCCGCACTGGCGCGAGCGATTTGAAGAGTGGAAGCTGACCGGCGGCGACTTCGGCTACCACTACTTAGGCAGCGCCATTTGGTTCAATCGCATCGGCAAAGCAATGGGAGATGCGATGCTTGAGTTGATGAAGAAGTAGGTCTTTCGGACTGCGGCAGCGCAACGCCGATAAGGATTTTTCAAGCAGCCGATATCGTCAGATCTCGGGGGGGGGCGCGCAGGACTGACATCACCGACAGAACTCCATCGGCGAGTTCATTTTGCGGAAACTGGCTGTTTTTCAGGAGTCTCTGGCTATCAAAGCTCATCCGCAGCGGGGGCGGCGGGATGAGCCTTGCACCGGTGTTCGGCTGATTTTTTGCTCGGGTCGCTCGTCATGCGGCGGATTCGCGCCCCTCAACGAACTGGCTCTCCGCCATTCGTGTTGAATCTTGTGTTGAGTGAGCCGCAAGGCGCTAGCCGCGGGTTCTGAATGCGTCCAGAACCGGCGGCTAGCGCCTTGCCGCTCACGGTCATCAACACGAATGGCGGAGAGCCAACAAACTCGATGGTTCGATCCCATTGAGGGGCTGCTTTTCGCCTCTGGTTCACAAGCGGCTTCTCAAGGATTAGCACGGCACTTTTCGCGCGGCGGTGCTCAAGTGCTTGCACGTCAAACAGCTCGCCGGACATTCCTTACGAACTGGGGAAGTTCTTCACCGACAATCGAAAAGCGACGAGTGTCACTGAGCCCGCGCGGATAAAAGGGCAGGCCGAGCAATGCCCGACCCGCCCTTCGTTTGCCCTCACCTGGCTAAGGGCTACACGTCTAATAGAGGCATCAAAGAGAGTCGGATTCGGGCCATTCACGCCATTCAGCGGAGTCGCGCCACAAACTGTGCCCGCCTCAGCCTCGAATCACGTCTGCACTCTACGCCGTTCCTCGCCGACAGGATGCCGGGGATAACTGGCATTCTGCCGCCACCTGACAGGGAAACCCCGGCAAGGACCGATGAGCGGTCGACGAGCGCCTGCGACTCAGCCATTGATCGGCCAGCGACTGCGTCCGCGACATCCATGTGGAACAAGAACTACATGGGTCGCACTTCGTATTGGCGATGCGGTCTCGTGCCTTTGCTGACGTCGTAAGTCGGGCCGGATGCGAAGGCCTCTGCGATTGAGTTTGCTCGCGCGGCATCGAGCGGTCCTTGATGGGCATGCAGCAAATAGCGGAGATGCAGCGGCGCGGTCTTTTTGGTGACTCGCGCTTCGAACATGCACGGCGAAGCGCACATCCAACCGTCTTCGCGCACGTGCCATCCTGAAGGGAAGCCGGGGTTCTGCGGATGATCGAAGTACGTGATGCCCTCAGTGGTGTCACCGGGCACCGGGCCGCAGTAGTCCATCCAGCGAGCGTGCTTACCGAAGATGTTCGGCTTACCGGCGGCGTCTTTCTCTCCGACGAGCCCCTCGCTGTTTGTCAGCCGACCGCCGCCGAAATGCTCGGAGATGTTCTTCGCGACGCGCACGGCAAAGACGCCGAAGTTCGATTGCTGAAACTCGACCGACTCCGCTTTGGGATGAAACGTCGTTTGGATTTCGAGAAACGTCTCGCCATTCGGTCCCGGTCGCACGATCGCGATGACGACTTGATCAAGCAGTTCGGCGGGATCATGCCCGTCGTACCATCCGAGTCGCGTTGCGAGGATCGCTTCGTCATCACCGTCTTCGTAGACGAGCCACTCTTTCTGCCGGATGCGAGCGGCTGTCGTCTCACTCCAAAAGTCGATGCCGAGCACTTTGTTATGCGCAAACCAAATCGACTGATGATGGTCGTGATTGGGAGCACCGGGATGCCCCATTCTCGTGAGCGATGTCCCCGACGGCCCAATGAACGGAAAGAAGAACGGCCGCGTGTAGTTCGGCCCATAATGCCAGCGCAACCGCTCGGCACCATCAATCTGAATAGAGACTTGATGCCCGGCCTGAGGCACCACTTGGCAGCGCGGAAACTTCATCGGCATCGAACAACTCCCTTGCTCTGTAACGAAAAGTGCATCGTAGTTTGCTTCGCAACATGACAGCCGCGCAAACTGGGGATCGTCGGACGAAGGTTGTGATGACGATCAAGAGCGGCTGTGTCATTAATTGCACATCGCCACCAACGGGTTGTGAGCCCTCTTAATCTTAATCGTACTCTTAATCTTAATCTGTCTTCCGCAGACTCGTCGGTCAGAGGCAGTCCCTTGCTAGTTGATTGCCGTGAAGCAGGGCAGGAGAGATGCATGTTGTCAGAAGTGTTTTTGGTGAGTGCCGGCGTGATCGGCGTTTTCATGTTTGCGCAATGGTTGCTGAGCATCCCGCTGCGCAATGTGAGCATCGTCGACATCGGCTGGGGACTCGGCTTTGTGGCCGTTGCTGCGAGCGGCGTTTGGCGCTGCGGCGTCACGTTCGAACTAGCGAATTGGACTCGCTGGTTGCTGCCGCTGCTTGTTGCGATTTGGGGATGTCGGCTCGCTCTGCATCTCGCTTGGCGGAACATCGGGAAGCCCGAGGACTATCGCTATGCCGCGATGCGCGAGGCACGCGGCGCGTCGTTTGTTTGGTCGAGCTTAGGGATCGTCTTTGGCCTGCAAGGCGCGGTCATGTGGGTTGTCTCACTGCCCGTGCAAGCGGCTCTTGCGAGACCCGCTGAGTCGGCAAGCAGCGTTTTGAGTGGGCTCGGCATTGCGGTTTGGAGCGCGGGGCTCTTCTTTGAAGCCGTCGGCGATTGGCAGCTCGCGCGATTCAAAGCAGATGCCGCGAACAAAGGCCGAGTCATGGATCGCGGTTTGTGGAAGTGGACTCGGCATCCGAACTACTTCGGCGACTTCCTGATTTGGTGGGGCCACTGGCTGCTGAGCATGGGAGTCGGCGACGGTGCCGCGAATTGGTGGACCGTCATCAGTCCGCTGCTGATGTCGTTTTTGTTACTCAAGGTCTCGGGAGTGGCGTTGTTAGAGAAGGCGATGAAAGCTCGCTCGCCGGAGTACGTCGCCTACATCGAACGCACATCAGCGTTCTTCCCGAGGCGACCTCGATCGCGCTGAGGCGACTACAAGATCTCATCAATCACGCGGCCATCGAGAAACGTCAGCCGCTCGTCGCGACCCAGATGCGGAAACGTGAGCTTGTGCTGATCGAGCCCCATTCGATGCAGCAGCGTCGCATGGATGTCACGAAAATGACATAGTTATTGTTCGCCGTCAGGCGCGATAGCTCTGCCGGACGGCGAACATACTTCGCTTTCCGAGTCTATCCTCGCTGTCTTAATCCTCTGCGTGTGCGGCAGCCTGCTGTTCAATCTGCCTCAATAGGGCTCAAACGAGATCGAGTCCGAAGACGCAGCGCGAAGTAATGCGATCAAACGCTTGAACGGGACATTGCGGAGCACGCAGCGGCGGAACACCCAAATGGGGTACATGAGGATGCCATTTCAAACCACCTCAGCAGATGCCTTTAATGAGGTTCGAAGCGGCCCGTGTGCGTTCTACTTCGCATCAATTCAGGTGCTTTTATTTTGCCAAAATTGATCAGCCAACTGCCTTCGAGCTAGGTTCCAACGACGGAATGTCCCATTTAAGACGGACTGAGTGAGAGGGCATCCCATCAATGTCGAAATTGTATCGCTCAATATGATAAATACATTCTGACGGGGGCCATTGACTATTAGTCAAGCCGGGCATTGCCAAGCGACTAGGAACTTCGCGATCGCCGCACCAAAGAACGAATCGAAAATCGCGCCACATGAAGAGCCCGCCTTCAAATTGTTGTTCTCGCCAAATTGGAGCAAATTGAATCACATCGAAGTCTCTAACGCCTTCCGAAAGGGTCGCCATGGCGTATAAGCCATTTGGATATTCAATTTGATCTATTCCATATGCCATTCGAACTAATCTCTGAGGTGGCAAGTATCTCTGTTGCGCTTGCGTGAGTGCACCGACTCCAACGTGCGCTAGATTCAACGCCGTCTTGAGAAACCAACGCTCAAGATGCCGAGCATCAGAGCTGTTATACTCCTTGAATTCCCATCGTTTGTTTGACGGCTCTGCCGATCGCTGCCGACACAATTTGGCAGCATCTCGCAGATCTGTTGCGAAGCGAAGTGCCGACGTATCCAGTGCCGAGAGATCACTGTTATGTTTCTTGCACAATATATTCGCTACAAAGCTACTTAAACCGATGCTCTGGCCCTGATTCTGGCACCACGGAAACCCTTCGATTCGCAACATCGGATTTTTCTTCTTCGGCGTTTTCCATAATGATTCTGATATCAAGTGCTCGCCGGATATGGCGGTGCTGCAATTCCCGAGACATGCAGCCCAACAACATGTTTCGGATTTTGGGTTGGACATGGATGTGAAAATGGATGCTGCCATCCACCTTTCGATTTGAGGGTTCGTAAGGCATTGAAGTCGGAACGCGCAGGATTTCGCGGCAGAAGAAGAGTTCGCACGCGGAAATTCTTTATTTACGGATGCCGCAGATTTAGTCGTTCAAGCGATCTCATCAATCACGCGGCCATCGAGAAATGTCAGCCGCTCGTCGCGACCTAAATGCGGGAAGGTGAGCTTGTGCTGATCGAGCCCCATTTGGTGCAGCAACGTCGCATGGATGTCACGAAAATGACATGGCTTCTCGATGGCCTTCAAGCCGATGTCGTCAGTCGCTCCGACCGTGCGTCCGCCTTTGATGCCGCCGCCCGCCATCCACATTGTGAAGCCGAGATTGTGATGATCGCGCCCGCGACCGGATTGAGCTTCGGGCGATCGTCCGAACTCGCCGCCCCACAACACGAGCGTTGTGTCGAGCAAGCCTCGGCGCTTGAGATCGGTCAGCAATGCAGCGACCGGCTGATCGGTCTCGCGAGCTTTGCGGAGATGATTCTCTTCGATGTCGCCATGAGCGTCCCATTGCATGTTCCCCGGCCCGCCGCCGGAGACGACGCACGTGAAACGCACTCCGGCTTCGACCAACTTGCGAGCCATCAAGCAGCGGCGGCCATAGTCGTCAGTCGGCTCGCGACCGATGCCGTAAAGGTCGAGCGTCTCTTTCGTCTCGCGTGAGAGATCAAACAACTCGGGCGCAGCGGTCTGCATGCGGAAGGCGACATCGTATGCACTCAGCCGTGCGTTGAACTCGTCATCGTCCGCTGGCGCCGAGGACGCATTCATCTCCTTCAAGAACTGCAACGTGCGGCGTCGTTGATCGAGCGACACATGGCTCGGCAGATCGAGATTCAGCACGGGCCGAGCACCGGGGCGAAACATCGTCGGCTGATAGATCGCCGGTAAGAAGCCGGGGTTGTACATCGGCTGACCGGCCTCGAGGGCGCCTTTGGGATCGGGCATCACGACGTAAGCGGGCAGCGACTGGCTCTCGGTCCCGAGCCCGTATGTCAGCCATGAGCCCATGCTCGGAAAGCCCGGCACTGTGCGGCCCGAGAAGAGTTCATACTGAGCCGCCGAGTGCACGACCATGTCGCCATAACACGACTTGATGACCGCGATGTCGTCGATGCATTGCGCCGTATGAGGAAACAAATCGCTGACCGAGATACCGCTCTCGCCATACTTGCGAAACTTCCGCCGCGACCCGAGCAACCGCGCGGTGCTCTCAACGAACTGATACTTCACCTCACCAAACGCCGCCGGTCGTTTCTGCCCGTCGAGTTTGTTGAGCAGCGGTTTTTCATCGTACGAGTCCACATGCGACGGTCCTCCGGCCATAAACAGGAACACGGTCGCCTTGGCCTTCGCCGGAAGATGAGTTGCCTTCGGAGCGAGCGGGCTAGAACCGCTCGCCGCTTTCGCAGTGGATGTCGTTTTAATTCCACTCTCCGCCCGAGCCTGCTCCTCATGCATGAGCGCCGCGAGCGCGAGTCCCCCAAACCCACAACACCCATCGCGAAAGAACTCCCGTCGAGAACGCGATTGACTCATGGCTGATCTCTCCCACCAAATGCCGGGGTCGGGTCTACGAAATTTCGAAATTGGGCGGAGGAAAGGTCTCCTCGCAAAGCATGGCACCTTCCGCCCAATTTCGAAATTTCGTAGACCCGACCCCTCGCTGTGTAACGCTTATTTCATCCTGCTGTGGGACGACTCTCGAAACCGAAACGGTGTGATAATTTCTTCAGCAGCAGGCTGCTGAAGCCAAAGCGGCAGCAGGCTGCCGCAGTCCGAAGAAAGAATCACTGCCCCAATTGCTCGCGGGCATACTGCAAACTCGCGGCGATGTTCGCGTCTTCGAGCTGTACTTGTTGTTCCAGACTCAGCGAGCTGACCTGCTGCACTTCTTTGGATGCATGCTGCCGGACGAAGCGCAGCGTTCGAGCGAGATCGCTGCCCGCCACATTCGGCAGCGTTGCCCAGTAGCGATCGGTCAAGCACGGCACCTTCAACGCGTCGCGCGTGATGAGTTCCAATGACATGCGCACGTCGGGCTTCGCGCGTTTGAGAATCTCGACCAAGCGTTTCAGATCGAAGCTGCCTTGCCCCAGCGGGATGTCGCCCAACAAGAACCCGTCGGCGTCTTCACGCAGCGCTTGATCCTTCAAGTGCACCGAGAACGCGAACGGCGCAAGAGCTTCGATCGCTCCGTAGGGATCGTCGAGCAGCGCGAAGCTGTTGCCGGTATCGACCGTCGCGCCAATGAACTCGCAACTCAGGTGCTTGTAGAGCGCGAGCCGTTCGTCGATGCGCTGATCTTTGTGGTTCTCGACCGCCAGTCGCACGCGATGCTTCGTGACGACCGGTGCCGCAAGCTCCAGCATCTTCACCGCCTTCGCTTCGGCGGCGCGGACTTCGGCAAGCGACTTGAATTGCTCGTAGCGCCGCCCCGGCATGACGACGGTGCGAACGGCTTGCACTCCGACCTCCGCTGCCGAACGAATCTCGGCCTCGAACCGCGCGACGTCAGCATCGTCCTTCGGCGGATTGACGATGCCATCAATGAAGAGGTTGTGCTCACCCGCGAACTCACGCAGCCCCTTGACTCGCGCCGCTTCAAGCACTCCGAGCGACGCCTGCATGCCGCCTGCTCCGATGCTCTGACAGTGCCGCAAGAACGTGAGCGGCTCGAACAGATCAAAGTTTGGATCGCGCTGCTGCATCCACTTGCGTCGGATCGCGCAGTTGTAGGCGACCACTCCCAAGCGGCTGCGTTGCGGCGTCTCTGTAGCAAGAACTACCGACCCCATTGCTGCTGCCACCGCGCCCAAAGCCGCTCGCCGTGTCAACGTGGGATAGGCTTCCAGCCTGTCGTTTTTCATCACATCACCTCTCAGGTCGCTTGAGTCCGCCGCATTTGGTCGCCATCAGGGGGCCACGAGGCCGAACGCACCCGCCCGCCGGCCCGGCGCGCCGCCGCGGATTTCAGCCGGTTTGAAGGAGTAAAC
>CAZNMS010000242.1:0-12863 GCA_964573505.1 uncultured Planctomycetaceae bacterium | reverse complement strand
GTTACGAAATAGCCAAAACTCCGCTTCCTAACGGGCGCGGCTCTGCGACCCAATGTGAGACCGAAATGAAATCGCCGTCTTTTGCCCAGCAAAAGACGGCCGAGGGCGGCCATCCTACGAGCGATCTTCAACGCGACGATCAATGCATGCGACGCTGCGAAGTCTTGCCGAGCAGATGCAGTGCGTGCCTTTGAAAGGTTGCGTCACGGCTGCCGAACGACAGTCGGTATCGTGCTGCGCACGTTCCCGCGTTGACCGGTTGCTGCGAAGAGCGCGATAACCTCGCCCCCGCGATGCTTCGACGTCATCGACTCGAACTCCGCACGCTTAGTGACGTGCGGAGATTGGCTCGATCGCAGACGCTGCGGAGAGGCGTCTCCTGAACAAGACGCTCGGACGGTTCACACTTAGGCAAGCGGCAGATGAGCTTAAACCGGTACGACGGACTTGTAGTCCGTCGAAGACGAGGTCCGACGGACTACAAGTCCGTCGTACAAGAATTTCGCCGGTAGGTTCTCAACCGCCGCTCGCCTTATCGCTCTCTCACGCAGAAGCTCTGTCGGCAATGGATCCGCAACTCGACACGACAATTGACGTCGATCTCGTTTGGAGCTGGCCCATTGTGGCGCTCGTTGCGGTCGCGCTCGTCGGGTTTGTGCTGCTGACCTATCCGCCGCGCGTCCGGCATCTGTCGAAGTTCACGCGGCGATTCATGATCGCGCTGCGACTGCTTGCGGTGCTGACGCTCGTCTTTGCGATGATTCGTCCCGAGGTCCGCTATACCGAGCATGATCGCAAGTCGGCGGTGATCTTTGTCGCCACTGACGCCAGTCGCAGCATGACGACGACGGATGGCGAAGCGAATTCGACGCGTCGCGCGACTGCGTTGAAGCTGCTTGCAGACAATCAAAAGCGACTCGAAGAACTCGGCAAGCTCGTCGAAGTGCGGCGCTATGACTTCGATGCGGAACTGCATCCCGTCGACGCGTTCGGCGAGGACGCGAAAGGAATGATGACTTCATTCGGCTCGTCGCTTGATCCACTCTTGAAAGAGACGTCCGGCAAGAAAGCGATCGGAGTCGTGCTGCTCAGTGACGGTGCTCAACGAGCGGTGCCGCCTTACGACGTTGATCCGCGTGCCGTCGCTCGCAAGTTCGGTCAGAAGCAGTTGCCGATTCTGCCGGTGCCAATCGGCACCGGGTCGCTGAGTGATGCGATCTTTGATTATGCGGTTGAAGATCTTGTCGTCAGCCCGGTTGCCTTCGAAAAGAACACTGTCCCCGTGCAGGCAAAGGTGCGACTGATCGGTGCTGCCGGCAAGCCGGTCAAAGTGCAGTTGCTGGTCGAGGACCGGCGCGGCGCGGGGTTGCTGACTGTTGGGCAGATGGTCGTGCCGAAAGCGACGAGCGACTCGCGCTCGTCGACCGAGATTCAAGCCACTCAAAACAACGAGACGATCCGCGTTGATCTCAGTTGGGTGCCGGACTTGCCGGGTGAGTTCAAGATCGCGGTGCAGGTCGTGCCGGCTGAGGGCGAACTCAAGACAACGAACAATCAGAAAGAGAACTTCATCACGGTGCTGCGGGGCGGGGTGAAGGTCGCGTACTTCGACAGCAATCGTGAGGAAGCCAAATTCCTGCGAACGGTCAATCAGGCAAAGCAAATTCAGCTCGACTACTACTGGGTGCGCAGCGGAGCGTTCTCAAAGCTGACGCGCATTGATCAAGCAGTGTTTCAGCCCGGTCGCTACGACGTCTTCATCATCGGCGACGTCCCGGCGAGCACCTTCAACGCGAAGATGCTTGAGGAACTCTCAAAGCGAATCGAAGAAGGCGCGGGACTGATGATGCTCGGCGGCGCGCAGAGCTTCGGGCCGGGCGGCTATGCCGACACTCCATTGGCGGATCTCTTGCCGGTCGCAATGGCGAAGAATGAGCGGCAAGACGGCGGCGGCTTCCCCGTCGATCTGCACTTCGATCAGGAGTTGCAGATGCTGCCGACGGAAGCGGGACTCAAGCACTTCATCCTCAGACTGGCGAGTGAGAACAACGCCGAACTGTGGCGCCAGCTTCCCTCGCTGCGCGGTGCCAACAAGCTCCGGCTGAAGAATGATTTCTGTCAGGTCTTGGCGCGGACTCCTGACAACATCCCGCTGTTGTTCTCATTGGAGGTTGCTCGCTCGCGACGACTGGCGTTTGCGGCTGACTCAACCTTCTTATGGGCGGTGCCGATCGAAAAGCCTTTCGTTGATGAGCATCAGCGATTTTGGCGGCAGGTGATTTTGTGGCTCTCGCACAAAGAGGATCAGACGGAGCTTCCCGTTTGGATCAAAGCCGAACCGCGAGCACTCTTTCCGGGAGCGACGTTGACCGCCGAGTTCGGGGCACGAGGCAGTGATGGCAAGCCGCTGAAAGATGTCGATTTCAAAGTGCGCATGACGGATCCGTCGGGCAAAGTCAGTGACGTGCCGACGCAACGCTCGGGCGATCAACCGTTCGTGCGAATTGATCAAGCGACAGAAGCGGGGACGTACAAACTCAACGTCATCGGCATGCGCAACGGCAACATTTACGGGGACGCGTCGACGCGCTTCTTAGTCGAGGCTCGTGATCTCGAACTCGATAACCCCGCTGCCGATCCCGAGTTCCTCAAAGAACTCGCAACGCTCAGCGGCGGACGCGTGATCGAACGGAACAAGTTCAGCGAGTTTCTCGACGACCTCATCAAGCACGGTCCAGAGAATCTCGACGATCAGCGCATCACTCGGCTCACGTTATGGGACAACTGGGGCTTGCTGCTGACGTTCGTCGCACTGATGTCCGCCGAGTGGTTTGTGAGGAAACGCAAGGGGCTCGTTTGATGTAATCGGTATTGCATGCTGCTACTTGTCTTTTCGACTCAGCCGTTTGAGTCGAAGTGTTCTGCAATTTTTGATTCGACGGACGCTTCTTATGACAACCGAGATTGAACCGCTCTCTCGCCGACAGGCATTGATCTATGCGACTGCTGGGCTCGGCGCTCTGACGCTGCGTCCGTTTGCGCTGCAAGCACGAGCGGACGAACGCAAGCCGCTGAAGTTGCTCGTGATCAGCGACACTCATCTCGGCTATCGCGATTCGGACGCGGCGCAGAAGCAATGGAAGCAGACAGCATCGGCATTGGCTGCGGCGCCGGGCGATCTCGTCTTACATCTCGGCGATGTCGTTGATGGCGGGCGAGAGGCTCAATATCCGGTCTATCTCGAAACGCGGGCGACGATCGGCAAGCCGGTGCATGAGATTCCCGGCAATCATGATCCGCACGAACTCTTCGCGAAGCACATTCGGCAGAGCATCGACGTTGCAGTCGATCACGATTGGTTGCGACTGCTGCTGATCGGGAACGCTCGGCGCGATTCGCATGACGGGTTCATCTCGACTGAGCAGCTTCAGTGGATCGAGAAGCAGCTCGCGGAAGTTGCTGCGACGGGGCGGCGCGCGATTCTTTGCATGCACGTGCCGGCTCATCAAAACCTGCATCCTGATCACGGATGGTTCGTGAAGCCGAAAGACGGGCAGCGCGAGTTGTATGAATTGCTACAGCGTCAACGCGCGAGTGTGATCGCGCTGTTTCACGGCCACTTTCACAATGGATTGCGAGGATGGGACGATCACGCACCGCTGCATGAAATCTGCTTTCCGTCAGCGCTCTACAATCAAGATCGCAAACTGCAGGAGCAGAAAGCTCCCGGCTACAACGTGCCGGAGTTTCGACCGGGCTTCACTCAAGTTGAGATCAACGGGCCGTTGATGAAGCTGACTTATCAGCCGCTCGGTCATGACAGCAAAGCGGTGAAAGAACTGCCGCTGTAAGAGGCTGAGCGTTGCTACTGACCGCAAGCGGGCCAGTCGGCGGTCAGCCAAAAGCCGGAGTCAGCATTGCCTCCGGCACTGATATCGCCGCCGTGCAAATGCACGATGCGCCAACATCTGCTGAGTCCGAAGCCGAGTCCGCGGCCGGCGGGACGTCCCGAATAGAACGGGTCGAAGAGATGCTCTCGATCGATCTCAGTGAGTCCCGGCCCATTGTCTTGCAAGGCGAAGCGCACAACTTCGCGGTCTCCGCACGACACTCGCGCGATGTGCATTGAGAACGTGCCGCCGGTGTTGAGTGCTTCAAGCTCGTTCCTCAGCAAGCACGAGACGAAGACGCGGAACTGCTCGCGATCGGCGGTCAGCGTCAGTGCCTCATCGCCTTCGAGCTGCACTTCAATCCCGGCATCTGCGAAGCGAGTGGCAAAGGTTGTCAGCAGCGTTCGCACTTCAGACAGAGGTTGAAACGTCGTCGGTTGAGGCTGCGGAGGCCGAGCGAACGTCATCGCGTCGCCGATCATGTCGCGCACGCGGTATGCCTGACCGCCAATTGTTTCGAGCGACCGCCGTCGTTCGGGATCGGTCTCCGATCGCAACAGCAGCATCGCGCGGCCGGCAATCGTTGCGAGTGGATTGTTAATCTCGTGACCGGCTCCAGCAGCGAACTCGGCCATTGCCTCAAGCTTGCGGTCGCGCAGGTCTCGATCAAACGCGCGCCATTGAGCCGCCAACTTCCCGCTCAACTTCACGAGTGGCTCAAGACATTCGGGAGAGGTCTCGCATCCGAAGACCGCTACTCCGCCGAGCGCGTTGCCGTCGACGATGAAGGTGCGAATAAAACTCGGCTTCGTTGAAAATGCTTCGGGCGATGCGTCGTTCGTCGATCGTTGAAGCAAAGCAGCCTCATCCCAATCTCGTAACCGAGACTGAAATGAGGCTGCTTGCTGCGCTGCTGATTGATGCAACGCACTCAAGAGGTCGCCATCCCAAAGGCCGACGACAACTCCCGAGTTCGTCGCTGACTGCCAGACACGAACGAGCACCTCAAGCAACGGGAGCTGATCGCGCACGGGCAATGCTTGCTCGACCAGTTGCAGACAGTGCTCACGAATCGTCTCGTCAGAGGGCGCGCTCACAATAGATCCCTCGCTGCTCACAGCTCGACGACGACTTAGTTCGAATGCGCACGTGAGCGTTTCCGTAGCCGAAATCGTCAGATTTCGGACGCTTGAAATGCCTGAAATCTGACGATTTCAGCTACAGCTCGACGACGACTTAGAACTGGCTCGTATCAAAGGTGTCGGTGCCTGCTGGCGGCGGAGGCGGCTGACGATTCTTTTGTTGGAACTGCTGAAACGAGTGCTTGAGCGAGTCCAAAAATCGAGGCACGTTCGGAGCCGACAAGAAGACGCGATTCGAGACAACCGAACGCGGGAAGAACGTCGTGATGAAGTCGAACGAGAACTCCGTCGGAGTGTGACCGATCATCACAGCGTTCGCGTAAGTGCCCCACATATCGGTCTGCCCGAACTTCAATTGGTCATAGAGCTCTTCCGCTGACACTTGAGGTTGAGGCGGCTGACCGGGCTTCGGCAAAGCAGCTTCGGGCAAGCGCGGCTCACCGAAACGAGAGCGATAGTTATCGAGGTTCTCTTGCAATGCCTGAATCATGCGCGGCACGACTGCCGGCGGCAGGACGACGCGCGCGGCCACTTGATGAGGACGATTCATCCGCAACAAGAAGTCGATGATGAACTCGTAGTTGCCATTCAGAATGACGGCTCCCGTACTGAAGACGCCGCGAGCGACTTTCTCTGGGACCAGTGCGCCAATATGGCTGTGTCGAACTTCTTGACTCTGAATCTCGGCTTCTCGCTTCTCGCGTTCCATCCGTTCGTATTCGGTCTCGTCGGGGTTATAGGTCGGCTCTTCGTCAGCAGGGCGGTCCTCGTAGTCGTCGTCGTGCATGAGTTACTCGAATCGTTGAAGCGGCAAATGGTCGGATCAAAAGGCGGCGGAGTGTGCCGCGATGATCGGAAGCCAGTCAACTAACACTCTCACGAGTTGCGGGCATCGTTTTGAGTCGAGTCGATCGGCCTTACGACGACGACAACCCGCGTCGCAAAGGAAGCCTGAACGACGAACGCCTTTCGCCGCAGAACTTCAGAGGTTTGATGCGAGCGGTGATGACGGCGGCATCGCATCGCCAGTAGCTCGACTGCTTTGCTCCGCAGGCTTTGTGCCAGTAGCCTGCCCGCCCTGCTCAAGTCCAATTCGTGTCGCAGTTTAGGGGAGTGCCCAGTGCTTCGAAGTACGCCAACGTCGGTGTCGACCCAACCAATCAACATTGAAGATGTGCGTCAGCTCTTACAGCAAGAGTGTGAAATCGGCCCCGCGCAAGCGACTCAGATCATTCGTGCGACCAATCGGCAGTACGCGCATCTCATTCGGCAAGACATCACTGCTCTGCAAAAGTCAGTCGATGCCGCTGCGAAGACGAGTGACAACACGCTCGCCAAACTCGGACTCGGTTTGCACGTGCTCGCTCAGAATGAAGCCGCTCTGTCGTACTTCGAGCGTGCTCCGCGGCATCTCATCGCTGCGTACTATCACGCCGAAACTTTGATCTCATTGGCGCGACCTGCCGATGCAGAGCCGCTCTTTGCAAAGGCAGCGGTGCTCGGCTTCGACGCGATTACCTGCGAACTGCAGCGCGTCGGTGCTCTTCGTCAGTCGCGACGTCTTGATGAAGCAGAGAAGGCTCTCAAGGCCATTGCCGCTAAGGCCGTTTCGCGTGCGGACTACTCGTTCCAGTACGGCTGCATTCTCGCCGATCGCGGCGACACGATTGGCTCGATCGAGTACTTCGAGCGTGCGGTCGATATGGATCCGCAACACACAAAGGCGCTCTTCTGGCTCGCCAATGAATCGCAGCGGCAGGGCAACGACGACGAAGCGATCATGCTCTACGAGCGTTGCTTGTCGCGACCGCCGTTCTATGTCGCCGCTCTCATCAATCTCGGCTTGCTGTATGAGGACGCTGATAAGCCTCAGTGCGCGGCCTTCTGTTATCGCGAAGTCTTGCGGAACTATCCGAATCACGAGATCGCAAAGCTCTACCTCAAAGACATCGACACTGCCGAGAGCGCGCTCATCGACGAGTCGACTCTCAAAGAGGAAGCAAAGGCGCGGCAGACACTCGCTCGTCCGCTGTCCGACTTCGAGATCTCCGTTCGCAGTCGCAACTGTCTCACTCGGCTCAATCTCAACACATTGGGCGACCTTACGAAGATCACCGAAGCCGAACTTCTTGCGAGCCGCAACTTCGGCGAGACGTCATTGAAGGAACTGCGCGAATTGATGGAGACGCAGAACCTCAAGATCGGCCAGCACGCGCACTCGCCGGACAAGAAGGATCAAGAACTCTTGCCGCAGGATCTGCCGCCAGAGCAACGAGCGATACTCGAACAACCGATTGGCGACCTCAACCTGTCGGTCCGCGCGAGAAAGTGCATGTCGCGTCTCAACATCACCGTCATTGGCGAACTCGTTGCGAGAACTCCCGACGAGCTGTTGGGGACACGCAACTTCGGTGTGACGTCGCTCAACGAGATTCGCGCGAAACTGCAGGAAGTGAATCTCTCGCTGCGAAACGACTAACGTCAGCAGCGTGCCATCATCAGCTCAGCATCGGCCTTCGCATTGCGAAGGCCGATTTGCTTTGAGCCCCTCAAAACAGCGTTGTGCTGGCGTGATGAAAACTTCGCCCCCGGCCTTGTGCCGGGGGCTCGACGGCCTCTGCACAACTTCGAGTGAGTTCAGATTCAACTAGCGCAAAGGCCGTTACCCCCCGAGGTGAACTCGGGGGCCATCTTTTCATCAGGCTAGCGTTGGGCCTCTTCGAATCGCGGACAGCGAATGAGGAGCGAGTCGCCGAAGTAGCTCAATCGCCTCCGCAACTTGAGGCATTCTTTCCGCGGCCTCGAACATTCCGGCAAGACGCCTTTCCAATCGAACCGCTCGCTACGGTCGCCGCCCGAAGAATCCCTCACGACCGCGTTCACTGCGGTTCGATCTTATGACTTGAAGAATCGGCACAACCCCGGCAACCGGAGTGTTCCGATCGACCAGTAGAGTCTGCGAGGAGGGAAGTAGTTATGGCACTCAAGCTGACGTCTTCGGAGCGAGCGATCGTTCCGGGCCGAACAGTGGCGTTCTCGAATGACGTCATTCGAGTCGGACGCCCCTGCGAAGAAACCGAAGAGCACGGCGAAGATCAGCCCGAGCCGAAAGTGGAACTGATCCGATTGGGCGACCGCATTCAGGCGATCGATGTGATTTGCCCCTGTGGACAACGGACACGAATTCGTTGCGTCTACGACTCATGAGCAAGCCGCTCGCTCCCGCTGATTGCATCCCGATTGAACGGCCTCTCTTCCACTGAGACGGACTGCGCCGCGACTGACTCAGTCATGCCTGCTGCGAGATCGGCAACTTCGCACGAGGCCGTCAAAAGGCGGCACCCATCTTTCATGTGCAGGCTGCTATTCGAGCCGCTCGGACGATGTAACAAAGACGACATAACGACCTCACTGCAATTCGCGTGAAGAACTCTCTCAATAACTCCGCTTCAGACCGCTCAGCGAGTCCATCATGAAACAGTCCACTTTCGCCCTAACGGGCGTTGCTTGCGTCGCGGGAGTCGCGGTTTCGGCAATGGAGTTGCCGACTCTCAAACTCACCTATCCGTCGCGCAGCAAGCACTCGGATTCGGCAGTTGTTCCTGCCAGCGCAACGATGCCGCAGGGAGCGATCCCCGGAGCGATGCCAATGCCCGGAACCGGCGGCACGACCGAGATGCCTGCCGACGCATCCGGCTTTCCGTCGTCAGGACCGACAGTCAGTTCGACGGCATTCCTCGCAAAGGGACCGTCAGTTGTCGGAGCAAAACTCGGCCTCAAGCCGGGAGAAACAGCTACACAGCGCGCGCTCGACTTGCAGCTAGAACTCGACGAGTACAAGCAGCGGGAAGACGAATACAAGAAGCGCGTTGCCGTTCTCGAACGAGAGATCGAGCAAAAGAACGCGAAGTTCGTCGAAGCGATTCGCGAGATGAACTCGACGCGGCAAGAACTCGTCGCCGTCAAAGCGCAGCTCGAAGGATGGTCGCAGAACATGACCGACCTGCGCGAGAAGATTCGCAGCGCCGAAGCCGACAACCTCGCGACGATGCAGACCATCATTCAGCTCCTGCAACAATTCCTACAGGTTGAATCCGACTTGAAGGAACGCTCGCGCGAGCCGCTCGATCTCGAGAAGTTGCTCGATCAGTCGAAGTCAAAGGGCGGGCCACTCGGGAAGCCCGGTAAGTAAGCACCATTCACCGCTGCAGATCGCTGCTACGTCCGCCAGTTGAGGCAAAGGGACTTGCCGATGAGAACGTTTTGTCTGCTCGCCTTACTGTCGCTGATCGCTGTCGGCTCGGGATGTAAGAATAAAGACTTCATTCCCGAACCGCCGAAGTTGACGAGCTATTCGACTCGCGAGTTCGAATGGGATGAGGTGCAGCGCATCGCCGTCATGCCGTTTGCGAATCGCTCAAACATTCCCGCCGCGTCCGAGCAAGTGCAGCAAGCACTCGTCGCAGAATTGCAGAAGTCGGGACGGTTCGAGGTCGTGCAGGTACGCGAAGACTCGCAGAACCCAAAGGCCGAAGACGTCTTTGCTTCCGGTAAGTTCGACGAAGAGCAATTGCTCCATGTGAAGCATCGCTATCAAGTGCAGGGCGTGCTCTTCGTCCAGATCACGCATTACTCGGGCTACAACCCGCCTCAATTGGGACTCTCGATGTTGCTCGTGAGCCCGGCTGAGGGCGTCGTGATCTCCGCGCTCGACGGTTTATGGGACATGCGAGATACCGGCGTGCTCGGTCGAGCCCGACATTACGCCGGTCAGAATCTCGCGTTCCCCGACAGCCTTTTTGGCGACGACCGCATCCTCGACTCGCCGCAGACGTTTCAGCGCTTCGTCGCCTATGAGGTCGCGCAAGTCATCGAGACGGCAACGCACAAACCGAGTCCTCAAGCTCAGCAACTGGGGCAACCGGGCGCCTATGCCAATACGCCGGTCTCGAACGGAGCGGCCATCACGCCGGTGTCGCAACCGATTCAACCTCAGCCATTGCAACCTCTGCCGGTTCCGAGTGCTGAGTAGCTGCGGTACTCATGTGAGAACGTCGTTCTCCAGTAGCCTAAATCGTGAGATTTCGGTGCCGCTGTGACTGCGTCAGAGGTCTCACGACTTCTGCTACTGAGAAACGCAGCGATTGTTGAAACTTCGGTGCTCAAGCTTCTTCGCCGAAGCACTTACTCAATGCGAATCACCATCAGCGTGCGATCGTCGTTGTTCTCGCCGCCGGTGTGACGCTCATAGTCCGACCAAATGGTTTCGAGCACATCGCGAGCACTCGTCTGCCCCGACTCGGTCAGTGACCGAGTGATGCCGGCGTGCTGAAACATTTCTTCGTCGCGATCTCGGGCTTCAGTGATGCCGTCGGTGAAGAACACCATTTGATCGCCGCTCTGCAGGTCCAGTTGCTCGCGGCCATATGTCGCTTCGTCGAGCACACCCAACAGCAACCCGTGCGAGCGGAAATGAGTGACCTCTCCATTTCGCAGCAGCACTGGCGGCGGATGACCCGCGTTCGAAAGTGTGAGTTGCTTAGTCCGTCGATCGAACATCGCGAGAATGAAGCTGATGAATTGCTGCGCCGCAGTCACTCGCGCAACGGCCTGATTGAGCTTTGCAACAAGATCATTCACATCGGGCAAGTCCGTGCCGTGCTCAGCGAGCAGAGCATGCAGCGCGCCGCGCGTTGTCTGCATGACAACGGCTGCCGGCAAACTGTCTCCCGACGCGTCGCCGACTACGAAGATCGTGCGATCGTCATCGACGGGGATCGCTTCACACAGATCGCCGCCAACTTGATGGTGCGAGCAGACTCGCACTGCAATCTCGCAACCCGGATAGGTCGTCGACGAATCCTGACAGCAGGGCGTCGAACTCGCGACGATGTCGAGTTCTCGCGACATGCGGTTCTTCGTTTCGCTGTCGCGCAAGAGCACGAGTCGTTCAAAGGCATCTGCGACTTGCCGACCGAAACCGCGCAAGAGAGCAAGCTCTTTCGCATCAGGCTCATGATGCCGCCGATCGAACAGCCACATTGTGCCGATCGGTCCCGAGTCGTTCTGCACGGCGACGCTCACTCCGATCGCTGCTTCGCGCGGCAGCCAGTCGTCATAGCGATCAAACTCACCGCGTCTCACGATCGCATGCCCGTGCTGCAAGGCGTCGAAGTCGGGCGGGCTGATTTCGAAAGCCCGAACCGGACTCGGCACAGCATTTTGGTTCTGCGGGTGAGTGAACCGCAGTCGAACGCCGGTGCCGTCCGGTTCGAGCACAAACAGCGCCGCACTGCGGAAGTTGGTCAGAGTGGCACTTGCTCGCAGCAAGCCGCGCAACCGATTGCCGAATGATTGCTGTCCGTACCCCTCTTCAGGATTCACGAACGCCCCGATCTCATGCGACTGCTGTTTCAGTAATCGCTGCAAACGCAAGCTGCGATTGAGCTGTGCTGCAAACAGTTCGGCTAAACGGTAGGCCGTCGGGAATGTCACTGTTGTTACAGGATTCTCAACCGGCGTTAGGAACATCGTTCCGAAGCGTTGCTCGCCGTCCGAGACATCTGAATGCCATGCCCAATTCAGTTGTTCGGTTTGCCGTTCCGAATGATCGTCAAGCTGCTCGAAGCCGAGCGACCATCCACTGGCTTCGGTGAATTGGTCGCACAGTCCGATCACCCAATCATGAGGGTTCGAAGCGCGACGCTCAGAGCTGACAGGAACGTGAAGCGAAGTGGCCATCTTGCTGCAACCGGCACTGTTGGAAGACTCGAATGGTCGACGCGAAATGCGTCGAGCCAATCTGCCCTTTGATCGACCTCATGCATCAGCCGCCTGCACCCGCGAAACCGTGCGCCGAGAAGCAAGCCGACTCGCGGTGAATCCGAACCGAAGATGCCGAAGTCCGTGCTCGAACCGGTCAGGCAAAGTGCTCCGGTCAGCAAAGCTGCAAGCAGCGGAAGTGGTTTCGGAATGAGCCTGTGTCAGCAAACTTAGAGCGATTGGTCGCTGAGTGAGTCTCTTCAAGTTCAGCCTCGCACCGCATCGAGCGATTAGCCGATCTGAGTAGTGGCCGTCGTGAGCCTCGTAGCTCAGGCGACTCGGCTGAGATCGAAAGGCAACGAGTCCGGCGATGGCCGCTCTGACTCCGTTATCTCGTAGCCATGCTCATCACCCATAAGGCACACGATGCCGCTCAACACTTCGAACATCCGGCTCGCTGAGACGGCCTTGCTCGCATTCGTTCTCGGCTGCGGCGGCGCGGTGACGGATCGCTGCGCAGTCAGCGGAAAGCTGATCGGACTCGAAGCTCAGAGTGGCATCATCAGCTTTGTCCCTGAGTCCGGCACTGCGGGGCCGTCGGTTCGAACGACTTTTGCGAGTGGTCGTTATGCCTTCGACGCCGCTCAAGGACCGAAGCCGGGCAAGTACGTCGTGCTCGTTTGGGTGACTCCCGAAGACGCAGCGTCTAATGCTCCGACGAATCTTCCGCTCGACGAGTTGAAGGCACGCATGACGGAGAAGAGCAAGCCGCAGTCACTCCTCGCGACTGTTCCTCGGGCAGCGAAGGCCATCGTCGATCTCGATCTGAAGATGCCGTAACGGGCAGTCCGAGAAGTAGCTTGGGATTCCATCCCGAGCCGCAGCGGGATTTCGCTTTCTCTGTTTGAACAACTTCGCCGTCATGAGTTGCCTCGATGCGAGGCTCAACTGTCGCACCGAAATCTGACGGCGTTGTCGTTTGTCTTAGGAAAGCCT
This sequence comes from uncultured Planctomycetaceae bacterium, assembly GCA_964573505.1. GTDB lineage: Bacteria > Planctomycetota > Planctomycetia > Planctomycetales > Planctomycetaceae > AM-0621. Next base: position 73 of record CAZNMS010000242.1, on the reverse strand, counting down.
CATCCCGCTGCGGCTTGCAGTAGCTTGGGATTCCATCCCGAGCCGCAGCGGGATTTCGCTTTCTCTGTTTGAA
>CAZNMS010000241.1:0-12879 GCA_964573505.1 uncultured Planctomycetaceae bacterium | reverse complement strand
GCTACGACCGGCGCGATTGCTGCGATGCGATCAATCGCTCACGCATGCCAGTGGCATCGACCTTACGGGTTATCCCGAGCATGTCCTCTTCAGTCCCGGCGTCAACGTCGACATCTTCCCGCTCCGCCCGGTTGTTTCCTGAAGAGTTTGCCTAACGCGCATCATCGAATCGCGTTGAGTTCCGTCGAAGAATAGAGTCCCGCAACAGCGGCAAGCTGAGCGTTCTCTGTGAGTTCGAACGCTTATCCGGCTGCCGTTTCGACGAATGGGCCGCAGCACTCACGCGCTGCCATTCGTCTTTGCGACTGAGTTCTTCGATCAGTGGCCGCTCTCAAACGCACCGACCGCGATACCGCATGAGGAATCGATCATGTCGACAGCGACTCAATCTTCGCAGTACGTCGAGTTCGATGAGTACATCGATCTCAAGCTGCAGACGACGCGGCAGAGCATGAAGGTTGCTGATATCGCGACGGCGTTATGCGGCATTGCCGTCGCCGTGCTGAGTTACTTGCTCGTCTTCGCGATCTTCGACCATTGGGTCATCTCCGGCGGCTTCGGATACTTCTGGCGCGTTGCGTTGCTCAGCGTGCTCATCGTCGGAACGTGCTGGTGGATCGGCTTCAAAGTCGTGATGCCGAGCTTGCGTCGCATCAATCAGCTCTATGCCGCGCGGGCGATTGAAGGCATCTCGCCCGATCTGCAAAGCAACCTCATCAATTTGGTCGACCTGCGAAATGCCGGCCGCGAAGTCTCGCCGTTGATCATGCGGTCTATCGAGAAACGCGCGGCGGTTTCGTTGTCGCACGCTGATGTTGAAGAAGCAGTCGATCGGCAGTCGTTGCTGAAGCTGCTTTATGCGCTCGTCGCCGTCGTCTTCTTGTTCGCGGCGTATGTTGTCTTCTCACCGAAGAAGGTCGGGCCGTCGATTTGGCGCGCTCTCATGCCGACTTCGGACGTGCAAGTTGCGACGCGCACGCAGATCGCGAAGGTCGATCCCGCAGGTGCCGAAGTGCCGGCCGGGACGGTGCTCGAAATCACCGCCGACTTGCTCGGTGATGTCCCTACGCAAGTCGTGCTGAAGTACTCAACGGCCGATCGACGAGTCGTCGATCGCGCGGTTGAGATGCGGTTGTTGGAAGACGGACTGAAGCGCTATCGCTGCGTACTTGATGGCGAACGCGGTGAAGGACTCATGCAGGATCTCGACTACTGGGTCGAAGCCGGAGACGCTCACTCACCGAGCTTTCATGTCACGGTGATTCAGCCGCCGTCAGCGACAATTCACGAAGTCGTCTACGACTACCCGAAGTACACACTGAAGGAGCGAGAGACTCAGCCGAGTGGCAATGTCGATACGCTCGAAGGCTCGATCGTGACGATCGCCGCAACGACGAACATGCCGGTGAAGTCGGCGACGTTGCAGTTCTCTGACGACGACAAGTTCGGCATCAAAGGCGAAGAGAAGGCAATTAAAGTTACAGACGGCACCCGCTTGTCGGTCGATTGGAAAGCTGAGTTCCGCAGCGACGGCTCGTTCCCGAAGTACTACCGCATTCAAGTGCGTACCGAGAACGGGCTCTCTGATCCGAACCCCGCCGTGCAGACGATCTTGCTTCGTCGCGATGCTCCGCCGGAACTCGAGCTTGTTGCTCCGAAGACGAACATGAGTCTCTTCGCGAATGCGATCGTGCCCATTCTGGTGAAGGCGCGAGATCCCGACTTCTTGCTGCGCGATGTGCAGCTCTTCGCGATGAAGAACGAGATGCAGATCTTCGACAAAGTCATCTCTGAGCCGCGTCAGTCGGAAGCCAATGTTCGTTACGAGTGGCGATTGGCGGACTTGAATCTCAAGGCCGGCGATGAAGTCACGATGTATGTCGCGGCGCGCGACAACAAAGAGCCGTTTGCGAATCGCAAAGAGTCTCAACGTCGCGTGATCACGATCATCGAGCCGGGCACTCAGAAGCAGGTCGATGAGCAACTGGCAAAGGACAATCAGAAGATCGACGAGATTCAGCAGACCGATCAGCCGCAGAACGGCAAGCGGGATGAGAATGATCCCGGCGCCGAGAACCCCGATGCTGACCCGAAGCCGTCGAGCGATCCGCGTGATGGCGACAAGCGTAACAACGATTCCACTCCCGATAAGAACCCGCGCGACGATCAGACGAATGAGAAGCGTCCCAATCAAGAGCCGATGAACTCGAAGGACGATGAGCAAGACAACAAGAGCGACAACGAGAAGACCGCGCCCGGCAAGTCGGGTAAGAAAAATGACAGCAAGCAGAACGACTCGCAGACCGAGCAAAAAGAGGATCAACCGGCGTCAAAGGAATCGGATCCCAAAGGCAAGAAGACCGGCAATCGAAGTTCGCAGTCGTCTGATCAAAGCGACTCGTCGAACGACGGTGCGAAGAACGATTCAAAGTCGGAACGTCGGCCGTTGAAGAACGATGGCTCGGATGATGCCGACGCATTGCGCAAGGCCATCGAACGACAGCAGCAAAAGCAGAAGTCGGGAGACCGTCCGCCAAAAGACGGTTCGGAGAAGAACGAGTCCTCGAAAGAGAAGGCGCCGAACGACGAGAAGTCGAAGACTGAGAAACCCGACAACGCGCCGAGTGACTCGGCGAACAACAGCTCCGACAAGCCCGAGAAGAGTGATCCGCAAAAGGGCGGCGAGAAGAATTCACCGAGCAAGCAACCGAATGACTCCCCGAAGCCGGAGGGCGAAGCAAAGCAGGATCCCTCAAACGGCGCGACCGAGAATCCATCGAGCGAGAAGCCAATGAAAGCTTCGCAACCCAATGAAGCGGGTAAGCCCGAGAAGACGTCGCCTTCAAGCGACTCAACAAAGCCGAACGAGACGAAGAGCAACGACTCGCAGACGACTGAGCCGAAGCCAAACAACGCAAAAGGCAAAGACGAGTCGAAAGAGCCCGCTGAGTCGTCATCAAAGAAGCCCGGTCAATCGAGCGACGACAGCAAGCAGCCGAACTCAAAGGAGCAGCCGGCAAGCAAAGATCCGATGCCAGCAAGCAGCGGTTCGGACTCGAAGTCGAAGGATCCTCAGAAGAACGGTGAGAAGCCGACGCCGAACACGAAGCCGGATGCTTCCAGTTCGTCTGATCCTCAGAAGGCCACTGATCCGCAGATGAAGGATCCGAAAACGGGTTCGTCGAAGAAGGACGACGAAACGTCTCCGAAGGACTCGAACAACCAGTCCCCGAAAGAGACTTCATCGTCGAAGCCGAAGTCCGAACCGATGCCGCAGGATCAGCAGAACGCGCCTTCAAAGTCTTCTTCGAATGACAAGAAGTCAGAGACCTCAAAGAAGCCTGACGCGACTTCGTCTGAGTCCGATCCGAAAGGCAACGAAGGCTCGGACAGCAAGCCTGCTGATGGCGACAAGAAAACGGCGAAGTCATCCGACATGAAGAACCCCGATGGCACGCCAATGGGCGCGGCCTCAAACAAGAAAGATGGCAGCGATACTCAGAGCAAGAACGATCCGAAGTCGCCGAAGACAGAGGGCAAGCAAGACGCTTCGAAGAACGACTCGGAGACCGCTTCAAAGTCGGATGCAAAGGGCGAGGCTCAGAAAGGCAAACCTGGTGCTGAAAAGAGCGACTCGAAGTCAAAGGATCCGATGAAGGGCAGCGAGTCGAAGAACGGCGAGAAGAAGCAAGACGGTCCGAAGTCGAATGAGTCGCAGTCAGACAGTTGCCCTGACGGAAGCGAGAGCGAATCAAAGCAACCGGGCAAAAAAGGCGGCGAGGGCAACTCGAAAGAGGGCACTAATCCGCAGAAGCCGAAGGACGGCGGCAATCCGGCAAAGGGCGCTCCGAATCAGTTGCAATCGCGCGACGGCAACAGCGACGGCTCATCGGGCACTGCCGGTGATGCAAGCTCGGATCCCGATCCGGTGAATCTCGACGACAAGAAGAAGGCGACGAATCTCGTCCTCAAGCGATTGAAGGATGAGCTTGAGCGCGGTGACGTCGATCAAGAGTTGCTCAAAGAACTCGGATGGACCGCTGATGACCTCAAGCGCTTCGTTGATCGTCTCGATCAGCAATCGAAGTCGGGCGGCGACACTCCCGCCGAGCAAGTGCGACGTCGTCAGTTCGAAGAGATGCTGAAGTCGCTCGATCTGCGTTCGACCGGCGGAAAGCGAGAGGACGCTACTCAGAAGAAGCGTTCAACAAACGACTTCACCGACAAGCAAGTGCCCGTGCCGCTTGAGTACCGCGACGCGCTGAAGAAGTACGCCGACAAACTGTCGAAGCAAAAGCAGCCGGACCCGAAGTCGAAGTAGTGCAACGTCCCAACATGTAGCTGAAATCGTGAGATTTCAGGCATTTTGAATGCGTCCGAAATCTGACGAGGCTGTCGAGAACATTGTGGCTCGACGCTCCGCGTCGAGAGTCCCCGTTGTTCTGCTACTTCGTGATTTCTTGTCGGCTTGCACGCATCCATTGACGCCGTCGAGCGTCGGCTTTTGCTCGGCAAAAGCTCCCTTTCGCGGAGCGAAAGGCGACTATTGGTTGCGGCTTCGCTGCGTCGTTCTACGGGCGTTCTTGCTCGGGACTCACGACGCGGAGCGTCGTGCCACTCTTTTTCGGCAGCCTCTGACGATCTCGCCTACGTCGCTCTGCGACGGCGATCATGCAATCGGCATTACACTCAGCGCGAGCGATTAAACGTCGCAGCAGCAGCTCCGAAGAGCGCGGTCTCTAAGATGTGCCGCTCCACAAACGCGCCAACTGCTTCAGCCGGTTTGTATTGCAGCATCACATAGTCGCCCGGCTGAATGTTGATCCGCTCGGAGGGGTAAGTGCGGGCTCGATAAAGGTCGACGCGGATCGGCATCTGAGTTCCGTTCGGCAACTTGCGAAGCACGATCGCTTCACTGGCGCTGATCGTCACGTCTTGATTCAGAGCCGACTTGCCGTAGGCGTCGCGATTGCTTCCGCCACTGTTCTGTGCGATCGCGATGGCTTCGAGGATGTCGATATCTTGATCGCGCGGCAGTGTGTATTGCCCGCCGCCCAGCAAGCCGCCGGTATAGAACATCTCTTCGAGTCGTCCCTCGATGAAGATGATGTCGCCGTTCTCAAGCACGATGTCCTGCTCGGTGAAGTTGATGCAGTCGTTCGTATCGAGTCGTAATGGGATGCGCACCGTGCGACTGCTCCCGCACAAGTTGCCTTGAGCGATCGAGTCGACGTCGTGCCATGTTGGCGGCGGTTGAAAGCCCGATGCAGACAGATCGCCGCCGAGCATTGGCTGAGTGGAACTCATCGGCATCGACATCATCGGCTGCTGCCCGCATTGCCCATTGGGGCAGCTCATCTGCTGCACGCCGTCCGGTGATTGACCGCGAATGATCGGAGCCGGTTTGAACGACGATCGCTCACCGCTCATCGGAGTCGCTCGGTTGCCCGACGGTGCTGCTGTTGGCGGGACGAAGCTCGGACCGCCATTCGGTGCAGGCGCGTAACTCGGTGCTGCACCTTGAGGCTGCATCCCTTGCGGCATAGCTCCTTGAGGAAGCGCCTGCATCATCCCCGGCTGAGGTGCGGCGTATCCCGGTCCCATCAACATGCTCGGACCGGGAACTGATTGAGGCAGCGCAACGGGCTGCGGATAGGCATAGGTCGGCATCTGCGGAGCCGGTCGCGGACTGGGCTTCGGCGGGCGGGGCGACCGAATGACATAGATCACATTCTGCGCATTGAGCCCCGGCAACCCGCCGGATTCGACGAGCGCATTGAGCACGTCGTTCTTGTAAACCGGAAGTTGCAGAGCGCGACTATTCCCGCGTTTCGCCGAGCCGATCATGCCCGACTGCAAATTGACTGCGCTTACGCGCGGAGTGGCTCCGCTGTCGAAGTCGCTGCCGATGTCTTCCTGTCGGACAACAAGAACGTGATAGGTTCTCGGCTGATTGAGCGCGACGAGAATCCGATCTCGGCCCGGTTGCAGCAGTCGCCGCTCAATGGTGTAGGCATAGCGCAGCGCCTCTTCGACCTGCGGGATCGTCTTGCCGCGCACGGTGATCGGACTAATCAAAGGCAGGGACAAAGTGCCGTCGTCTCGAACCGTCAGCGGATAGCCCAATGTCGGCGGTCGCGAGGGATCGAACGAGTACTGCGTATTGATCGGCGGCTGCTCGCGTTGACCGAGAATGCCTTCGACATAGATCGCGAGCGAATCGCCCGAGTCGACGATGTGCTCAGCAACCGCTCGTTGCTTGAGCATCGAAAGGTCAATCATCCGCATCTCTTCGCGCGTGCGGCCTCGCAGTTCGTCCGGCAGATAACGAGCCGGAACAGCATTGATCGGACGAAACGCCGCGCAGCCAGAAAGCAGGCTCAGCATCAGCAGCGCAACGCTCCCGAGCGACACCTTCTTCGCAGTCGCGGTCGGTTGCTGACGAGTGATGATTCGCGAAGTCTTCATAGCGGAGCTTTGCTGAGGAGATCGTTCTGCAAGTTGCTGAAGCGAGGACGCGATTGAGAGTTCGTTCTGCGGTTGAAACAACGAGACGCTGCCGACGTGCTCGAACTCAGTCGCGGAGCGACTGAGCTACGTAGGCGAGTCGCTCCGCGACTCGCTAACCCTGAACCTCAAGAGTCGAAGAAGTACGAGCCGCTTGAAGTTGCCAATTGCGATTCGAACGCCCCCGACTCGCCCGCTCAAAAGACGAGCCCTTCGGGCGGCAGTCGAGACGGCGGCGGATTGGTCCATGCACTCGAACCGCCCGAACTATGTCCGGGCGCCGGGCCGCTTTGACTCGGCCCAAACTGCGGCGCAGCTCCAAACGGAGCTGAACCTGTCGACGATCCCGAGTAACCGGGACCAATATCGAAACTGCGACTGGTGCCATTTGGCACCGGAGCAGGTGCGGAGTAACCCGGTCCCATCACCGGCTGCTGCGGCTGAGGCGCCATTGCCGGAGCACTCGGCCCGAACGACGGTGTCGGAATTGTTCCATAGCCCGGCGCCATGCCGAAATTCGGTTGAGGCTGCTGCGGTCCGAGCATTGGTTGCGGCGTCATCGGCTGAGGCATGCTCTGCATCTGCGGATCAAAGCCGGGTGACGGTGAGAATTGCGTTTGAGGAATTTGCGGCATGGCCAGCAGGTGCCCGTAGCCGACGGGCACTTGCGGCGAGTCGCCCATCATTCCCATTCCCGGTCGGCACACGAAGTTTGAAGGCGGCGGAGTACCGATGCGCGGATCGCATTGCCCCGTCGAGCAACCGCCCGACACGCACTGATCCGCTCCTGCGAACTTATTGCGCGGCGGCACTTGCCAGTCGGCAGAGGAATGCACCGTTCGCATCTTGCCAATCTGAACGTTGGCCGCCGCAGCACCGGCGCGATAACCGTTGAACCATTGCTCGGCGTACTTCTCGCCGCATTCGGATCTGTAATAGGTATTCCAGTATTTTGGCGGCGGTACCGGCGGGCAATCGCCGCTGCCTCCGTTAGCGATGTCGATGAAGGCTTGCCGGTATCCGTCTTTGAAGTGCGAACTCAGCAAGCGGAATGTTCTCAATTGCTGAGAGAAGAGTTGTCGGTTCGCGACGTTCTTCGCGGTGTGATTCGTCGACCATTCATCGAGTCCCGGCCAGTACTTCGAGAACGTCGGATAGGGAGTCGGGCAAACGGCACAGGAATCGGTGACCGAGAATTCGGTCTGCTCGTAACGCTGCGCGGGCGGCTCCCACAATCGGCCTTTCGCATTGCACGCTCCTCCGCCGCAAGGAAGAACGCATCCCCCCGCAGCTAGCGCGCAGGCCATAAGTAGGAAATGAAGCCGTCGCATCGGTCCCTCGATGAGCGATAAGAACCGGCCGGCAATCACTGCTTCGGTCGTCGGGAACGCAGAGCGATCCGACGTTGGTTCGCACAGCAAACCGCAGCAATGAATTCCGCACCGACTCTAAGGCATCTGCTTGAGACTCATCCCCATCGGGTTTAGCCCAATGGTTCAGTGCCTTATGGCTACATCCTGTAGCACCGCCGCCGCTTGAGACTGACCCGAAGTCAGTGCTGCAAGATTCGGCTGCGTTCAAAGGCAGATTCGTCGCCGCATACTCGAAGGGCACAACGTCCCTGAAGGGCGACGAACCGCAATCAGTATCGTCTGCCGCCGGTACTCGAATGACGGTTTTGCGGCGCAGAGCGCTTGTGCCGAAGTCATCGCAGGCAGTCCGGTCGGTCGATTTCCCCAAATTGCCTAACCGGACCCATCTTGTGATGCGAGTGGGGAGTGGGGAGCGGGGAGTGGGGAGTGAAAAAAGGCAAAAGGCAAAATGGGGATGAGACGGACTCCGTCTCTGACCACTTTGCCTTTTGCATTCTTCATTTTGCATTTCGGCCTGACGCCGATCGCGACGACGGTGCGGCTACTTGCCGCTCTCGTCTTCGTCTCCGCCGCCGAGCGCTTTGTCCGACGTCAGCAACTTCTTGAAGCAATACAGCGTGCAACCGATCGTCACGCCCCATGTACTCAGCATGAAAAGCCATGCGGATCCGCTCATGACTACGCTCTCCCTTCTCGTTTGCGAGTGTCCCAGGCGTTCTTGATGACCCAGCCAAACGCGACGAACACCGCCAACATCACGAGCCGGCAAATGTCGCGCGTGAGTTGCAGGTTCTTTGTGAACTCGACCTTTTTCGGGTCGGCGTCGGGACCGGTCGGAATCGGAATGTCTTTGTGAAGCAGGCGGCCAATGAGACTGTCTCCCGCCCATTGCCACTCGGGAGCTTTGCCGGAGCCAAACGCGGCTTTGATATGCGGCTCCCATCCTTTGTCTTCGGTCAGCGGCTGCTTCGTCTTCTCGTCGACGACGACCACTCCGGTTTTCGGATCGACCTTTTCGACGCGACCGAGCGGCTTGAATGTCGCGGCTAACAAGATCGCCAAGAGGAATGCCGGAGTGACGTACTTGATGATGTAATAAAAGATGCCGGGCACTTTCAGTTCGGCGCCTTTGTTGATCTCTTCCCATCCGCGCTTCATGCCGAAGACCCATGCAAACAAGATCGCCTCGCCCATTGCGAAGACGACGAGCGCGAACGTCCCGGCCCAGAAGTCGAACTCGTCAAAGAACGAGGCCGAGTGCAACAACGCGACGGGCAATGCGAGCGGCAAGAGCATCAACCCGAACAGCACCGCGCTGCGTTCTCGACTGATTCCATATTCGCTTTGCAGGAACGCCATCACCGGCTGACCCATCGCCAGCGAACTTGTGATCGCGGCAAAGAACAGCAAGCCAAACCACATAAAACCCGCGACTGGGGCAAACGCTCCCCAGTTATTGAACAGCGTCGGGAAGACCATAAACCCGAGCCCGAAGCCGGAGCCGCCGGCCGTCATCTCCTGAACTTTGTCGAGCCCCATGTAGGCGACGGCGATCGGAATCAGGATCGAACCGCCGAGCACGATTTCGCAAAGCTCATTGGTCCATGCGGCAGTCGCGCCATTGAGCGTGATGTCGTCCTTCTCGCGCAGGTACGACGCATAGCAATGGATCGTGCCCATACCGATTGAGAGCGTGAAGAAGATCTGCCCTGCTGCGGCGAGCCATACGGACGGGTCAGACAACTTCTCGAAGCGCGGCTCCCAAACAAAGTTGAAGCCGACCATTGGGCTCACGACCGCATGCTCATCGCCGCCGGATCCCGGTGTAATGAAAAATCCTCGCACAGCGAGCAGCGCCGCAAACACGAGCAGCAGCGGCATGCCAATCTTCGAGACGAGCTCGATCCCCTTCGCCAGTCCGCGCGAGAGGATGAAGATGTTGATCGCGATGCAGACGGCAAAAATCAGCATGCCGAAGCCGCTGAAGGCCAGAATCTGATTGGGAACTTCGCCGGTCATCCATGCAAAGAATTCGTCGGGCTTCGTCTCCTTAAAGCCGCCGATCAGCGAGTACCCGGCATAAGTCATCGTCCAAGATTCGATGTAGAGGTAGTACGCCGCGATCACCGCATTGGTCCAAAGACCGAAGATGCCGAAGTACTTCCAAAAGCCCGAGCGGCCGTGCGACTGAAAGCAGCCCGGTGCCGAGTGGTGACCTTTCTGACCGCCGTAACGCCCCATTGCCCACTCGACCCAAATGAGCGGCAAGCCCATCACGACGAGCGCGACGAGATACGGAATAAGAAACGCTCCGCCGCCGTTCTTCGCGGCTTGAGCAGGGAACCTCAGAAAGTTCCCGAGCCCAACAGCGTTGCCCGCCATCGCTAACACGAGCCCCACTCGCGAGGCCCATTTCTCTTTGGATTGACTCATCAGCGTGTCCGTTACGAGTACTCAAACCGAGTCCAACAAAATTCAGCAGCCGTCGTCGTAGCATGGGCTTCTAGCCCGTGCTGTATTTACTCCTACAAGCGAATTCGAATCGTCATGAAGCCCGCACGGGCTAGAAGCCCATGCTACTCGGACAGACTTCGAACCAGTGCTGAACTGCAACCGCATCAGAAGGACGCCCCATCAAAAGGCAGCACGGACTGGAAGTCCATGCTACGACGACCGGCGACAAAGGCGGCGGAACATCGACGAATTCGCCCGCCTTCACCAGCGAAGACACGCACGCATTGCACCTTTGGCAGTTGCGGGTCGACCGATAGAGTCAGCGCCGCGCATTCCTGTGTTCGTGCCACTCTCATCGAGGAGACATTGATGTCATTCCGTCAGATGTTCGCGAAGAAGAAGTTGAAGGATCTGCTCGAAGAGGCTGCCGGTGACAATCGGCTGAAGCGAGTGCTCGGGCCGATTGCTCTGACGAGTCTCGGAGTCGGCGGCGTTATCGGAGCGGGCATCTTTGTCGCGACGGGTTCGGCTGCCAGTGGCGTCGCGGGACCGGCGCTGATGGTCTCGTATGTTGTCGCCGGGATTACCTGCATCTTCGCCGCGCTCTGCTATGCCGAGTTCGCCTCAATGGCGCCGGTCGCAGGCAGCGCTTACACCTATGCCTACACAACGCTCGGTGAATTGCTCGCATGGATTATCGGCTGGGATCTCGTCCTCGAATACGCGGTCGGCGCGGCGGCAGTCGCGAACGGATGGTCCGCCTATCTGCAAAAGCTGCTCATGAAGATGAGCATCGCCGTGCCCTTCATCATTTCGGGAGCACCCTCGAACTACGATCAAGGCTTCATCGTGCCGAACGTCGTTGCGGAGTTCTCGCGATCGGAGATCGCCGCCTCGGTGCTTGAGAACGAAGTCGATGCCGACAGCAGTCGCAACTCCGTGACGGTCGTGCCGAAAGTCTTTCTGAAGCAACCGAGCGAAGAAGCTGATCCTGAAGCTCTTTGGGCGAACGGTGAGAAGCGCAAAGTCAGCGGCGTCTATTGGGCTTTTGAAGTCACGAAGCAGAAGGCGGGGGCTAATCGAGAAACTCAGATCGTTGTCGCCGGAGCAATGGATGACGCCGCCTTCGAAAGCAAACTGCTGAACCGTCAGCGGGCTTACTGCAACCTGCCTGCTATTTTAATTACAGCGCTCGTGACGGCGTTTCTGGTGAAGGGCATCTCTGAGAGCGCCAACTTCAACACCGCGATGGTGATCATCAAATTGGCGGCAGTCGTCTTCGTGATCTGCGTCGGAGCCTTCTACATCAAGACCGCGAACTGGAGCCCGTTCGCTCCTTACGGATGGTCGGGACTGAGCTTCTTCGGCACGCCGGTGCTCGGAGAACCATTGAACGGCAAGCCGGTCGGCATGTTGGCCGGAGCGGCAATCATCTTCTTCGCCTACATCGGCTTCGACTCCGTCTCGACGCATGCAGAGGAAGCGAAGAACCCGCAGCGCGACGTTCCGATCGGCATCATCGCGTCATTGCTGCTATGCACGGTGCTCTACATCGGAGTCGTTGCCGTGCTGACGGGAATGGTGCGGTACGACCTCATCGACAAGAACGCGGGCGTCTCGGATGCCTTCAGCAAAGCGGGGCTCGGATGGGCGGAAGTCATCATCTCGATCGCCGGTGTCGCGGGAATTACATCCGTGCTGCTCGTGAATGTGCTGAGTGCTCCGCGCGTCTTCTTAGCAATGGCGCGAGACGGACTGATCCCGAAAGCCTTTTTTGCTGACGTGCATCCCAAATTTCGCACGCCATGGAAAAGCACCATTCTGGTCGGAGCGTTCGTCGCGCTCTTAGGCGGCATGCTGCCGATCGACGCGCTGCTCGATCTCACCAACATCGGGACGTTGTTTGCGTTCGTCATCGTCTGCGCCGCAGTGCTGCTGATGCGCAAGATCGACCCCGATGCTCAGCGTCCCTTCCGTTGCCCGTTCGTGCCCGCCGTTCCGATTCTCGGCATCCTCACGTGCTTGCTGCTGATGTTCTCGTTGCCGGCAGAGAACTGGTATCGGCTCTTCATCTGGCTCGCGATCGGGCTCGTGATCTACTTCGGCTATGGCCGTCATCACAGCGTGCTCGGTCATGAGTTGCGCAATGAACTCTCAATGCACGGAGCAACCCCGCAGAGCACGCTTGAGTGAGTTTGAGTTTGTCGGCTTGAGGGCTCTGAGGCTGTAATTAAAAACGCCCCCGACCTTGCGTCGGGGGTTCAACGGCCTTTGCGCTACTCCGTTGCAGAGCCGCGCCCGTCAGGAAGCGGAATCCGTTACGAAATAGCCAAAACTCCGGCATGGTTCAAAACGAGGTGTCATTAGGTAGCAGCTTCGAGAGCGAAGTGAGCGGCAAGGCGCTAGCCGCCGGTGCTTGTGGCGCCACCGGCGGCTAGCGCCTTGCCGCTCACTTTGATTGCTACTCAGTTTTGAACCATGCCGAAACTTCGCTTCCTAACGGGCGCGGCTCTGCGACCCAATGCGAGACCGAAATGAACCTCGC